>JAVFAO010000411.1:0-6098 GCA_034002465.1 Myxococcota bacterium
CCAGTTCATCTTCAGAAAATCCTTCAACTTCGGCGTCGCCTACGCCCTCGTCGGCACTGTGCTCGTCGTCCTGGTCGGCCACACCCAGGCCCAACACATGGTCGCCGCACAACCCATGAAGATGGCCGCTGCCGAGGCTCACTGGAATACGGAAAACCCCGCCGCCATCTCGGTCTTCACCATCGGTGACGAAGAGAAACGCGAGGACGTCTTCGCCATCAAGATCCCAGGAATGTTGAGCTTTTTGGCCTACAACAGCTTCGACGGCGAAGTCAAGGGGATCAATGATATCCAGAAGGAATACGAAGCCAAGTATGGTCCTGGAGACTACGTGCCGCCGGTCGCCATCTCCTACTGGAGTTTCCGCATCATGGTGGGATCTGGAATGCTCATGCTGTTGCTCGTAGGCTTCGCCGCCTTCCTCGTCGTCAAAAAACGCGTCGAGCAGAGCTCACGCTTCTTGCGCATCCTACCCTGGGCCATCGCCCTCCCCTTCATCGCCAACACCACTGGCTGGCTCTTCACGGAGGTCGCCCGTCAGCCCTGGATCGTCTTTGGGCTGCAACGCACCGAGGATGGTATCTCCAAGTCCGTGACCGCAGGAGAGATCCTCTTCTCGCTGATTGTCTTCACGCTGCTCTATACGGTCATCCTCATCGCTGCCCTCAAGCTCTTCACCTACTACGCCAAACGAGGCGTGGAGGAGACCAAGAAGGACGAGACCGACGAGACGGACGACGAGGGCGGCTCGCTCCTGGACGAAGACACAGCTATCGAAAACGCCAAGGCTTGAGGAGGGCACGATGGATCTCAACATTCTCTGGTTTGTCTTGATTGGCGTCCTCTTCACGGGCTTCTTCTTCCTGGAGGGCTTCGACTACGGTGTCGGCATTTTGCTCCCGGTGCTCGGCAAGGACGACATTGGCCGACGCGTGGTCATCAACACCATTGGCCCGCACTGGGACGGCAACGAGGTCTGGATGATCACCGCTGGCGGCGCCATCTTCGCCGCCTTTCCCCACTGGTACGCCACCATGTTCAGCGGCTTCTACATCGCGCTCACCCTGATGCTCGCCGCGCTCATCCTGCGCGGGGTGGCCTTCGAGCTGCGCAGCAAGTTCGAGAGCCCCACCTGGCGGCAGCGCTGGGATTGGGCCATCATCTTCGGCAGCTTCGTGCCTGCGCTGCTCTGGGGCGTGGCCTTCACCAACTTGGTCCGGGGCGTGCCCATCAACGAGGAGATGACCTACGTCGGTGGCTTCCTCGACCTGCTCAACCCCTACAGCCTGCTCGGCGGCGTCGTCTCCCTGCTGATCTTTACCCTGCACGGCGCAGCCTTCCTGCTCCTCAAGCTCGAAGGCGAGATGCGAGACCACGCGCGAAAGGTGGCGGAGAAGGTCTGGCTGCCCACCGTCATCGCGCTGGTCGTCTTCGCTGCCTGGGGCTACTTCGAGCTCGACCTGCGCAGCAAGCTCGGCATGAACCCTGGCGTCATCCCCATGGCCTCCGTCGCCTCGCTGCTCGTCGGGCGCTACTTCCTGCGTGAGAAGAAAGACGGCACCTTCTTCATCCTCACCAGCCTGAACATTGTCTTCATGACCATCACCGCCTTCATGGCCCTCTTCCCCAACGTCATGATCTCTAGCCTGGGCGACGCCTACAACCTGACCATCTACAACGCCTCGTCGACCCAGTATACCTTGACCGTGATGAGCATCGTCGCCGGGCTGATGGTCCCGGTCGTGCTCGTCTACCAAGCTTGGAGCTACTGGATCTTCCGGCAGCGCATCAGCCGCGCATCCCATCTCGAGTACTGAGACGTAGCGGCAGCTTGCCGTCGTTCTCGAGCGGTCCTCACATGCACCTCGACAAACGACTGCTCGCCTTCCTTCGCCAGGACCGCCCGCTGCTCCTGCGCAGCGTGCTGCTGCAGGCACTTGCAGGACTCTTGGTCGTCGGACAGGCTTGGGCCTCGAGCCGCATCATCGTCGAGAGCTGGAAAGGCAACGCAAGCCTCTCTGCGCTCGCTCTCGAGCTCTGCCTGTTGCCGCTGCTCACGCTGCTGCGGGTCGCCATCAAGGCGGCGGGGCAGCGCGCCGCCATCTCCCTGGCCGAGAGGGTCAAGCGGCGTCTGCGTGAGCGACTCTTCGCCACGCTCTTGCGACGCCAAACGGACACTCAGGAAGGCAGCGGCAGTCTGGTCACCACGCTCAGCGAGGGCGTCGAGGCGCTGGACGCGTGGCTGCGCCTCTATCTGCCCAGCCTTGCGCTTGGCGCGGCCATCCCTTTCGGTATCGCTCTTTTCGCAGCGGCCTCGGATTTGCTCTCAGGCGTCGTGCTCTTGGTCACAGCGCCGCTCATCCCCTTCTTCATGGTCTTCATCGGCAAACTCGCCGAGCGAAAGGCGCGACGGCAATGGCGCTTGCTCGCTCGACTCGGCGCGTTCTTTCACGAAGCGGTGCGCGGCCTCGCCAGCTTGCGCGCCCTTGGCCGTGCGCAGCGCCACGCGGCGGTCATCAAGCGCGTCAGCGAGCGCTACAAGCGCGCCACCATGGAGGTGCTGCGCGTCGCCTTTCTCTCTGCCTTCGCGCTGGAGCTGCTCGCTACCCTCAGTGTCGCAGTGATTGCTGTCGAGCTTGGGCTGCGTTTGATGTACGGCCGGCTCGACTTCTTCGCCGCCCTCTTCGTGCTGCTGCTCGCGCCCGAGTTCTACGCTCCCTTGCGCGCCATCGGCGCCAACTATCACGCAGGCCTCAAAGGGGCCAACGCGGCGGCAGAGCTCTTTGCGATCATGGGGGACGAAGGCGAGCCCATCGAAACTCGGAGCGCGAAGGACCGCAGCCAGGGGATGCTGGAGGGGTTCACGCGCCTTGACTTCGACCAGGTGGGCTTCAACTACGATGCCGGAAAGCGACGCATTCTCGATGGGATATCGCTCAGCCTCGGCGCAGGCGAGCGCATCGCCCTGGTGGGCTCGAGCGGTGCGGGAAAGACGACGCTGTGTCGGCTGCTGCTTGGCCTGGAGAAGCCCAAGCAAGGAAGGCTGCTGCTCGACGAGCGGCCTCTCGAGGGGGCCCTGCTCGCGCGTTGGCAGCAGTCGATCGCCTGGGTGCCGCAGCGTCCGGTCTTGTTCGCTGGCACCGTGGCAGAGAACCTGCGGCTCGGGGCCCCAGACGCCTCGGACGAGGCGCTTTGGCGCGTGCTGGAGCTGGTCGAGCTGGATGAGATGCTGCGCGCCCAGTCGGGTTTGGCGACGCAAGTCGGCGAGGGCGCGAGGCTGCTCAGCGGCGGAGAGCGACAGCGCTTGGCGTTGGCGCGGGCGCTGCTCACCAAGCGTCCCTTCGTGCTGTTGGACGAGCTGAGCTCGAAGCTGGATCCAGCGAGCGAAGCTCGGTTGCTCGATCGCCTCAGTGGGGCCCTGAACGGGCGGACGCTGTTCATGGTCACGCACAGGCTCTCGACGCTGCGTCTGGTCGACCGGGTGCTGGTGCTGCGTGCTGGGGCTTTGGAGGCCGATGGCCCCCACGCCCATCTGGTCGAGACGGTGCCTCTCTATCGCCGCTTCTGCGAAGCGTTCCAAGGAGGAACGAGGAACGAGCGAGGAACGAGGAACGAGGAATGGCCCCAGAGCACCGAGCTCGCCGCCAGTGACGAGGAACCGGAATCGCTCCCGAAACCCGAAACCCGAAACCTCGTAACTAAGTCGTCGTCGAGCAATCATCCCTGCCAAGCAAAAACTCCTTTATTTTGTGCCTCTGCGTCTCTGCGCCTCTGCGTGAGACCTTCAAGTCGATCGTCAACCGAAAGCCTCCGTCCCGCTCTGTCCGACCCCTGTCTGCCTCGCGCTCACGCGCGCTCCAGCCCTTCCCTGCTGGGCGGGGCAACCCCAGTGAGCTCCAGGGAAAGCGGGGCGAGCCCAGGGCCCTGGCTGAAACCTGAATCGCTCCCAAAACCCGAATCGCTCCTGAAACCCGAAACCCGAAACCCGAAACCTACTGTGTTGCGGCATTTGGCCGCGCTCTTGTGGCGAACGCCAGGTCTTCGACAGGGTCTGGTATTGAGCGCTTTGTTTGGCGTACTGACGGTGCTCAGTGGCATCTCGTTGCTGGGGACCTCGGCTTGGCTTCTAGCCACGGCGGCAGCTCAACCACACATTGGCGTGCTGCAGGTGGCGGTCGTTGGCGTGCGAGCGTTTGGGGTCTCACGTGGGGTGTTTCGATATGCGGAGCGGCTGAGCGCACACGGGCTGACCTTGGCGCTCATCGCGAAGCTTCGCGCCTGGCTCTACAACCGGCTATGGCCCCACGCTCCGGTGGGTCTAGGGCATCAGCGCAGCGGCGAGCTGGTACGGAGGTTGTTGAGCGACGTCGAGTCGGTGGAGTATTTCCTGTTGGGGGTGTTGCTGCCGACGCTGACGGCGTTGCTGGTCTTGCTGCTGCTGCCGAGCTTTCTGGCTGTCCTCTATGGTGCAGGCTCCGCAGTGGCGCTCTTGGCGGGTCAGCTCGCGGTGCTGGGGCTGGCCTGGGCGGTATTCTTGAGCCAGCGCGATCGTCTGGGGCGCATCGCTGCGCTGGAGGGGGAGCTTGCTGGCTTGGCCTCTGAGGGTTTGGAGGGGCGCGAGGAGCTCGAGCAGTACGGGGCGAGAGAACGCTTCGAGGCGCGCTATGTGGCGCTTTTGGACAGACTCCAGCGAACACGGCTCGCCCGGGGGCGCCGCGACTTGCTGCTGGAGGCGCTCTCGAGCGCGGTGCCGTATCTGAGCTTGTCGATGGCCATGTTCTGGGGCGTGTCTGCGGTGCAGGCTGGGCAGCTCAGCGGGGTCGAGCTCGCCGTGGTGGCCTTGCTGACCTTGTCGTCGTTCGAGGCGGCCTTGGGACTGCCAGGGGCGGCGCTCCATTTGTCTGAGGCCTTGGCGGCAACGGCCCGTTTGGAGGCGCTGTTGTACGGCCCTGCAGCAACCGCGTCAGGGGATGCAGCCTGGGAGAGAGAAAGCAGCCTGAGTCCGACGATAGAGCTTCGGGAGGTGAAGGCAGCGTATCCCGGGGCCGAAGGGCTGGCGCTTCGCGGGCTGAGTTTGCGCATCGGAGCTGGCGAACGGGTGGCGCTGGTGGGGGCAAGCGGCAGTGGGAAGACGACCGTCTTGCGCGTGTTGCAGAGCTACCTGCCGGTGCACGAAGGAGATGTGCGGGTGGATGGACAGGCGGTGTCGAGTGTCGCTGAGGATGCGTTGAGGGAGCGGCTTGGGGTGTTGGAGCAGGAGAGTCAGCTCTTCACGGGGACGGTGGCGCAGAATCTGCGGTTGGCGAAGCCGAAGGCGAGTGATGAGGAATTGCGGGAGGTGCTGCGGCTCGCCGGCTTGGGGTCGTTGCTGCAGCTCTTGCCCGAGGGTTTGCAGACCTGGCTTGGGGAGGAAGGCGCGCGCTTGAGTGGGGGTGAGCGGCGCCGCTTGGTCTTGGCGCGGCTGTTGTTGCGGGAGACGCCAGCTCTGCTTCTGGACGAGCCGACAGCGAACCTCGACGCGGTGACGGCAGAGGAGCTGATGCAGAGTGTGGAGCAGGTGTCACGAGGAAGAACGACGGTGGTGGTGACACATCGGCTGGTGGGTCTGGAGCGCTACGAACGGGTGGTGATGATGGAGGGGGGCCGAGTGCTGGAGGACGGTCCTCATGCAGACTTGCTGAAGCGCAGCGCGCGCTATCGGGATGCATTGGCGGCGAGCGCGCTGACCTGAAGGCAAGCGAGCGAAGGGCACGCATCCTCTCGACATTCCGCAGGAATTGTTGCTGTCGAGAGCTCGGCGCCCGAGAGCGAGCGAATGCAAATCGATACGAAAAGAAGAGGGATTCCAAAGGGCTAGCCCTTTGCCCACGTGATGCGCATCACCTGCAAGCTGATGAATCAAACGAGTCATTGCAGCAAGAAGACAGGGATGCCGTGCCGAGGAGGACGGCTCCTCCAAGTAGGGGCGAGCGGCCGCACGCCCACGATTGATTCTTTCTGTCGATTACTGACTTACTTCGATGAAAGCGTAGCACATCATTGGTGATGTCGACCGGCCGCTCGCCACTACGACGTGTTACGACGATTGTGCTTTCCTC
>JAVFAO010000412.1:0-6057 GCA_034002465.1 Myxococcota bacterium
GCAGGAGCCGCCGCAGTCGACGTCGGTTTCGCCGCCATTGAGACGCTCGTCCTCACAGCTTGGGGCGACGCAGAGGTGGCTGAGGTTGTCGCAGTTGCCGCTGAGGCAGTCGGCATCGGCGCGGCATTCCTGGTCGTCGCCGCAGGGATTGCAGGCACCGCCGCAGTCCACGCCGGTTTCGTCGCCGTTCTTGACGTTGTCTGCGCAGCTCGGCTCGAGGCAGAGCCCCAGGGCCGTGTCGCAGACCCCGCTCGCGCACTGGGCGCCAGAGCTGCACTCGGGCTGGTCGAGGTCCAGGAACTCGAAGAAGTCCGAGGTCTCGGTTTCACCCGTTGGCTTGCCTGGGCTGTCGTCGCAGGCACTCAACAGGCTGAGCAGGAGCACAGCCAGGGCTGTGGTCGCGGTCAGTAGGGCGGTTCGAGAGCGGGGCGTGGTCATGGGTGCATCTCCTTCAGCTCGAGCTGGACGTGCTGCGAACCTGGCTTCGGACAGACGAATCCATCTTGATTCAACAAGTTGGGGGAACAGGCCAAGCGCCCAATCGACAAAAAGGTGTTTGGGGCGGAAAGTCTCGCCGTGCGACCAGCGCAATCAGACGAGTGGTGGAGGGTTATGAAGCAAAGGCTGCGCCAGCGCTTGCTCGAACACGAGGGCGGCGGGAACAGTGGCTTTGCTGCGTGTGCGGGCAGTTGCTCACGGGAGCTGATGCCACAGCACTATGGAATCAATTCCATAGCCCCTTTTCCCCAGTCGTGTTTTCTGTCATTTTCATTGAGGACGCGTTGTCGATGAAGACCCGGATGCGCCGGCCCTGTTTCGCACACGATGCTCAGCCAGAATGGAAAGCTGCCGATGTCTGTAGCACCGCCGCGTGTCTTGGTTGTCGACGACGAGGAAGCGCTCCGCAAAATTCTTGGTCGCTTACTCGAAAGAAATGGATTTGTCGTACGTTGCGCGGAAAACGGTGAGAAGGCACTCGAAGAAGTCATCTCGCATCCGCCAGACCTGATCCTGCTCGATGTCCGTATGCCTGGGATCAGTGGGCTCGAGGTTCTAGAGCGGGTTCGAGAGATGGACGCGACCTTGCCCGTCGTGCTCATCACCGCATACGCCGACATCCATGAGTCGGTGACTGCCATGAAGGCAGGCGCCTTCGACTATCTGCCCAAACCCTTCGATCACGAGACGGTGCTCTGGGTGGCCCGGCGCGCCCTCGCCCAGACGCGGGCTCGGCGCACCCCTATCAGTGGCGGCAGCACGCCCCGCAACACCTTTAGTCTGCTCGAAGCCATGGGCCGAAGCAGCCACATCGTCGAGCTCACCGCCAACGTCAACAAGGTGGCCAATTCGGATCTCTCGGTGCTCGTCCTCGGAGAGACGGGCACCGGCAAGGAGCTCGTGGCGAGGGCCATTCACGCGGCGAGCAATCGGGTCGATGGGCCGTTCGTGGCGGTGGACTGCGGCGCGATTCCAGAGCACTTGTTGGAGAGCGAGCTCTTTGGTCACGAGCGCGGTGCCTTCACCGGGGCAGACCAACAAAAACCAGGGAAATTCGAGATCGCCCAGGGAGGAACCGTTTTCCTGGACGAGATCGGGAACATGGCGCCCATCTCCCAGGCCAAGTTCTTGCGTGTCATTCAGGATCGCCGTCTCTATCGGGTGGGCGGCGTCAAGGCCATCGACGTCGATATCCGCTTCGTGGCGGCCACCAACGTCGAGCTCATCGAGACGGGCTTTCGTCACGACCTCTACTATCGTCTCAACGAGTTTCCGATCATCGTTCCACCCTTACGGGAGCGCAGAGAGGACATTCCCTACCTCGCGCGCCGCTTCGTGGAGATGGCCAACATCGAGCTTGGAAAGGCCGTCTGTGGTTTGCGAGAGGACGCGCTGGAGCTGCTCGCCAAGCACTCCTGGCCGGGCAACGTGAGAGAGCTGCGCTCTATCATCCGACGAGCGACGCTGCTCGCAGGCGAGCAGATCGTCGCCTCCGATCTGCGCCTTCATCAGCTCAACGTGTCGTCGACGACGAACAACAGGTGCGAGCCTGTTGGTCAGCGTTCACTCTCGGACATCGTCAAGGATGTGGTGGAACAAACCGAGCGCGAGGTCATCGCCGAAGCGCTGCGTTGCGCAGGTGGGAACAAAGCGAAGACCGCGCGTCTGCTGCAGGTGGACTACAAGACCCTGCACTCCAAGGTGAAGAAGTATCAACTCGTCACGGAGGATGCAGACTGAGCGTCGGTTGCCAACAGGGGCGCTCGAGCTGGTCTTTCGCTCAGGTCGAGGCGAAGAGCAGCAGCGCCGAGAAGGCGAAGCCGAGGATGGCATAGAACTCGGGGAAGACCGCCAAAAGAATGGCTTGACCCATGCCCATGCGGTCCTGATTGATGCTCTTGATGCCGGCGGCGCAGACCTTGCCCTGGAACCAGCCAGAGAAGAGACAGGAGATGCCGGTGATCACGCCGGAGGCGAAGACAATCAGGAAGGTTCGCTCGGCGTCGGCACCAGTGATCTCACCTGAGAATACAGGTTTGAGGGCCTGGATGCACAAGAAGCCGACGGCGAAACTGTAGAGACCCTGGGTACCGGGCAGAACCGAGACGGCCAGACCGTTGTTGCGGCGTTCGGCGCGCATGCCCGCGACCGCCGAGCCCGCCACCGCGAGCCCGATCGCCGAGCCCGAGAGCCCGAGTCCCAATACGCCAAGGCCAAAATAGGCGAGGATTTGCATCCATTCCATGTCTTCTTACTCTCCTTCCAGCTTTCTGAATGGGCGGAAAGCCCGTCCGCCGCCCTCAAAGAATTTGCCAAAGAATTCCAGGAACTGTAGACGCGCGGGGTGAACCACGGAGCCAATGGTCGCCATCGCGAAGTTGAAGGTGTGTCCGCCCACCAGGATGAGCACGGCGATCACCCAGCCCGCGACGGGTACGGAGTGGGCGACGGTCATCGCGATGGTGTTGACGACGCCGGCGATGATGCCCGAGGAGAGCCCAAGTCCGAAGATACGGGCGTAGGACATGACATCGCCGAAGAGGCCAGTGACGTTGTACAGGGCCCAGGCACCGCCACCGAGGCGACGGCCCACGCTGGGGCTTGGTGCGGCAAAGAGGAAGATGAGCAGTAGGCTCGCGACGAAGGCCCAGGGCAGGTCGAGGAAGGCCCAGAGCGCAATGGAGGGCATCACGCCCAGCCAGCCCACGGTGCCGATGGCCTTCTGGTTTTGCCCAAGGCGCAGCTCCCGCACCAAGCGAATGAGCATGCCCACGGTGATCTGCACCACGCCGAAGAGCAGCGAGGCGGCAAAGAAATCAGGAGGATTTGCGCTCAAGCGGAAGAGCAGCATGTCGCTGCCCAAACCCAAGAACTGGTCCTGGTAGATCAGCATCCCGAAGACATTGCCGGTGAGGCCGCCGACCAGGATGGTGCACACACCAAGCAAGATGATCCAGTTGAGCACCACCCGAATCTCGGGCTGGCTGCCGAAGCGACGCTTGGCGAAGAGGCCGATCAGCGCGAGCACCACGCCGTAGCCCAGATCACCCAAACAGAAGCCAAAGAAGAGGCCCATGAAGGGGGCGATGTATCCGGTGGGGTCGAGCTCGCGGTAGTGGGGAAGGGCGAAGGCGTTGAGCAGCGGCTCGAAGAGTCGCGCGATGGGCCCATTCTCGAGCAGAATGGGCACCTCGTCGTCGGGCCCTGGGTCGTCCACCAAGAGCACGACCGCAATCGATGCGAGCTTGCTGCGCAGCTCATCGACCCGCTTGACCGGGCACCAGGCCTGCAGCGCAAAGAGCTCTTCGTCACCGCCCAAGCCTGCGCGCACCTGCGCGAAGCTGAGCTCGTCCAGTAGCCGTCGTTCTTGCCTGCGCAGCAATGGCAGCTCGGCGCTGCTGGCGAGCTGCGCTTCGAGCAGCTCGAGCTTGTCCTGCTCGAGCGTCTCGATTTCCTCCTCGACGGCCTGAAGTGAGCGCTCAGGCAGGGCAAAACCTTCGAGCTCGAGCGCTGGCGGCGCGTCGAGGCGCAGCGCGATCAGACCCTGCTTTCGGCCGCCCAAGTCGACCCGGCCACTCCAGTCGAGGTCCGAGAGCGGGGCTGCGTCGAGCTCCTTGTTGCTGCCTTCGTAGAGCTCGACGAAAACGCCGCGCTCTCGCAGCTCGAGAAGTTCAGACGGCTCGAAGTGGCCCCAGGGAGCGAGCCGCGCCCGCTCTTTGCCCAGCGCCGTGAGTCGGTTGTCGAGCTCGTTGAGTCGAGCGCTGCGGCGCTCGACCTCGCCCACGATGGCCTCTGCCGTATCGCGACGGCTGAGCGCAGTCGATTGTGCTGGCGCATCGTCCCCGTTCGAGGGCGCTTGCGCTTCGAGAGCCTTTCGCTCGCTCGTGAGGGCGTTCTTCTCATTGAGTGCAGGTGCGTCATCACGCTTACGGCGAACGCTTTCCAACGTGTTGATGGTCCGCTGCAGCGCCATGCGCGCCGTGCTGAGCTCTGCTGGAGCTTCGAGGGCAGCCCGCTCGCTCTCGTCGAGGGGGCTCATGGGCACCACATCGATCAGCGCCGACGACTGCAACAGCGCCAGGAGCTCATCGCGCAAGTATGTAGGCCCAACCAGGCCCACCTTCTTCATCTTGACGATGGCCACCTTCAGCCCTCCTCGCTCTGCGCATCGAGTGCGGCAGCCTTGAGCATGATCTTGGTCTTGGCGATCTTCGCTCGGCACACCGCTGCGGTCTGCTGATCACCCAAGTAGACCTTGATCTTGCGGATATTCTCTTTGGTTTCGGGGATCAGCACCTTCTCGTAGAGGTTGATGCGCTGAGTGGTCTTCACCAGCTCGGCCTCGAGCAGTCGCTGCTGTTCCTGCATCACCCGTAGCTCTTCACGCACCGAGAGCCCTGCCTTCAGAAAAGCAATGGCTGCATCGTGTATCATCGAGGTCGCGACCAGAGTGTAGCGTAGCTCTTGCCACCGAACTTTCTGGAATACGGGTACGCGCACGCCAGCGATGTTGCCCTGAAGCACCTCTACCGTGTCCACTCTGACCAGCGGCTGAACCGTAGGCAGCACCTTCTCGAGCATGGTGGCCCACGACTGCACGCTGCTCATCAGCTCGTCCAGGGCTTGACGCCGCTTCACCAGAGCGACGGCGAGCTTGCGCAGCTCCGTTTGAAGCTGTTGCTTGCGCAGCTCCAAGGTGGGCAAGAACTCGAGGAACAGCGCCAAGCTCTGCTTCTGCTCGCGCAGCGTGTTCTTGTTCAACTTGATCTTGTCAGCCACGACGACCTTCCTGAGACTGCTGTGAAGCGGGCTGTTCGCTCGGTGTGCTCATCTGTCGATTGCGCAACAAGCCTCGACAACGGTCGAGGGAACTCTTTCAAAGTGCCCAGCTTCTTGTTGATTGGGCGCTTGGCCTGTTCCCCAAACTGATCTCTGCAAAGCTGTTAGGCTTCCTTGGGCCAGAATTTGTCGAGGATCTCTTTCTTGATATTGACCTCTTGGGGCGTGAAGCACTCGGCCATGGTCTGCCAACCCTTGTCGAGGGCATCGTTGAGCGCGAGGTCCACCCGCAGATCCATGAACCGCTGCTCGAAGAGCTCCCCATACCGCAGAAACTTCTCGTCCGTGGGCGTCTTCTCGAAGCCCATGGCGATCTTCTTCTTGGACTCGAGTGCTCTCGCATACAGACGGATCATCGAGTTCATGACCGCACCGTGATCCTCACGGGTCACCTTGCCGATAACCAACTGCTTGAGTCGCGACAGCGAACCGAAGGGGTTGATCCGCCCGCCTTTGAGGTAATACTGTCCCTCGGTGATGTAGCCCGTGTTGTCGGGGACGGGGTGGGTCACATCGCCGCCTGGCATCGTGGTCACCGCCAGAATGGTGATGGAACCCGCGCCCTCGTAGTCAACGGCCTTCTCGTATCTGGAAGCGAGCTCGGAATACAGAGAGCCAGGATAGCCGAGGTTCGAAGGCACCTGCTCCATGGCGACGCTGATCTCTTTGAGCGCATCGGCGAAGGCGGTCAGATCGGTGAGCAGTACCAGCACGCGTTTG
>JAVFAO010000413.1:0-6032 GCA_034002465.1 Myxococcota bacterium
CCAGCCGCCCGCTCCGACCCTGCCCGAACGCGAGCTGCGACTGCGCGCCACGCCCGACGGCGGCCTCTGCCCCTCCTCGGTCTGCGCCGAGCTCGCCGCCCTCGACGAAGGCCTCAGCCTGGCCACGCGCCCCAACCAGCACGAGCGCGCCGATGACGTGAGCGACTGGTTCAACGACTGGATCCTCGACGCCTTGACCCGGCCCGTGCTCGACCCCTCCGAGCAGCGCGATCCCCTGGAGGCGGACAAGGGCGACCTGCTGCCCGGTGGCCTGCGCGTCGAACGCAGGCTGGGCAAGGGCGGGACGGCGGTCGTCTTCCACGTCCGCAGGCAGGGCAAGGACTACGCGCTCAAGGTCCCCCACGACGCCAACTGCGCCGAGCGCGTGCTCGCCGAGGCGGAGGTGCTGCGCAGCCTTCGCCATGAACACATCGTCGCGCTGCGCGAGGTGCTCACGCTGGCCGGCCGGCCTTGCCTGCTGCTCGATTTTGCTGGCGAGCGCAGCCTCGCCGAGCTGCTGCGCACGGAGGGGACGCTGTCGCTGGAGCTCGCGCGCCGCTACGGCGACGACCTGCTCTCGGCCGTGCAGTACCTCGAAGAGCGCGGCATCACCCACCGCGACCTGATGCCGAGCAACATCGGCTTCACGGGCTACGAAGGGCGGCAGCGACACCTGCTCTTGCTCGACTTTTCGCTCTCCAGCGGCGACCCCGCCTCGGTGGGCGACGGTAGACCCGAGTGGCGCGACCCCTGGCTCTACCTGCGTGGACGATGGGACGCCGCCGCCGATCACTTTGCCGCCGCCGCCGTCCTCTACTACGCCCTGACCGGCGTTCGACCAAGCCAGAGCACGGGAGCTGGGATCGACGCCCCCATCGTCGTCGACGCCGAGCGCTTCGACCCTGCGGTGCGCGATCGCCTCAGCGCATTCTTCGTCCGCGCGTTCGCGCGCGACCTGAAGCAGCGCTTCGAGCACGCCGAGGCGCTGCGCCAGGCCTGGCTGGCGGCGCTGGCGCCTGACGACGTCGCCAACACAGGGCAGGAGCTCGACGTCACGGTGGAGCTTGGCGCCGTGCTGCCAGAGACGCTGGTCGAGGCGCTGCCCCTCTCGGCGCGGGCGCGCAACGCCCTGGATCGCGCGGGGGTGCAGAACGTCGCAGAGCTGCTGCAGCTCCCCCACAACCAACTGTCCATGATTCGCGGTATCGGCAGCAGGGTCACGCGAGAGCTCTTCGAGCTGGCCAAGACGCTGCGCGCGTCGCTGACGCTGGCGCCCGCCGAGCCGCTGCTGCCGGGCTTCATCAGCCCGCGCTTCGCGCTGAGCGAGCCCGAGCTGGAGCTCGAGAGCGCACAGGTCGAGGCGCTGGCCAACGCGGGCATCACCAACACCGTCGATGTCGCCCAGGCCCCCGAGCGACGCGTGGCCTTCCTCGTGGGAGCAGCAGCGGCGAGCGCGCTGACCGAGCGACTGCGCGCGCTGGCAGCCGCCGAGCCTGCCCCTGGCTCGCTGGGCGACTGGGTTCGCGCGCTCATCGGCCGGAGGAGCGACACCGAGGCGCAGCGGCGACTGCGGCTGCTCGTCGGCCTCGATCCCCTGCCAGAGCAACGCCCAGACGTCGGCCTGCCCGCCGCCCGTAGCGTGCCCGAGGTGGCGGCGGCCCTGGGCATCGATCCGCCCCTGCTGCACTCGAGCGTTCACTTTCTGCGCAACAAGAGGTGGTTGGGCAGCCCGGTCGCCCAGGCGCTGCTCGATACCTTGCGACCGCTGCTGCTCGAGCCCGCGATGCCGATGGAGGAGCTGGCCAAGGCCCTGGCCGAGGCCCGCTGTCCCGAGGGCGCCAGCGACGACGAGCTGGCCCTCGCCGCCGCGCTGGTGCGCGTCGCCCTCGAGCTGCGCCCCAACCCGCTCTGCCACTGGCGCCGCCTCGACGCGGGGCCCTGGCTGGCCCGCGACGCCGCGGTCCTGGACGCGCTGCCCGCGCTGGCCGCCGCCGCCGACGCGCTGGCCCAGAGCGAGCCGCTGCCGTCCACCGAGACCGTGCTGGCGACGTTGGCCACGGCCGTCGAGAACACGGCGCTGGCCCACCTGTCGCCAGCCCAGCGCGTGCTGCTGGCCGCGCGGGCGAGCCGCTCGGCGGCGGCCTCGCCGCGCCTCGAGCTCTACCCCCGAGGCCTGAACGCAGCGCGCGCGCTGACCCTCTCGGTCTCGGCGCTGGCCTCCAGCCGCATGACCTTGGACAGCCTGCGCCGCCACGTGAGCACGCGCTATCCCGAGGCGCTGCCGCTGCCCGAGCGCCCCGAGCTCGACCGCTTGCTGACGCCGCACGGCTTCGTCTTCGACGCCCAGAGCGGCGAATATCTGCGACCCGGTCAGCACGCGGCGAGCTCGATGACCGTGCAGCTTCCGCCGCGCGCTCCCCGCGTCAGCCCGGGGCTGCCGGCGCGCCGCGACCCGGACGCGCAGCGCGCTGCCGCCTTCCAAGACCAGCTCGACCGTGGCGTCGCGAGCCGCCGCTTCCGCGTCATCCAGGTCCGCGCCGACCTCGCCGTCGCCGCGGCTGCACGCCTGGGCGAGTCGCTGGGGGTGACGCCAGTGTCGCTCGACCACGCGCTGAGCAGCGAGGTGCGGCGCTGCGCCGCCGCCGATGGGGTCGACTGGGCCAACATCGAAGCGGCCGATCGCGCAGGCCCCGAGGGGCCCGACTGGGGCCTCTTGGTCGGCTTGGTTCGCGACGCGGCCGAGGCCATGGTCGATGGCCTGTTGACGGCCAGCCGTGCCGCCGAGGGCCGACCGCTGCTGCTGCTGTGGCCCGGCGCGCTGGCGCGCTATGGCCTGGCGAGCGCGCTGTCGCGGCTGGTCGAAGAGGCCGAACGGGGCGACACCGGCGCCGTGCTGCTGGTGCTGCCGTCGCACGCCGATGGGCTGGCGCCGTCGATCAACGGCCGGCTGCCCGTGCCCGCGCCGCTGCCGGTACAGCGGCTTCAGCTACCCGAGCCCTGGCTCGCCAAGGCCCACCGCGCTGCGGAGACCCCATGAGCGCCAAGCCGCCGAACAAGTTGGGGGGACAGGCCAAGCGCCCAATCGACAAGAACTTTGGGAAACAGGCCAAGCGCCCAGTGGACGAGAAGACCGAGAAGACGCTGCCCAAGCGGCTACAGCCTGCGCTGAAGGCGCTGGAGAAGGACCTGCTCGAGCGGGCCAAGCTGCCCGAGGTCGAGAGGGGCTTGCGGGTGGCGTGGGAGGACGAGAAGAAGAGCGGGGAGACGGGGCAAGGTTTCGATCCCTGGCGGCGCGCGCGGGTGACGCAGCTTGCTGCGGCCTGGGTGTTGTCGGTGGTCTTCGTGAGGACGCTCGAGGACCGGCACCTCATCGATCCGCGCCTCGCTGGGCCCGACGCCGACGCGTTGGCCCGCGCCAGAGACCGCGAGGCCAGCTTCGTGCAGCTCGCGCCCTTCTTGGGGCCACGCGAGTACTTGCTGACCGTGTTCAGGGAGCTGGCGCAGTTGCCTGGGGCGCGCGAGGTCTTCGACACGCAGCACAACCCGGTCTGGGTCTTGGCGCCGTCGAGCGAGGGGGCGCGTGCGCTGCTCGACGTCTTCCAGCAGGTGGACGCCGAGACGGGCGTGCCGGCCTTCACCTTCGCGGGCAGCGACACGCGCTTCTTGGGCGATCTGTACCAGGACCTGTCGGAGTCGGTGCGCAAGCGCTATGCGCTGCTGCAGACGCCGGACTTCGTCGAGCGCTTCATCCTCGAACAGACGCTGACGCCGGCGATCGAGACCTTTGGCCTGGCGCAGGTGCGGCTGATCGACCCGACCTGTGGCTCGGGTCACTTCTTGTTGGGGGCGTTCCGCGAGCTGCTGGCGGCCTGGCAGGCGCAGGAGCTGACGACGCCGGTGGAGACGCTGGCGCAGCGGGCCCTCGACCAAGTCCATGGGGTGGACCTCAACCCCTACGCCGTGGCCATCGCGCGCTTTCGCTTGGTGCTGGCGGTGCTCGAGGCGGTGGGCATCGAGCGGCTGGACAGGGCGCCGGCGCTGCGGCCCCAGGTCGTGGTGGCCGACAGCCTGCTGCACCGCGAGCGGCGGCAACAAGGCTTCGCAGAGTGGGTCGATGAAGAGGAGAGCCAAAACTGGGGGGACGGGCTCTTTCGTTTGAGCGACCGCGGCGCGGTGGCCAAGGTGCTGCGGCAACGCTACCACGCGGTAGTGGGCAACCCGCCGTACATCGTGGAGAAGGATGCGGTCAAGAAAACGCGATATCGGAAAGACTATGCGGCTGCCACCTTTGAAGTCCCCCTTGGTCCGCCGTTCGTGGAGAGGTTCTTCGAGCTGTCAATTCCATCTGGATATGTTGGCGTCATCGTCAGCAATGCATTCACCAAGCGTGACTCTGGGCGCGCATTGATTCAAGACGTGTTGCCCCGTCTTGATGTGGACCACCTGATCGATACGTCCGGGTGCTACCTGCCTGGGCATGGGACTCCGACGCTGCTGCTTTTCGGGCGCAATCGGACTCCAAGTGCACCGACCGTCGTGGCGGTACTAGGAAAGCGTGGGGAGAAGGAAGTTCCCGCCCGCGCCGCGTCCGCCCCTGTTTGGAGCGAGATCGTCCACCGACACCAGACGCTCGGTTGGGACGGCCCTCACATTTCCGTTGAAAGCATCCCGCGCCCAGAACTGCGCGATCCACCATGGATCCTCGCCGGTGGCGGAGCCCGTCACGTATTCAAGTTGCTGAACAGCAAAGCCTCGCTGCATTTGAGCGACTTCGCGCAGGTGATGGGTGCGGGGGCCGTGACGCGCGCCGACGACGTATTCATTCTGCCAGCCCGTTTCCTTCAGATGCCAGAGGCATCAGCTGTCGAATACGTTACTGGCGCTCACGTTCGCGACTGGAACATTTCGACCGCTCTGAGGATTGCCCTGCCATATCAAGGGGCCCAAACGCGTGAGCCCGCAGACCTTGGCGAATTCTATCACCTCGCTTGGCGACATCGCTCTGCACTTTGGCTTCGTCGTGGCAAGGGCTTCCAGACCAAGCTTGAGCAGGGAGGGCAGTTCTACGAGTACTCCATGTACTACCCGGAACGATATTCTGCGGATTTGCGACTGTCTTACCCATACGTTGCAACGCACAATCATTTCGTTCTGAGCCGCGGCGGTAAAGTCTTCAACAAGCATGCACCGGTCATCATCCTGAAAGACTCCTACGGAAAGGCCGACCACCAAGCCCTGCTCGGCTACCTCAACTCATCGACCGTCGGCTTCTGGTGCCGCCTCGTCATGTTTCCCAAGGGCATCGTTCAAGCCGGCGAATCGCTCACGATGAGGAAGGCGCCTTGGCTGTCATACCTCGAATACTCCGGCAACCTGCTGCAGCAGCTCCCGGTGCCGGCGCTGGAGCTGCTGACCGAGCAGCTCCTCGAGCTGGTGGTCGCCGCCGAGCAGACCGTGCAGGCGATGGCCGCGCAGGCCGCCGAGCCGGTCGTCGCCGCCACCCTCGCCGCGACCCCGTCGCTGGCCGCGCTGCGTGAGGCCCGCGCCCGCAGCCTGGCGGAACGCGCCCGGCTGCGCGGCGTGCTGGTGTCGCTGCAAGAGGAGATGGACTGGCGCGTCTACGGCATATTTGGTTTGCCCACGCTGACCGCAGCTTCGGTGGACGAGGTGCGCGTTTCCGTCGAGCCCCAGCACCGCCCCTTCGAGGTGAGGCTCGCCCGCGAGGTGGCCACCGACATCTCGGCCTCCGAGTGGTTCCGCATCCACAAGCGCGAGGCCCCCACCGACGTCGGCGGCCCGCTGGCCGAGCTCTACCGCCAGCGCCTGCGCCTGCTCGACGACCCCGAACGAGGCCGCTGGCTCCGTCTGCTCGAAACCCCCGAGACCAAGCGGCGCTGGTCCCCACCCGACGACGCCAAGGCCTTCAAAGAAGCCGTGCGCTGCTGGCTGCTCGAGCGCCACGAGGCGCTCTTTCGCGATCAGCCCACCCCCACCCAGCGCACAGCCCGGCAGCTCGCCCACGAGCTCGGCCC
>JAVFAO010000414.1:0-5975 GCA_034002465.1 Myxococcota bacterium
ACTCACGGTCAGCCAATGCCTGTGTGAGACACTTCAGGCCACAGCTTCCTCCCTCGTTGGTCGGGCCTTTCCAACGCTGCTCGATGATGAGCTCGCCGAGGAGCTTTCCGCGCATTTCCAACGCTTCCCAGACCAGCGATTCGCGCGCCTCTCGCGCTGGCGTCGAGCTGGGCAGAGTAGCTGTCTGCTGAGCTGGTCGATACAAGCCATGTCCTGTCCGGCGCGTGGACGATGCTACCTGGGGTTGGCCAACGATCGCAGCGAACAAGACGCCGCTGCACAGCGCCTCAGAGAACGCGAGCAGCTCTTCCGCACCTTGGTCGAAAACCAGGCCGAAGGCCTCGGTCTGGTTGACCAGGAAGAGCGATTTATGTATTCTAATCCTGCTGGTGATGCCATTTTTGGAGTGCCTCCCGGCGCGCTGACCGGGCGCTCGCTGCTGGACTTTTTGCCCCCTTCCTCGGTGCAAGCGGTGGCGGAGCAGACGCGGCTGCGACGGGAAGGGGAGGGGAGCGTCTACGAGATCGAGCTTCGACGACCTTCAGGCGAAATCCGCCTGCTGCACGTCACGGCGACGCCCTACCGCAGTGACGAGCTCGGCTTCATGGGGACGTTCGGCATCTTTCGCGACGTCACCGAAGCCAGGCAGACCGAGAGGCAGCTGCGGCTCAGCGAAGCGAAATTCCGTGCCATCGCCGAGCAGCTCTCCGCTTGCCTCTTCATCACCGACGAGCATGGCATCCTGAGCTACCTCTCGCCAGCGGCGAGCAAGGTCTTCGGTGATGGTGCCGAGGCGCTCTTGGGCACGCCCCTGTGCCAGCGCTTTTCCGACACCTCGCAAGGCTTTCCGTCGGACTCGGCGCTGCGCAGCGTGGTCGTGGAGATGCGACGCTGTTCGGGGGAGAGCTTCGTGGGCGAGCTCAGCGCGAGCCCCTTTGTGTTGGCCGAGCGTGGAGGTTGGCTTGGCACCGTGCGAGATGTCAGCGAGCGCATCGCTGCTCAGACGCGGCTACGGATCATGGCCGAGCTGCTCGACAGCGCCCCAAGCAGCATCACCGTTCACGACGCCAATGGCCAGTGGTTGTATGCCAACAAGCGCTCCTTCGAGCTTCACGGCTATACCGAGGAGGAGTTTCTGGCCCTCAGTGTCACCCAACTTGATGCACCCTCCAGCGCCGAGCGCTTCGCCGAGCGGGTGCGCATGCTCCAGCAGCGCGGTGAGGCCTGTTTCGAGGTGGAGCACTTTCACAAGACTGGAGAGCTGCTGCCGATGTTGGTCTGGGCCAAGACGGTGGACTGGGATGGGCAGCCGGCGCTGATGAGCATCGCCACCGATCTCCGTGAGCGCAAGAAAGCTGAGCACGATCGCACGCTGCTCGAAGAGCAGCTCCGCGTCGCCCAGAAGATGGAAGCCATCGCCAGACTCGCTGGCGGTGTGGCACATGACTTCAATAATCTGCTGTCGGTGATCCTGGCCTACACTGGCTTCGTCTTGGCAGAGCTGGATGAAGAGGACCCCCTCTGTGCAGACTTGCTCGAGGTGCAGAAGGCAGGCGAGCGGGCAACCAAGCTCACGCGCCAGCTCTTGGCCTTCAGCCGAAAGCAAGCGCTCGAGCTCGCCCCTATCGACCTCAACGTCAGTATTCGGCAGCTCGAGGGGATGTTGCGACGCATCTTGGGAGAGGACATCGGGCTGCGTGTCTCCCTCGCTGAGCAGCCTCTCATCACGCTTGCCGATGCGACCCAGATTGAGCAGGTCATCTTCAATTTCGTGGTGAACGCCCGAGACGCGATGCCCAAGGGGGGGCAGCTCAGCCTGAGCACCTCTGCTGTCGACATCGATGCTGAAGAGGGGCTCAGGCTAGGGCTCGAAGCTGGAGCCTATCTGCGTTTTGCTGTCGATGATACTGGATGTGGCATCAGCCGAGAGAACCTCTCCCGAATCTTCGATCCCTTCTACACGACCAAGCCGGTGGGGAAGGGGACCGGACTGGGTTTGGCCATGATCTACGGTTTTGCCAAGCAGAGCGGCGGATGCGTGCAGGTGGAGAGCGCCCTTGGCCGCGGCACCCGCTTCGAGCTGCTCTTGCCGCGACAGCTCGGGGCCGATCCGAGCTTCGAGCGAGTCCGTTCGGCCATCAAGAAGATTCGGGGAAACGAGACGGTGTTGCTGGTCGAGGATGAAGATGCCGTGCGCAACGCAGCCTGTCGAATCTTGACCGCCTCCGGCTATCGCGTCCTCACTGCGAACAATGCCGGGGAAGCCAAGCTGATCGCGCAGGCACACCTGGAGGCGATCCACTTGCTGCTCACCGATGTCATCATGCCCGGTCAGAACGGCAAAGAGCTCGCCGATGCCCTCAGACAGACGCGACCCACGCTTCGAGTGCTGTTCATGTCCGGGCATGACCAAGGCGTGCTCGGGGAGTCCATTGATATGGCCCACCATGCTTTCATCTCCAAACCCTTCGATGCGGCGGCGTTGACGAAGAAAATCAGAGCGTTGCTTGACGAGGATGGCTGATTCGAGCCCTGCGAGCCTTGGAAGGTGGCCCAGATGCGGCTATCCTGCAGGCTGGAGCCCATGAGGGAGGGCGCGAATGGGCGATTTTCTTCGTGCTGAGTGGAAAACGATTCTGAGCGTGGCGCTGATCCTGGGGGGCTTGTTCTGGTTCTTCTTCACAGAACAGCGCGTGGCACCTCGAGGCTCCAGCGCAGAACAGGACCCAGGCTTCGAGGAAGGACGACGCCTGGGCGCGCTGCAGCTCGGCATGAGTAGCGATGCCCTGCGTACTCTCGCTGGCGAGCCCAGCAGGGTCGAGAAGCTGGAGCTGGGACTGCAGGCATGGCACTACGACGCGGACGGGCTCATTGCCTACCTCCACGCCGATGCTCTCACCGCAGTGCAGTATGGCTTCGATGATGCCCTCAGCCCCGCACGGGAAGCGCTGGGCTTGCCAGCTCGCAATGCGCTGCGTGGGACCTGGAACCGAGGGGAGAAGCGCAAACAAGTGCTGCGCCTGGAGCGAAATGAGGAGAACTGGACGCGCTATCCTGGACTGATCGCCGTGCAAGCCAAAGAAGCCAAGCAGCCACACGCCTTGCTGATCGTCCAAGACCCAGAGCTGCCTTTGCCCTCAGACCCTCGCTAAGACGACATTCGTTCGCTCTCGAACAGCGAGCTCTCGACAGCAGCAAGGGCCCCGTCCTCCTTGGCGGCCACCCTTCAGGCTTGCTTCGCTTCGCCGCGACTCTCCCCCTCCTGGTTCCGAGTTCCTTTGGAATGTCGAGAGGACGCGTGTCCTTCACTCACTGTTGCCCAATGCTCTGCACATTGACGCCCAGCAGTCGGACCCGCTCAGGGGGCTGAAAACGCAGGGCGATGGCGTGCGCGTTGGCGATGCGCAGGCGATGGTAGGCTTGTTCGTCGATGCCCATGAGCTGCGACAGCAAACAGGCCATCACGCCGCCATGACTGACCACCAGGATGGTGTCCGCGTTCTCGTGCTCGAGGATGTACTGACAGGCCGCCTTCACCCGCATCGAGAGCTCCTCAAAGCTCTCGCCACCTGGAAAACGGGCACCATACGGTCGCGACAGATAGTTCTGCCAATCCGGGTCCTTGGCGAGCTCTGGGAGGCGTCGACCGACAAAACGTCCAAGTTCTATCTCCACCACCCCATCGAACACCTGTGCCTGAGCGATGGAGAGTCTGGACGCCAGAATCTGCGCCGTCTCGACAGCGCGCTTCATGGGGCTGCACCACAGGGCGCAGCTGCCCTGTACGCTGAGATGCTCGGCAAGCCTCTCTACCTGTTGCCGACCGTTGGCGTTGAGAGACGTCTCACTGCGCCCTTGAATACGATGCGCCACGTTGTCATCGGTTTCCCCATGGCGTATCCAGAGCATGTCGCAGGCTTTGCGTATGCGCGGCGTGAAAGGAGCGCTCATCATTTCTCCTCGGGATCGTAGGCCTCATTGATGGCGCGGCGCAGGCTCTCGAGGTCGACCCCTCGCCGAGCGCTGGTCTTGCTCTTCGCGCCTTCTTTGGCCGAGCTCGTTTCTCTTTGGCTGGTGCTCGCACCAGTCTCCTCATCCTTTGACAAGCGCTCGTTCTCGGGCTGCGCGCTCGCGCCAAGCGCCATTCCTCTTGTGTGCTCCGAGGATGTGTGCCCTTCGCTTGCATTGGATGGCGTCGCGCTGATGATTTCGGCGACCTGCGTCGACTGATCTTGCCAGATCCGCCGCCACTGTTGCTCGAGCATGGGGCCACAGAGGCTGTCGAGGAATGCCTTGAGGTCGATCTGTGAGTAGCTGGGCTCGAGCCAACTCAGCACCGCGCGCAGATCTCTGGCCATTGCCTGAGCGCTCGGGTAGCGCTGGGAAGGATGGGGCGCGAGGGCCAGGGCGAGGATGGTGAGCACCCGCTCGTGGACGTCCTGTCGATACTGCAGCACCGTGGCGGGGTTGACCTGTTGCGTCTGCAGCATCAGCTCGCGTTCGCTGTCGCCTTCGAGGGCAGGCACCCCAGTGAGCAGCTCGTAGAGCACCAGGCCGATGGCGAAGACGTCTGTGCCGACCTCCAGCTCTTCTCCTCGCGCTTGCTCTGGGCTGAGGTAGCGCGCCTTGCCGCGGACCACCCCAATGCGGGTGTCACGCGGAGCAATGATGCTGCGCGCGATGCCGAAATCGGTGAGCTTGACGCTGCCGTTGGCGCAGAGGAAGACATTTTCTGGGGAGACGTCGCGATGGATGAGTTGGAGGGGGCTACCGCGCTCATCGCGCGCGCTGTGCGCATGCGCGAGTCCCGCCAAGAGCTCGGCGCCGATATGCAACGCCATCGCGACAGGCATCAGCTGGCCGGCGGCGTAGAGCTGTTGACAGAGCTGGCGAAGGTTGAGGCCGTGGAGGTACTCCATCACCAGGATGAGCTCGCCGTCTTCCTCGAAGATGTCATAGACACTGGCAATGTTGGGGTGATCGAGGAGGGCGTTGAGGCGTGCCTCGGCCAGCAGTGCTCGGCGCGAGCTAGTCTGGGGCGAGCTTTGTCCTCGCTGTCGCTTGAGGGCGACCGGTTTCGAGAAACCGCCTTCTCCCTCGACGCGGGCGAGGTAGATCTCTGCGTGCCCTCCACGACCGAGCAGGTCGATGATTCGGTATCGCCCCATTTTGTGCACAGCACATCCCCCTCGCATCGGTCTCTGCTGCTGCAGAGCTCGAGCGCATCGATAAGCGCCAGCGCAGACCGAGATTCAGGCGTCTTGCGCGGCCTCATTCTTCACGGGCGATACCATGCTTTTTCATCAGACGGTATAGATGGCGGCGATCGATGCCCGCTTCGCGTGCTGCTGCGCTCAGGTTGCTCTGGTGCTTCTCGAAGAGACGCAGCAGGTAGCGTTGCTCGAAGGCATCGATGAGCAGCTCCTTGCTCTCCTTGAGTGGCCTCAACGACTCGTCTGCTTCGAAGAAGCTGGCGAAGAGCTCCTCTTGGGTGTCACTGTGCGCCACGACCTTGGGCATGGTCGCCGTGGTCCTGAGCAGATTTTGCTGTTGGGCCAGCTCCCCACGTACGAACTCCGCGCTCACCACGGCGCGCTCGCAGAGGGACACGATGCGTTCGACGACGTTGCGCAGCTCGCGCACGTTGCCTGGCCACGCATAGCGTTGCAACGCCTCGATGGCGGGCTGCGAGAAGCGCGGGATGGGGCGGCGCGGCTCCTGTTGTCGCAGGCGCTCGAGGAAGGCTTCGACCAGCAGCGAGATGTCGTCGACGCGCTCTCGAAGCGGCGGAAGATGAATACGTACTTGGGCAAGTCGGTAGTACAGATCAGTGCGAAAACTGCCGTCGGCCAAGCGGCTCTCGATGTGCCGGTTGGTTGCAGCAACGACGCGCATGTCTACCGAGATACTCTTGGAACCGCCCACGCGCCTGAATTCCCCCGCTTCGATGGCGCGCAGCAACTTGGGTTGCATGT
>JAVFAO010000415.1:0-5966 GCA_034002465.1 Myxococcota bacterium
TGAGAATCATAGAAAAAAGTTTCGTCTCTGCTACAGTACGAAGCAACTCGGCGCGTCGCCTTTGCGCTGGAGTTGACGGTGAGCGAGAAGCTGGTCGTTGGCCGCCGACCAGACGACGCGGCATCTGCATCGGCATTGCACGGAGCCACGCGCATGCTTCCCAGCCCAGAGCAAAGCGAGAAATGGCGAGACTTGGTTGCCGTCGCCGAACAACACTGGCCCCAACCGCTGGCGGCTGCGCTCAAGCGCGCCTTCAACACCGGCAAGCCCGACGCCTGGTTCCGCGTCGTCGACGTCGCCTTGCGCCTGCTCACGGCTTTCACCCTCGCTGATATCACCTCGCGGCGAGACCTCAGCGAAGACGAACTGAACCTAGCCAACACCAAGGGTCTGCCCTTGGGGTCTCGCCTCGCCACTCTCGGCGCCCTGAGCAAGGCTCTGCAGCCCAGGGAGCGCCCCTTCGTCGAGGTTCGTGCGTGGCTCGAACAGCCGCTCGATGGAAAAGCGCGCAGATTCCGGCTCGAGGAGCTCGTCGCAACTCGCAACGCCATCAAGTACGAGAGTTCCGCATTATCCCAGCAGTTTCTGGAGTTGCTCTTCCCCGTCCTGCACAGCTTGCGGTGGCTGTCGAGCTACACGCTCATCCAGGTGGTCAAGAGCAAGCGTGAGTTGGGCGGCCGCTTCAGCGGCTCGATCTCCAGTCATCGCGGCGCCGAAGGGCAGGGCAGGGTCGAACACAACCTGCGCTGGAAGGGTGAGCTGCTGCACGATCACGTGTACCTCCTCGATGCCAACGCCAGCCAGGCGTTGATGCTCACTCCCTGGCTGCTGATTCCCACGAGGGACCAGGGCATTGCGCTCTATGAATGGGTGAGCAATGGGAAGGTGCACGCACAGATTCTGCCTGTGGCCACCGTGCCGACGACCTGCGAGTTGCAGGCGCTCCTGCACGAGGCGTCTCAGGCGCGGGCGTCGTGGACGGCCTCGCTCGAAGGCCTCGACCATCTCCAGATCCCACGAAGACACCGACGTCAACTGCGCTACTCTCTATGCGAGAACAACGTCCACTTCCCCATCGAAACATTTCCCTTTTTCATTGGGCGAGACGCCAAAAACTCGTTGGTCTTGAACGACCCGCTGGTCTCGCGGCGCCATTGCGAGCTGCGCTTGATCCAGGACACCGTCCTGCTCGATGACTACAGCCGCAACGGAACCCGAGTCGACGGGCAGACGCAACGCCAGTGCCGGCTCTACGACGGTGCATCGCTTCGAATGGGCAGCACCGAGCTGGTCTTCAGCATCGCAATCGCCGAGCCGAACTCACGCACCCAACCCTTTACCCGAATTGCGGCGCAGACCCCGGAAAAGAAGGCCGGCACTCAAGCGTTCTTTCACTGGCCCGCCGTTTACTGCTCCTCTTGGCGACCAGAGCGCCGCTCGGGCTCCTTCGAGCTCCAATCCCTCTCTTCCACCTCGTGCCAGACCTACTACGTGCACCTCAAGGACGGCGCCATTCAGAGCGCCCATCAGGCCAAAGGTTCAGCCAGCTTCCCTGAGCTGATGCGCACGCTCTTTGGAGTAGGCTTCACCGCGTTCGCAGATGGCCAGCTTGGATGGCCAAAGGTGTTGGAGGTCTTGACCCAGGTCGAGGCGACGGGCCTGCTCACGGTGCAGGGACTGTGGACCGAAGGACAGCTCGAGCTCCAGAAGGGCCGCCTCCTCGCCGCCACGCTGACGAATCGTGACGAGCGCATCGGTTCACGTGCACTCGAGGTCATGCTGCTCTGGAAGAACCCCGGCTACATCTTCGAGGAAGGTCCGCTCCGCGCCAACATGCACTTGGGGCCACCGGTTCAGCAGCTCGTGCGCGAGACCTTCGAGACCATCGGCGTAGAGCACGAGCAGCTCCCCGATACCACCGCCGATGCCCGACTTGCCCACCGCCTGCCGGACACCCTGTCGAAACTGACGATTCCCGATCTGCAGCTCCTCGAATTTGCGGTGAATCACGATCGGCTCGAGGCCATCCTGGGCTGCTGCGAGAACCTGCCCGAGAGCATGCGCCGCGTGCTGCGCCTGCGCGATGCCGGCTGGCTGGAGCTGAGCAGCGAAGTCAGCGGTATGTACTGGCCAACTTGGAACGGAAACATGGCGATCCAGCGCCTTCCCAATGCTCCCCTTGTCTTGAACCGGCCGATCTCTGGGCTTGCGGAGCTCAGCCGCGAAGAGCTCGACATGCTCAGCGCCGTGCTGAACGACAGCGAGCTTCACCTGAAGAATCGGCATCCGCGGTTCCAGCAATGCTGTCTCACATTGCTCAAAGCTGGTCTGCTTCGACCCGTCCAATGAGGCCTTGCGTCCAACCCGACGCTCGCTTTGAGTGAGCGCCTTGGACCTGCACCAGTCGGAACAGTCACCTTCAGGCCGCAAATGCCTGGAGCGCAGGCGGGCAAGGGTGGAGCGACGAGCGACAGCGTCCCTTGTCGCTGCCGAGCACCAGGCTTCAAGCTCGTCGGTCGGGAGCCGTCCAATGGCGTACAGGGTGGGTCCCTAACGTGCGAAGCGGCGCTGAACACCCTGGACGCGCCGTCGGCTTGGGTCGTGACGAGCTGGGGTGGCTGGGCTACACTGAGGCGGGTGGTGTGCGCTTGGTGGGAGGAGTCGCGATGTCGGGAGAGAGGGATCCACTACTGGGGGCGACCCGTTTGGGTAGTCTGGGCGAGGTGATGGCGTCGTCGAGCTTGGCGGCGGGCACGGTGTTGATGGGAAAGTACCGTATCGAGCGGGTGCTTGGGCAAGGGGCGATGGGCACAGTCTATGTTGCTGTCGACCAGCTCACCCAGATGCCTTGCGCGCTCAAAGCGATGCGCCCGGAGCTTCGCACCGATTCGGAGCTGCGTCGTCGCTTCGTGCAGGAGTTTCGGCTCTCTCTTCAGCTTCACCACCGCAGCATCGTTCGAGTTTACACGCTCGAAGAGTGCGATGGTGTGCTCTTTTTCACGATGGAGCTGCTGGAGGGCGAGACGCTGCGCGCGCGGCTGCGGCGTGAGGGTCGTGTAGACCTGGCTGAAGCCATTCGGCTGTTGACGGCGGTGTGTGAGGCTTTGGACCATGCACATCACTGGACTGTGCATCGGGATGTGAAGCCAGAGAATATTTTTTTGACACGGGACGGAGCTGTGAAGCTCACTGATTTCGGGATAGCGAAGGCGCTCGAGTCGGGCTTGCACACCCAGGCTTCGGCTTCGATGGGCACGGCCTACTACATGTCTCCCGAGCAGCTGCGCGGGACAGGCGAGCTCGATGCGCGCGCAGATCTGTATGCCGTTGGTGTGCTCCTCTACGAGCTGCTGACGGGCGAGTTGCCCGTGCCTGGCGCGGAATTGCCTTCGTCTCTGGTGGCGGAGCTGGCGAGTGATGTCGATGAGCTCTTCAAGCGTTTGGTGGCCCGACTCGAACGTCGTATCCCAAGCGCGAGCGAGGTGCTCGAGGCGTTGAGGGCGTTGGCGCCAGCAGGATGGGCGCGCATCCCTGCGGGCCGCTTCTACATGGGTTCTCCCGAGGGCGAAGTGGGGCGCGACTCGAACGAGGTGCAGCATGAAGTGGTGTTAGCTCAGTCCTTTTGGCTGAAGCGCACGCCAGTGACGCAAGGGGAGTGGAATCGGCTGATGGGAAACCAACCCGCCCACTTCGTCCGTTCTGGTGAGGACGCACCCGTCGAGCAGGTGACTTGGTACGATGCCATTGCCTACTGCAATGCCTTGTCCCGCGCTGAGGGACTCGAGCCGTGCTATGTGTTGTCCGAGGAGTCGGGGGTGTCGGGGGAGCATGGCTTGGGAAACGAGGAGGACGAAGAACCAGAGGACGAGGATGAAGCGGAGGAGGACGAAGAACCAGAGGACGAGGATGAAGCGGAGGAGGACGAAGAACCAGAGGACGAGGATGAAGCGGAAGATGATGATGAGGATGAAGCCAACAGCTATTCGTGTGTCGTCCACTGGAAGCGGGATGCCGTAGGCTACCGTTTGCCGACCGAGGCCGAGTGGGAGTATGCCTGTCGTGCTGGCTGTGGTGGCCCGTTCAATGATGGGACCGTGACGCCTGAGGAGGTGGCTTGGTTCAAGGAAAACGCCGACGACAGGACCCACCCTGTGGGCCAGAAACGTCCGAACGCTTGGGGCCTCTTTGATATGCATGGGAACGTTTGGGAGTGGGTGTGGGATTGGTTCGGCGACTACCCGGAGGGGAGGGTGGTGGCACCTACGGGGCCGGGCACGGGCACGGGCCGGGTGGAACGTGGTGGCAGTTGGGGCGGCTACGCCGGGAACTGCCGCTCGGCCAATCGCGTCAACATCGGTCCGGGCAGCACGTACAGCGACCTGGGCTTCCGCCCCGCCAGGTCTCTGCCATGAGCACTGGCTCTTTGACCTCTTGACCGCTGATCCCAACGTTGAGGTGTTGGCTGGGCCGGCGTTGGGCATTGGCGAGAGCGCAGCTCGCCGCCCACGCCAGGCTCAGCCCGTCGTGGCCGAGGTCTTTGGCGTGACGATGGGCCCGGCATGGGTCCAGGGCGGAGCCCTGGTCGCGCGTGTGCGCCTTCGCCCGCTCAGGCACCGCGAGTCCTCGGCACACCACCACCCAGGGCGAGCCGAGGGCGTCTTTCGATTCCGGCGCGAAGGCCGAGCTCCTTGAGCTTGGTGGCATCGTGCCATTTGCACTGAGCGAGGCTGAGGCCCTGCAGAGCTCGCGTTCCTGCGCTCCTGCATCACACGAAGCGGTCTGCCGAGGTTCTTCAGGTGGGCAGGTGCGATACCGAAGGAGACACCCCTCAGCCAGGTCCTCGGTCACCTTTTCTTTACAGGATAATCAACTGAGTGGGGCGCGGCGACTGCTGTTCAACGGCGGTCGAGCTCCTGTCTTTTTCCGGAGGGAACCGTAGCATGATCAGCTTGACAGAAACGCTTGGCTTGCCATCACTTGGCCTGTTGCTCCTGTACTGTGCCTGTGCGTGTCAGGCCTCACCCACTCAGCCTGAATGCCCAGAGGAGGTTCCGGCAACGGCCGACATCGCACAGGTCCATGCGTCGGATTCTGCCGAGCCCGACGTTCGAGCGGGCGAGCAAGCAGACGAAGCAGGCATGGCTCTCGCCTCGAGCACAGATACTGTCGCTGACTCTGAGACGTCCGCTTCCGCTGCTCAGGACCAGGCAATGATCCGTGTGCCGTCGCGACGATTCGTGATGGGCAGCAGCGCTCAGCAAGTCTCTGACGCCATCGCCTTGTGTCAACAGCATGCAGCTGGCGGGGCCGACTGCAGCTCCAAGACGTTTGCAAATGAGCAGCCCGAACACAGCGTCGAACTCGACGCATTTTACATCGACAAGTTCGAGGTCACCACCGCGGACTACGCACACTGCGTTGCGTCTGGGGCGTGTGACATCATCAAGCTCGATGGTTGCACCTTCTTGGCGGAGCTTCAGCCTGCAGCAGACCCGAACACAGCTAGTCGGCACCCTGTCGTCTGTGTGAGTCACGACCAGGCAAGTCGCTACTGCGAATGGCGTGAAGCACGGCTGCCAACGGAAGCCGAATGGGAACTTGCGGCAACAGGTGGAGATGGCCGTGCATTTCCCTGGGGGCCGGATTGGAACGCAGAAGCCTGCCAGATTGGGACAGGCGTCCGAGCCGCGCTGCGCGAGGCGGGGAGCTCGACAGCTGGAGCGAGTCCCTTGGGCTTGCATGATACCTGTGGGAATGCCGCAGAGTGGGTTGCAGACGTTTTCGGCTCGAAAACCTACGGGCAACGAAGTGCTCGTAATCCCAGAGGCCCCAAGCATGGTTCGTTTCGAATTGCCCGCGGTGGTAGCTGGCGTTCCGAGCCCGCGTTCGCTCGAGCTCAGGTGCGTTCTTTGGTCAAGAATGGGACCGCGGATGCCACCATCGGCTTTCGCTGTGCCAAGGACACG
>JAVFAO010000416.1:0-5957 GCA_034002465.1 Myxococcota bacterium
TTGGGGCCGGTGAGCACGAAATTGGTGCTCACCGAGCCGACGTCGATGCCGAGGAAGGCGCGCACTTTCTCGGGGGGCAAGACGGTCTGGCCAGGGGTGCGCGGCTTCACCTCGAGCGGCGCGAGCATGCTCAGCTCGGTGGCGTTGTCCAGGAACTGGAGCTGCTCGGCGAGCACCGAGCCCTGCACAGGTGCCAGCTTGGAATCGCTGAGGGCCAGGTGTGCGGCGCCAAGCGCGGTTTCGAAGGCGGGGAGGGGGGAGCGCAGCAGCTCGTGCTCGGAGAAGTGGAAAACCTCCCGGAAAGCGCGCAGCAGACCGCCGTTGGCGGCACCGCCGCCAGCCAGGATGATGGGGGGATGCAGCTCGCGGCCTTTGAGCACTGTGGCCAAAAAGTTGCGGGCCATGGCCAGACACAGTCCATAGGCTATTTCCTCGGGAGGTGTCCCTTTCTGCTGCAAGTGAATCATGTCGGATTTGGCGAAGACACTGCAGCGTCCGGCGATGGTCGCGCCTTTGGGCGCATTCTCGGCAAGACGAGAAAACTCCTCGATTCCAATGCGTAATCGACTTCCCTGTTGTTCGAGGAACACGCCCGAGCCAGCAGCGCAGAGCTGGTTCTGGCCGTAGTCCTCGAGGGAGCCACGTGCGTCTTCCAGGGTGACCCACCGCGCGGAGTGGCCTCCAACCTCGATCGCGGCCCGAGCCGTGGGAACGAGCTTGGCGATGCCCTTGGAGAAGGCGACGATTTCGTTGACCCGTCCCAGTGGACCGTTGACGGCGTTGCGTCCAGCGCCCGTCACGCCAATGCGAAGTGCGGCGTCGGCACACAGCGAAAGCAGCTCCTCGTCAGCCAACATGGTGGCCAACAGCTCCGCAGGGCGTCCTTGCAGTGGGCGCTGCCAATGTCCGAGGCGCTGACCCTGGCTATCGATGAGCACCAGCTTGATGGCCACGGCGCCAATATCGACGCCGAGCGCGGCCGCCTGGCCACGCGCGCCGACCGCAGTCGCGTCATTGGAGGTCACTGGCGTTGTTGCAGCGCGTTGAGCTTCATTCTCTGAGTGCATTCGAGATGCGTTCATGCAGACTCCGGGCGACGCCTCTGTGCGCCGCAAAAGACTCCCTTCGAGTGAAACAAAGGCATTCGAAAGTGACTGAGGGGCACTCTCATCCCCGCGATTCATCGAGCAAAGGGCGCTCACCGTCCGCCAACGAATGCCCTAGGGTGGGAGCTGACGAGCTCCCTGGCTCGGCCCGTGGTCATGCTGCCTGCTAGGCTGTTTCGACCGCGAACGGCTTTCCCTAGCAATGAACGGCGATTCGCGCAAGCTGAGCGTGCCTTTTGCGGCGCAACACGCTGCTCCCAGGGCGCTCAGTCGAGGCTGCTGCCTTTTGCCGAAGCACGGGACATCTACTATGCTCTGGAGTCGTCGGCGTTGAGCCGCCCAGGGTGAAGTTGTTGGCGCGTTCTGGCTTGAGGAGTTCGGCATCATGGGGAGAGCTGAGCAGAGTGTCATCTCGGTGCTCCTCTTCTTGGGCTTCGGTGCGGGCTGTGTGGCAGAGACTGTGGCCACGAGCTGCGACCGAATCCAATGCGGACCAGGTCAGCGCTGTGTGGACTCGACCTGTGTCGACGATTGTCGCGATGAGTGTGCTTCCAGCGGTCTGAGAGACTGTGTGGACACCGCGCATTTTCGCGACTGCGGAAATTTTGATGACGACGCTTGTCTCGAATGGAGCGCAGCTGCACCGTGTGAGCAGCCGCTGAGCTGCCAGGGCAGCGGACTCTGCCTGAGCAGCTCGCCGTGTGAAGCGGGCTATGTGCCCATTGCTGCAGGTCGTTTTCAGATGGGCTCCGAGCTCGAGGAAACCTGGCGGATGGACGACGAGCACCGCCACGAAGTCGAGCTGGACCAAGCCTTTTGCATCAAGGCCCACGAGCTGACCCAGGGCGAGTTCGAGGCGCTCATGGGCTATGCACCAGCCACGTTCCGAGACTGCGGTGCAGATTGCCCAGTGGAAAACATCAGCTGGCACGAGAGCGCCTCGGCCTGCAATGCGCTCTCAGCGGCGCAAGGACTGCCGCTCTGCTACGACTGCGAGGGGTTGGGCCCAACGGCGCTGTGCACACGTCTCGAAGCGAGCTGCCGCGGCTATCGCCTGCCCACTGAGGCAGAGTGGGAGTTTGCCGCTCGCGCTGGGACGACCTCAGCCTTCGTTTCTGGTCCCAATGAGGACGCCGCATGTGCAGACCCGATCCTCGACGAGCTCGGCTGGTATTGTGGGAATGCGGCTCAGAGCCCGCAAGCAGTGGGTTCCAAGCGCGCGAACGGCTGGGGGCTCTTCGACACGGCAGGGAATGTCTTCGAGTGGGTCGAGGACTACTATGGCGACTATCCAGACTCCTTTGTGCTCAACCCGACCGGTCCGAGTGAGGGGCAGGTCAAGGTGCTCAGGGGTGGTGCCTTTCAGAGTGAGGCCTGGGCTTGTCGGAGCGCCAACCGAACCTTCGTGGAGGCAGATTTCCGCTCTAATTTCATTGGCTTGCGGCCTCTGCGGTGGACCGCACTGCCGTAGCTGGATTCTTGCCTCGTTGACTCGAAAAGCGGCGCCAAACCGGCTTTCAGCCACGCCAGCAAGAATACGAAATCCAAGGGATTCCAAAGGGCATTGCCCTTTGGTGGGGTGCGGGGCAGAGCCCCGCAGCCGTGCTCCTTTCCTAGGTGATGCGCATCGCATGTAAGCGATTGAAAGGAATGCGCAATATTGACTTGTAGGGGCGCACCTGCGTGTGCGCCCTCCCCGGATTCTGCATACTTGACCCCAGTGTCGCGCACGGTGCGTACGACTAACTCGTTCTGCAATTCCTCTTTTGATTCATGAGCTTGCAGGCGACACGCAGCAGGTGGGTCTTTCCCCAGAACACCATCCCCCCCCAAAGCAGGTTGCTCGTCGGTGCAAGGCAAGATTCTGGGCGAGCCTAGACCTGTTTGTGCACGAAGCGGCCCCGCCAAAAGTACAGGGCAAAGACCGCCGCAGCCAAGACATTGCCCACCACCATCGCCCACCACAAGACCACTGGGGGATGCCCCCATACCCCGATCAACAACATGCAGCCGGGGATCACGAGGATGAGCAAGACCCCAGCGTCGAGGAGGAAGCTGGCCAAGGTGTCGCCAGCGCCGGTCAGCCCTTGCGAAAGCACCACACCAAAGGCCAAAGCGACATAACTGAAGGCCACCACTCGGAAGTACTGCGCGCCGACCTCCAGAACCGCCTCGGAGTCGTCAAAGAACGCAATGATTTCGCGAGCAAAAAGCACGGCGACGAAGGCCACCAGCAGCACGCTCGCGGCGGCATAGGCGGCGCTCAACCAGGTGGAGTTGAGCGCGCGCTGCGGCTGACTGGCACCAAGGTTGACCCCCATGTAGGTCGATGCCGCCGCACCCCAGCCCATCGCCATGAACAGTACAATCACCTCCAGACGCAGACAGATGCTGTAGGCGGTCAAGACACTCACGTCATCGGCGGTGGTGAAGCTCGCGCTGATGAGCGCCAAAAACACCAGCACAGTGCCAACCCTCAGCGCGAGCTGCGCGCTCGCCGGCCAGCCAAGGAGAAGCAGCCGCCACTGCTGACGCAGCTCGAGACGCAGGAAGCGCAGGCGCAGCTCGAGCCCATCTCTGAGCAGAACGAGGAGACCTAAGCCGAGCAGCATCGGGACACTGCGTCCCAACAGCGTTGCCCAGGCGGCGCCAGCCATCCCCATTTGTGGAATGCCCAGCCATTGCGCGACCGGAGGTGCCCAGCCAAGCAGCTCCGGGGCTGGTCCCGGCCCAAAGATGAAGATAGCATCCAAGACCACGTTGAGGCCATTGCCCGCCACCAGTAGCACGGCTGCCCAGCTCGCATGCCCCAGCGCCCGGAGAATGGCTGTTACCTGAAGAAGAAGGAAAATCGAATACGAACCGCCAAGCATGATCTGCAGATACTGCGTAGCCAGCACTGCGACCTCAGCCTTGGCGTGCATCAGCACCTCAACCACCCAGCCGGCGCCCCAGACGCCCGCAACGCCAAGCACGAGCGAGCTGCCCCCGAGTAGTAGCAGTGACTGCCAGGCAGCGCGCTGCATGCCCTCGCGGTCGCCCTCACCCAAGCGACGCGAAATCAGGGCCACAGAGCTGTTCGAGATGCCGCTCGCCGCGATGACCGCCAACGCAAAGAGCATGTCGCAGATGCCCAACGCCGCCAACGCTGGCGCGGCATCGTCCATGCGGCTGAGCATGAAGAGGTCGACCAAGTTGAAGGCACCATAGAGCAGCATGCCCACCACCATGGGCAAACCAAAGGCTGCCACGCCCCAGGACAAAGGGCCCTGCATCAGGCGGAGCGCTCGCTCAGAGTGTTCCCGTGTCTCGACCTTCGTGCTCGGCAAACGCTTGACTCAAAGTGGAACGAGCGTCTCGGATGCAGTGGGGCTGATGACCGCGAAGGACTCGCCTATTGGAATCCCTCTGACACCCGCCCGGAGCATGCCAGATGCCCAGTTGGAGATGATCAGAACAGCACGACCAAGCCCATCCCTGCGCCGTGGGCATCGACATAGGGGGTGGCCAGCCACTGCGCTTGCGAGCCCGAACCAAAGCGTTCCCGAAGCTGCTCGACGTCGGCGCCCTCCAGAAAACCGTCAGGGAGCGCGCCCACATCCATTCCGTCGATGAGCCCCAGCGCCAAGGCCGTTACCGTCAGTCCAGCGCCAGTCCCAAGGGTGGCCCAAGCGGCGTCAGAGGCATCGCTCAGCGCCCAAGGCAAGCCGACCGCTACACCAAGAGAGCCCAGGATGGAAACGGAATACACCGCGATGTCCAGCGCCGAGCTCTCCTGGGCCTGATTGTAGGCCTCTGTCCAGGAGCCGGAGGAGGCGAGCAGCTCCTGCGCCTGCGCGTCAGACATGCCAGCGCGCTGCAGCACCATCAAACCGACGGCATCGCGACTGGGTCGCTGAAAGAGGCCTTGGGTCTCTGCCGCCGCCACCACTTCCTCAGGGGGAAAGCCGCGCTGGGCGAGCTCCTGCACCGTATTCAAGGCCTGCTCGTCGAAGTGAATCCCCTGGGCAGCGAGCTTGTCGAGCTGCTCGCGCGCAAGGCCCGTGGAGAGGAGCTGCTTGAGCAGCTGCGCATCCCAAAGGGACACGCTCAAGGCCTGCGAAGAGGCCGCCTCCAGCTCGGTGACCAGCTTTTGCGCTTCGAATTGATAGCCCGACACCTCGATGGTGTAGATTCCTGCCGGAAGTGAGAGACCGCTCAACGGCAGGGTCCCTCGACCAACGGGGCCCTGGGCTGACATGATCTCGACCTGCGCGCCCAATGGGCTGCCTTCCACACTGAGGAGCCCGCCCTCACTGACAACACAGCTCTGAGCATCGGCGCGCCAACCTTCCCGGCAGCTCGGCTCGCCCACACAGGCGCCCCCCTCGAAACGCTGCCCAGGCCAGCAACAATGCACTTCGTCCACCCGCTCCTGTTGCACCAAGCAAGGAAGCAAGACACAGCTCTGCGCAGCGTCGTCGAGCGCAAAGCCCTCAGGACAGCTCGTGGGCATGCCCTTGCACGCGCCAGCATCCGCGCGCTGGCCAGGCCAGCAGCATTGGCCTGCGCCTAGCTCCACCTGACCCTCTGGACAGGCAGCAAGCAGCAGCGCGGGAACGCACGACAAGATGATAGTGCTCGCCAAAACGATGATGGAACGCATAATCAGCTCTCGACGACAGCAATGTGGAAAAACTGTGGGGAACAGGCGAAGCGCCCAATGGACAAAAACTGTGGGGAACAGGCGAAGCGCCCAATGGACAAAAACTGTGGGGAACAGGCGAAGCGCCCAATGGACAAAAACTTTGGGGAACAGGCGAAGCGCCCAATGGACAAAAACTTTGGGGAACAGGCGAAGCGCCCAATGGA
>JAVFAO010000417.1:0-5956 GCA_034002465.1 Myxococcota bacterium
GGGAATACGACCTACTCTCGGCGCCCTCTGCCTGCGGTGCGACCCGCCGCACACCACGTCGTAGCCAGGCAGAATCGACCTTGCTCGCGCGCTACGCGCGCTCGCCTCGTTCCTCGTTCCTCGTTCCTCGAATGTGGGGCGCTGCCCCACACCCCGCCAAAGGGCTAGCCCTTTGGAATCCCTTCTCTTTTTCGGATCGAGTGGGGGAGGCGGCAGAAACGGCTTGCCGAGAGCGCCCGATGTCGTTACATAGGCGCTGGTCTGCGACGGGGTGGCTGCGGCAAGCTGCGGCCTGAGAGTATACCCGTGAACCTGATCCGGATCATGCCGGCGGAGGGATGCGACAGACTCGATGGACGCCATCCATCGCCGCATCCCTGGAGTCTGGGATGCGAAATCCTACCTGCACAACGTGCTCTGCCGCCATCCGCTGGGCACTCCTCGTCCTCGCGTGCTTGCTGACACCACAGCGCGCGCTCGCTGTCGACGAGTTCGGCGACGAATACACACCGCCGCGCTTCGAGCTGCGCTCCGGAGACCTCACCCTGGTCTTCAAAGGCGAGCTCGAGCTCGAGTTCCATGACCTCGAAGGCGAAGGTGGGCCTGGCTTCGACTCGCCCACCGACACCCGCACCCTGGGCACTCGTAGCCCCTTCGTCGAGCTCGACAGCTTCAGCCTCGCCTTGCGCCTCGGCATCGGCGAGCACGTCTGGATCAACTCGGCTTTGGACTTCGACACCCGCGACGCCCGCGTCGGCGCGGTCTTCTTCGACTACCGCGAGCGCTGGCCGAGCTGGCTCGAACACCACCTCGAGCTCGGCTACCAGGTGCCGCTCGTCCACCTCGACAGGCGCACCGAGCGCTACCCTCTCATCGCCACCATCTACTGGCGACAGCCAGAGCTGCACCTGCTCTACGACCTCGATTTCGAGCTGGCCGAAGCGGTCTCCCTCCAGCTCGGCGCCAGCGTCGCCATGATGCGCCCCTTGGGCTTCGCTGGTGTCCAAGAGTCCAGCAACCAAGCGGGCACCATCAACGTCCTCGCCTATGACCTGGCCGAGCCCTACTCCGGGAACAGCCCCGTCGCCGGCGGCCGCCTCGGCGTGCGCCTCTTCGGCGCCTTCGTCGAGGCCTTCGGCTTCATTGGCAAGCTCTCGGCGCGGGGCGGCACCGACGTGCTCATCAGCGGCTTCCCGGCCTACCGTGAGCTGCCTGGTTTTGGCGGCGACAGCAGCGGCGGAGATTTCGCCTGGATGGGTGGCCGGGCAGGGTTCGTGGGCTTTGGCGCCAATGTCTTCGCCGAGTTCATCTACAGCACCGAGGATTTGCTGGACCGCTGGGGATTCTATGTGCAGGCGGGCTATCGGCTCGAGCTGCTCGAGACCTGGCTGCGCGCCGTCGAGCCCATCGTGCGCTACGAGCAATACCGCCTGCTCGACAGCACTCGCCCCTTGGCCAGCGGCAACGCGCTGCGCTCGGTGGCGCCCATCAACGCGGCGAGCTGGGATTTCGACGTGCTCACCCTGGCGCTGCGCTGTGAGCTCTATCGCGATTTGTTGGTGCTGCGCTTCGAATACTACCTCGTCGACGAAGCCAACGGCGTCCCTGCCCTTGGCATCGACGATGCCCCCCTCGACAACGATGAGCTGCTCATCCAAGCGGAGCTTCGGTTTTGAGTTTGAGGTCTTCGTGGGGCGCCGCCCCACACCCCGCCAAAGGGCATTGCCCTTTGGAATCCCTTTTCTTTTCGGATTGATACTGAGCGGTCCTGAAACCTGCTCCAAGGAGCCCCCATGAAACGATCGAGTCTCTTGCTCTCCACCCTTTGCATCGTCGTCTTGGCTGCTGCCTGCGACGACGCCGAGCCCACCCCCAACACCAACACCGGCAAGACTTTCCTCGCCACCAACCAGGCCACCCTGAAGATGGGCAGCGCCGACAACGCCGAGGTGGTGCGCGTCTTCCCTTCCGGCGATGCGGGCTTGCTCGTCTCCTCCAAAGCCCGCAAGCTCACGCGCCTCGCCATCGCGACAGACGCCCTCAGCGTCAGCCGCGAGAAGACGCTCTTCCCCAACGACCCTAGTGAGAGCGAGCTCACCAGCCTGGCCATCGCCCCCAATGGCGCCTGGGCGGCGCTGACCCGGACCTTCATTGAGGTCGATGGCGCAGGCGCACAGGTCGACTGCGGAGGCTCGGTGGTGCTGGTCGATGTCAGTGACAGTGCGCAGTTTGGCGAGGTCTTGGCCGAGGTCCCTGTTGGCCCCATGCCCGACGCGGTGGCCATCAGTCCCAACGGCGAGTGGATGGCCGTCGCCAACGAACGAGACGGTCCCGACGCTTGGGGGAAGTGCGAGCTCGCTGGCGAGCAGGCCTCGCTCAGCCTCATCGAGCTCTCTGGTGGACCGGCGCAGGCCAGCGAGAGCAAGCGCATCGTCATGGTCGATGGCAGCACTGGGCCGCGCGAGCCCGAGTCCGTCGCCATCGGTGCAGACAACGACACGGTCGTCAGCACGCTGCAGGACTCGCACGAGCTGGCCATCTTCAAGCGCTCCGACATCTTGCAGGTGGGGCAGCCGAGCAGCGCCGACGTCAGCATCGTGGCGCTGCCCAAGAACGCCATCGGTGCTGGCCCTTGGCCCGACGGCGTGGGCCGCATCGAAGACGGCGCGGGGAATGAGTTTTTTGCGGTCGCCGGGGAGTGGAACGACACGATGACCATCGTGGCTGCCGACGGCAGCATCGTCTCGAGCATCGACATCTCGGAGCGCGACCTGCCGGGCAATCTGGTGCGCGTCGTCAAGGCTGAGTATCCGCTCTTCAGCCCGGACAGCGTGGCCTTCTTCCGCTATGGTGGCACGCCCTTCGTCGCGCTCAGCCTGCGGCACTCTGGGGCGTTGGTGTTCTACGACGTCTCGGACGCTGCGGCCCCGAGCTACGCGGGCACGGTGCAGGTAGGCGAGCAGGAGCTGGGCAAGAGCGATGAGGACGGCAGCAGTATCCGACCGGAAGGGGTGGGAGCGGCGGCGGATGGGGCGTTCCTGTTGAGCGCCAACGAAGGAGAGAGCTCCGTGACCTTGGTGCGGCCGGTGGAGTGAGCGCTTGAGCTGGATCGATCGCGGCATTTTGCTGGCCTACCTGGCTGGCACGTTGTACCTGGGGCTGCGGCGACCGCGCCTGAGCAAGGACGACGCAAGTGCCTACCTCTTGGCGGGACGAGGGCTCACCTTGCCTGCTTTCGTGGCGACCACGGTGTCGTCTTGGTATGGCGGCATTCTTGGCGTTGGCGAATACAGCTATCGCTACGGCTTGTCGAACTGGTTGGTCTTTGGGGTGCCCTATTATGTGGGTGCGGGGCTCTTTGCGCTCTTGTTGTCGCGGCGCGCGCGGCGCGCGGCGACCCTGACCTTGCCCGAGCGCCTGGAGCAGTGCTACGGGCGCGCGGCGGGCAAGCTGAGCGCTGGGGTGATTGTGGTGACGACGCTGCCCGCGGCGTATCTGCTGACCTTGGGCGTGCTGACCCGGACTGCCTTTGGGCTGCCGCTGTGGTTGGCGGTGGGGGCGGCGACGCTCTTTTCGGTGGTCTATGTGTGGCGCGGGGGCTTTGCCTCGGTGGTGCGCACCGATGTCTTGCAAGTGCTGTTGATGTTTGGTGGTTTTGGGCTCTTGTTGGCGCTCTTGCTGGGTCGTCATGGACTCGAGCCGCTGTCGGCGCTGCCTGAGACGCACTATAGCTGGCATGGCGGCATTGGTGTGGCGGGCATCTTGGTTTGGTATGTCATCGCCTTGGGGACCTTGGCGGAGCCGGCGTTTTTTCAGCGCTGCCTGGCGGCGAAGACGCCGCAGGTGGCGCGGCGTGGGCTGTTCTTGTCGATTGGGCTGTGGATGCTCTTCGACGCCATGACCACCACCTGCGGGCTGTATGCGCGGGCGCTCTTGCCGGAGCTTGGGGCGGGGCAGGCCGCGGAGGCTTTTCCGCGGCTGGCGCTCGCGGTCTTGCCAGTAGGGGTCTTGGGCCTTTTCTTCACGGGGCTGTTTGCGACGGTGATGTCGACGGTGGACAGTTACCTGTTCATCGTGGCGAGCACCGTCGCCAAGGATCTCAGGGCTCAGGGCGACGAAGCTTCCCTGCGTCGGGCGACGCGGGGGAGCTTGGTGGTGGCTGGCGCGGCGGCGGCGGGTCTGGCGCTGCTCAGCGGCTCGGTGGTGGAGCTGTGGAAGGCCTTTGGCTCGCTGGGTGCGGGCAGCCTCATCGTGCCGGTCATGGGGGCCTACTTCCCGCGGCTGCGTCTGCGGCCGCGGGCGGCGTTGTTGGCGATGGGCGGCAGCGCCCTGCTGATCCTGCTTTGGATTGCAGGGAGGCGCTTGGAGCTTGCGCCCTTCACCTGGGTCGAGGCGATCTATGTGGGACTTGGCTGGTCCCTCTTGGTGCTGCTGCTGGACCGCTTCGCCCCTCAGCCCTCGTCGGGCTCAGGGGCTACTACTTGACGGCAGCGTAGCGCTTTGCGACGGCGTCCCAGTCGACCACGTCCCAGAAGGCGGCGATGTAGTCGGGGCGACGGTTTTGATAGCGCAAATAGTAGGCGTGCTCCCAGACGTCCAGGCCCAGGATGGGCAGGCCGCTGCGGTCCATGAGTGGGTTGTCTTGGTTGGGGGTGGAGCTGACGAGCAGCTTGCCGTCCTTGACGTTGAGCCAGGCCCAGCCGCTGCCGAAGCGGGTGGCCGCAGCGGCGGAGAATTGCTGTTTGAAGTTGTCGAAGGAACCGAAGGTGGTGTCGATGGCGGCGCGCAGCTCGGCGGCCGGCTCACCGCCGCCCTTGGGTGAGAGCACGGTCCAGAACAGGCTGTGGTTGTAGTGGCCGCCGCCGTTGTTGCGGATGGCGGTGCGTTGTGCCTCTGGGAGCTCGTCGAGTTTGGTCATGAGGGTGTCGATGCTGGCCTCGGCCCAGATACCACCGACCGCTTCGAGCGCCTTGTTGAGGTTGGTGACGTAGCCGTTGTGGTGTTTGGTGTGGTGGATTTCCATGGTGCGAGCATCGATGGACTTCTCGAGTGCAGCGTAGTCGTACGCCAGCTCTGGCAGCTTATGCATGTCTCTCTCCTCGAATGGTTCTACACTCGGCCGCAGCCGAGATGAAAGTTGGATACGTGCGCGTGGCCCCGGACGAGGGTCGCGTCGGCGCCGTGCGAGCGAAGTCGTCGGCGAACAATGACGGTACGTGGGCAGCGCTGCAACGGATCAGAAGCGGCTCGTTTTCGCGCTCACCTTGGTGGGGATGACGAGGAAAACCCTTGAGTTGCAGGAGAGCAAGCTCAACGAGCCAGGTCGATTCCGTCGTGCCATGGTCAAGCGAAAAGCTCGACCACGTGGTTGCCAGCGTTACAAGTCACAGGCGTCGCTGACGCCCAGTTTGCAGGCGGTGGCGAAGAGCTGGCGGGCGCGCTTGGCGTCTTTGGGAATGCCCAGACCTTCGTTGAGCAGACCTCCGAGGACATAGCAGGAGTGGGCATGTCCGTCGTTGCAGGCCTGCTCGAGCAGTCCGGCAGCGCGTGGTGGATCGTATTCTACTCCGCGCCCTTCGGCCATCATCGCCGCCCAGTTGCCGCAGCCTGCGGGCAGCTTCCCTTCACAGGCGCGCTCGAAGAGCTTGGCGGCGCGTTCTTCATCCCGCTCAGGTCCTTGGGCTTCGGCAAGTTCTACCGCAAACTGAATGCACGCATTCAGGTCGCCCTTGTCGCAGAGCGCTTCGTTGGGTGGGGCTTCCTCGACAATGATCTTGGCGTCTTTGATGGGGTGGGGGCGTTCCTCGGTGGGGCTTGCTTCGGCCTCTTCGTGACGGCTCAGTCCGTCGATTTCGTCTTTCTGACGGAAGGCGAAGTACCAGACCAAGCCAGCAATCAAGCCAATCACGGCGAGCAGGGAGATGGCGCGCCAGGGTAGGGTGGGGCCCTCTGAGAG
>JAVFAO010000418.1:0-5931 GCA_034002465.1 Myxococcota bacterium
CCTGCGCCTGCGTCGGCGGGTGGACCGGGCCGAGCTGCACGACACCCACCTGCGCAACACCATGCGAGAACGGAGGAAGCTGCGCCGCACTCAACACCTGCGCCTGCGTCGGCGGATGGACCGGGCCGAGCTGCACCACACCCACCTGCGCAACACCCTGCGAGAACGGAGGAAGCTGCGCCGCACCCAACACCTGCGCCTGTGTCGGCCAGTGGTTTGGTCCCCAGTGTCAGTTTGGCGGCGATATGGTCCGCATCCCCTCAACAGGCGCGACCACCACCTACATCATGGGCTGTCCCGCCAGCGATGGCTGGTGCCCAGATTTCTCCACGCCAGCCCACCAGGTCACCCTCGACGCCTACCTCATTGACCGCTACCCCGTCACCGCCGCCGAGTACAAGCTATGCGTCGACGCTGGCGTCTGCACCTACATCCCCATCGTCAACCCAAGGGCCACCTACGACGCCGTGGGCATGGAAAACCACCCCATCAACTTCGTGAATTGGGACCAGGCCACCGCCTACTGTGCCTGGCTCGGCAAGCGCCTGCCCACCGAGGCGGAGTGGGAGCGAGCCGCCAAGGGTCCCACCCACCAAAGATATCCCTGGGGTAACGCTTGCCCCACAACCTGGAGCGGAACCTACTGCGCAGATGCGGAGTGGACACCCAGCACCGCCAAGGCCAATGGCTGGGAGGACTATACTCACGATGACTTCTATGCCACCTCGCCTGTCGACGCCTTCGCCTCCGGCGCAAGCCCCGAGGGCGTGCAAGACCTGGTCGGCAACGTCTGGGAGTGGGGCTCCGACTGGCCACAACTCTCGTATCCCGAAGACCCGGTCATCAACCCCACGGGGGCCAGCACGGGAAGCCGACGCGTGCTCCGCGGCGCCAGCTACTCTGAAGACGGCGAGTTCCTGCGCAGCACCCACCGCGGTGGACGTCCCCCCTCGGATCGAGAGAGCTTCATCGGCTTCCGGTGCGTGCGCACTGCCCCCTGAAAGCCATCCAAGTCTCGAGCTGCTCGTGCAGAGCGCGGTAGCCTGCACCGAAAGGCATTACTTCTCACAAATTGGAAACCCCGAGCCCTCTTGACGGTAGCGACCACCCACCTCGTCGCAGCACTGCTTGATCGGACAACGGGGACAGCTCGCCGCCAGTCTACGAATACAGTCGGCGTAGCCAGGAATCTCTCCATTCTGGCGTACACTCTTGCTCTGCTCGATCGCTGTCGTGGAGATCGAGAGGCCAGACTTGCACTCATGAGCAAAGAGCGCGACGGCCGCAAGAGACAAAATCAACATCGCAAAGATGACGTAGGTCCGGACCGGCTGCGCGGTCGTCGTGGGCTCCGGAGTCGCCCCTGCGCGCTCCTCCGAGACCTGGTGCCCGCTTCCTGCCGACTCGCCCCCAGGCTCGCCAGCGCTCCCAGGTCTCGCTGCTCGCGAGCTCTGCAGACGGCCTGCCACCAACTCGCCCTCCAGCCGCGCGATGCTGGCCAAGAGCCGCTTACGATGCCCCAAGGCCTCGACCCCAAGCGCCCGCAGGTCTTGCTCAGTGAGTGTAGGCAAGAGCGAGAGCTCGATGGCCTCCCGACGAAAGGCCTCGGCATACTGGCTCAGCCCAAGGCCCTCGAGCCAAGCACGCACGCCCTCGAAGCCGTCCTCATCCGAGGCCTCGGACCCCTCCTTCGCGGCCTCGAGCCGTTTTGGCGCTGGTGTTGGCAGCGCCTCCCCAGGCTCACGGCCATAGCTCCAGTCACCGGTGATGCGGCGAAAATCCTCCTTCTCCTCCTCGCTCATCCCAGGAGGGAAAGCGTTGAGCAGGTCCGTAGCCCCCGAGGCACCACAAGATGGACAAGACGCATTCGCTTCACGCAGAGCACCACAAAAACGACAGCTTCGCTTCGCCCCGGACATGGCAAACCTCGTTTGCATTTCCATTGTGGCGTACGCGCCCGTGCAATGCGCGCTTCACCCAGTCTCTCCAGCAGGCGCAGCCAACTGACTGCGCTCGCCGCCTCACGACGAGAACGAAGATACGGAAGCGCGCGTGATGCGGTCAAGCAGCTTTTCTACTGGGTGGACATAAGTTGTCGTCAACAGCTGACCCAACCTTTCTCAGGGGGGCGTCATTTGCACCTGTACCGTTTCGCTCTCGCTCAGCAGCGGCCACGGGTTTGGACAGCAACGCAGCTCGCCCTGACACCCGCCGAACTTGCTGGTCTTGTACTTCTTGCTCTCCAAGCACTTCGACCATAAGTCCCCTACCTCGTCTTCAGCCCGACAGCGATAGAATGCCCAGTCGTGCAGCTCAGTGGCCTTCTTCTTCGCGCGATCCGAAGCGCACTCGGTGTAGGATGGTGTCTGCGCATCCAGACCACACGCTTCGGCCGCAGCGAAGCGAATCCAGTTCAGCTCCTGCTTCGCGCCACTCTTCATGCAGCCATCCCAGGAGCCCTGCCACACCTCCGTCAACGCCTCCTCACAAGGCTTGAGAAGAGACGCAAGAACACTCAACTGCGCGACAGAGATCCACGGAACGGACAGCTCATCCTTCATCCCCAGAATAATCTGCGACAATCGGGTCGTCACTCGATCTCCAGGCTTGATGCGCGCCCAAACGCTCTCTGCGTCCTCACGGCTCACTCCAATGTCCCGCACCAGCCAGTCGCGAAGCTCATTCTTCTTCTTTTCGCAGTCCTTCGCTGCCGCATGCATGAGCTGGCGCAGCTCGTCGACACTGTTGCGGGTCTCATTTTTCCAGGCCAGCTGGGTGCGTTCCATTTCATCCCAGGCCTCTTGGGTCTGCTCCGGGCTAGGAAGCTCGTCCAGCTCTGCGGCCCCAAGCTGCTCGAATCTCCACTCCTGCTTGCACTCGAAGATGAACCGCAGCTCTCGCTCTCCACCTATGATGCGGTGTGCAACATGCTTGTTCGACGCATCAAACACTGCCTCCGACAAATCCCGGACCTTGTCGCGCTCGAGCAGGTGCAGCTTGCACATGGCGTCGCCCAGGAACACCGTACGGCCAATGACACTCGGAACCGGCCAGGTCTGCTTGCGGTGCGACCCCATCAAGGTACACTCCTGCAGCATATCCCCCATCGCCAGACTGCGCGCCTGGACTTTCAACGCAGCCCCCGCCTCTTTGATGATGGCCTGGAATCGCCCATTGCTCACCATCCCTCTCAACTCACCTTTCTCGTCATAAACAAAGCGGATTCCGCTCTCTGGCTCAGCACTCACGGCATAACGAAGGAGTCGGCCATCGTCATCGTATTCGAAGCCAATCCCAAAGCTCTCTCTCGCAGCTCTGGCACCAGTCACTTGCTCACGCGCCCTGCGCAGGTGCCCATTGGCGTCGTAGACCAACGTCCAAGCCCGAGTCATCTCGTGACCCGACCATTCCTCGACTCGACAGGGCATCTGCGGGGGGCGATCGCTCTTGGGCGGTGGTGGCGAGGGTGGAAGCGATGCTGCCTCGACCTTCGAGCTCGCCGGGTCCTCGCGCTTCTGAGAAGCTTTCGACGTCGACGACACTTTCTCACTCTGCTCCACACGCACCTTCTCCGCCGTTGCCTCAGTCGGCTCCTGCTCCCCGTTGCAGCCCAGCAGACCCAAGAACAACAAGGGAGTGAGACCAAACGTGCAGCGTCGAGTCAGACTCGGCCCCCCGCCAGCCAACGCCTCCGGCTCAGCCTGCCTCCTCACCCCTAGCCCCATCAGCGAAAGCACGTGTCTCATCTCGACCTCGCACAGCAGCGGTTGATGCTCAGCCGCTGACCCATCAGCGAGGCTGCCGCAGTGTGAGGGCTGCCTCCCCACGAATCGAGACACGAATCACGAAGAGCAAGCGTGATGCCTCGGTCGCACTGTTTGTTTTGTGCAGACACAATCTGTCTGGGGCCCACCGCCGTCAGCTGCTCCGGTCGCGCTCCGAACAAGCGCCAACGCCATTTGCTTCTGCGACATCTGCGACTCATGCGCACTCGACATCGCCGCGAGTTCTGGCTACGACTGGAGCAGCTCGCAGTCGCGAGACGTGTGACGAACAATCTGGAGCCTCCCCAGGAAGAATGCTTCCTCGAGGACCTTTTCTGCCTCGAACCCTGCCCCAGCGACGACAGCAAACCCCTCAGCAAACGCTGCGCGAAACCCTCGGACAAGTATCGGCCAATCCCAGCCGGCGAGCACTTCGAACTGAGCTGGGACCGCAAGCTTCGCCACATCGTGGAACGACAGGGCGTGCGCTGCTTCGAGCTGCACGCCCCCCCCACGGACGCCACCTTGCTCATCACCGTCGGTCACTACGGACAACTCGATCCCGCCCCGCCCGCTGACGCCCTCGTCCCCGTCATCGCCAAACCCCTCGACCTGGCTCGCTGGGTCAGCCTGCAGCTCGGCCACGAAGAGCGCTCGCAAGACACTGTCACGCTGGCGCTCGACGAACGGGCATCACGTGCAACTTCTTGAAAAAAGAAAGGGTGAGCAATCCGGATCTTGGGAGTCGGGAAAGCCCGAAAAGCACCTCAACCCAAGCACCCATCTTTGCGCCTTTGCGGCTTTGCGTGAGACCCCAAGCCCCCGTCAACTGACGGCCCGGGAAAGCTCGTCTCACCTCTTCGAATACAAAGCCCGAAAGGCACCTCAACCCAAGCACCCTCTCTGCGTCTCTGCGGCTTTGCGTGAGATCCCAAGTCCCCGTCAACTGAAGGCCCGGAAAAACTCGACTCACCACTCCGAATACAAAGCCCGAAAGGCACCTCAGCCCAAGCACCCCTCTCTGCGTCTCTGCGGCTTTGCGTGAAATCCCAACCCCCCGTCAACTGAAGGCCGGGAAAAATCCACTCATCACTCCGAATACAAAGGCAGCTGCTGAGCGCTCAACAGAGCTACTCCCAGTCGAAGCGGTAGTCTTGCCGAAGGTGCTTCTCGGAGACCTCCCCTCCCATCGCCTCGGTGTATACCATTCGAGAGCGAATCTCGCTGCGCACGAGACGCGGCCGCATGCTCTGCTTCTCCAGCACCAGCTCGAGCTCACTCTCTTGGGTATTGCTTTCCACCAGCGCTTGCTCACCAAGGGGAAGGCCCATGCTGCTTACTCGTGCACGCACGAATTGTTCCACAAAAGACCTCATTTGCTCTGGATCGTTCTCACTGCGTACGCTGATGCGTATACAACCAGGGTGTTCACTGTCCTCTCCATGGTGCGTGTAGAGCAGCGACGCGGCGACCACCGCGCCCCCCGGCATGGGCTGCTCGTGACGGCGTTGCAAACGCTCTCCGTCGCTGAGCTCCAACCCCAACCAGACCCCAATGCAGGTCTGCCAGAGCTGCGACGCGTTGGCGCTGATTCCGGCCGCCGCGCTGGGCTCAGAGAAGGTCTTGAGCAGCACCTGCTGCATCGCTTCCACCTCCGCGCGGGTCTCGTCGTCGAGCTCGGCGAGCAACTGCGCCATCATCCGCTCCATGGCCTGCGCCATCAGCGCCTGCGCCTCGGCTACGCCTTCGAGCCGCTGAAAGCTCCCGTCGCGGCTGAGCACCAGCACGGGCATCGCCTGGCTCATCACCGCTTCCAGTGTGCTGGGATCGAAGCCCTGCAATGCCGCCTGCTCCGGCTCGAGGCGCCCGTCCGTTAGGCACAAGTGCAGGACCTCCCCCACCGCCTCGAGGCTGACGTCAAAGCGCGTCACGAGCCGCGCCCCGTCTTTCTCTGCATCGATCCGCAAGTGCCCCCTCGAGGGAACAGGCCACGCAAACGCCAACCTTTTGTCCATTGGGCGCTTGGCCTGTTCCCCCAAGTCGTTCATCTCCACGCTCCGAGCTGCCGCAGCCCCAGTGCCGCAAAACATATGCTAGCTCAAAACAACGTGCCGTGGGAAGCACGCTTCAGGGACCGTGTAACGAACGTCGGTTCGGCCCCATGCGC
>JAVFAO010000419.1:0-5911 GCA_034002465.1 Myxococcota bacterium
GACAGGCAGGGCCTCGTAGATGCGTCGCAGGGTATAGATGCAGGCGAAGACGTAGGCTTGCTCAGGTGCTTTCTGCAGCATCTTGGTCAAGCTTTGGTGGGCGGGGCTTGCTTTGGCGGCACCGCGCTCCTCGGCGAGCTCGAGGATTTGTTGGGCTTCACGAGCAGAGAGGGAGCCATCGGCCCATCCTACGGCGATGAGGGGGACGATGGGGAGCAGGGCGATGGTCTCTGCGTCGAAGTCGAGAGCAGCGAGCTCCTCGAGGAGCTGTCGATCGTCGACGCGCGCGGCGGCAGAGAGGGCGTTTTGCAGGGCCTCGCGCTCGTCTGGTGCGCGCTCGGCGCGGTAGCGGGCGAGTCGTTGATCGAGCTCAGCGCGAGCCATTTCGAGCGCTTTCGACTCGCTGATACGCAGTTCCATGTCAACCTCCATCGAAGTGTCGGCAGCAGTGTGCTTGGCTCGTTCTGCTGTGCTATCTATGCGGCGGGTGGTGAAAGAGCCGCCCCAGAGTGCTTCACGCAAGGACGATCATTGCGACCCCATACATCCGATACGATACCCTTAGTCCTTCTGTCAACATGCCATTCGTGCGCTCTCGGACCCCAAACGCAGTCGATGACGCGGGGGGGTGGAGGGACGTTCGCTCACGTTCGATGGAAATGCTGGGTGCTGGCGGTGCTGACGAGTTGCGCCTTGAGTGCGTGTCGGTCTTCACAGGAGAGCCAACCGTCGGCTGCGGAGCTAGAGGAGGGGCCCGCAGAGGTGTCACTGAGCTGTCCGGAGCAGACGCGACCGTCGCGCACGCAGGACGCGGAGCTGATCGAGCATTTCTGTGTGGATACGGATGGTCGCAAGCATGGTCCCTGGCTTCAGCTCAGCATCGACGGTGTGAAGCGACGCAGTGGGCACTTCGAGCATGGCGAGCAGAGCGGGCTCTGGTCGGTCTATGACGAGGGCGGTGCACTTCATTTGCAGGGTGAGCTGGTGGGCGGGAAGCGTCAGGGTGTATGGACCTACTACCATCTGAACGGGTCGAAGCGAAGCGAGTCGACTTACGTTGCTGGAATACGTGAAGGGGCCTTCGTGAGCTGGTACGCCGATGGCTTTCTGATGGCTGAGGGTGCCTATCGCAATGATCTGGAGGACGGCGAGTGGAAGATCTATGGTCTTCGAGGAAAGCTCGAGAAGACGTGTTTGATGGACGCTGGGAAGCAGGTCTCCTGCACCGTGGTTGAGTGAGCTGGGGCATTCTGTGGACGGGTCAGGTGCGCCTCGCATTCGTTCGCTGGAGGGCACCGAGCTCTCGACAGCAGCAATTGTCGCCCGCCTTCTCTGGCGGGCACCCTTCGGGCTTGCTTCGCAGCGACTCTCCGCCTCCATGCTCCGCGTTCCTTCGGAATGTCGAGAGGATGCGTGCCCCTCGCTCACTTGCCAATGCACAGGATTCGCCACTCGCGCGAGCTCATGGGAGCGTGCCCATGCAAACATCAGCAAGTGAAGGGCTAGAGCGGGCGTTGAAGTCGCTCGATCTGAGCTTGGGTCGAGCGCTGGGTCGGGCCACTGGCTCGTTGCTGCTGGTGGGAACCCTGATGTGCGTGTTTGCTGGCTGGAAGCTGCAGTATTGGCGCGAGCGGCTGCTCTTCTTGGTGGGCTGTGCATTGTTGCTCAGTTTCGTCCTCAAGCTCATGGTCAAGCGAACACAGTCGCGGATACCCGCGCAGCTTTCGGAGCTTGCCCTGGCGCACGGTCTGAGCGTCGAGGAGCTGGTGATGGTGATTGCGTCTCGTGCATCGAGGCTTGTCTTTTTGTCTCGCATGGTTCAGAAACGAGGCGCCGAATCCTCGGCCTGACTGGCTCTTGACTGCGCACTCGAGCCAGCGGGGCTTGGTCGAGGGTGTCGAACCACAGGGAGGTGCGCGAGGTGAACGAAGCGTGGGATTTTCTCAGCCGTGGGGGGCCAGTGATGATCCCCATCGGGCTGTGCTCGGTCATCGCGATGACCATCTTTTTGGAGCGGGTCTGGGCGCTGCAGCGCAACCGAATCGTCCCTCTGCGTTTCTCTTCTCTGCTCAAGGAGGCGATGCGTGCGAAGCGCTGGGAGCGTGCGCGCTCTCTGTGTGAGAGCAGCGAGACCTCGTTGGCTCGACTTGGGCGGGCGGCGCTGCGCTACGTTGGTTATCAGCGTACGGTGGTGGTCGATAGCTTAGTGGATGCCGGTCGGCGTGAGGCGGCCTATCTGGAGCGCTTCGTTGGCGTTTTGGGGGTGGTGGCGACGGTGGCGCCATTGCTTGGGCTGTTGGGCACAGTCACTGGAATGATTGATGTTTTCAGCCGACTCGCCGCCGAGTTCGACAAGGGGGGTGAGGTCAATCCTGGCCTGCTTGCTTCGGGGCTCTGGGAGGCGCTGATCACCACTGCTGCGGGCCTGAGCGTGGCCATTCCGAGTTTCTTGCTGTACCGGATCCTGCTTTCTCGCATCGATCGTTTCGTCGTGGAGCTCGAGCAAGAGGGGGCACAGATGGCGGAGCTCATCGCGCCTCCTCCTTTGGCGGAGCAAGCCGATGCGAGCGCCGAGCCTCAGAGTGCTGCTCAGGAGAGCGGCGAATGAACTTCCGGGTTGAGCGCAAGCGTCGCTTCGAGTCGGTGCTCGACATCACGCCGCTGATCGATTGCATGTTTTTGTTGCTCATCTTCTTCTTGCTGTCGACCACCTTTGCGCGGCCGACGCCCTCTCAGGAGAGCGAAGAAGAGAGCGAAGCGGTGATCGATGTGCAGCTTGCACGTTCCAAGTCAGGCGCATCCTCTGAGGCGGCACGTAGCGTCGATGTTTTCTTGGATGATGCAGGGCTGCTCTACGTCGATGGGCAGCAGCCGGTCAAACCCAACGAGCTCAAGCAGAAGCTCAGCGACTTGCTTGCCGCTGAGCAGCCTCCCCTGGTCAACCTGCGGGCCGACCGTCGCGCGAGCCATGGCTCGGTGGTCGAGGCGCTGGATTTGATTAAGGACGCAGGCATCGAGACCGTGAACATCGTCATCGAGAAGAGCGAGTAGGCTGCCCTCTTCCCGGCCCAACGACGCTGTGACGCCTTCGTCCCAGGTCGCCTCGCTAGCCTTGACGGGAGGGAGAGGCCCTGCTTCAATGACCTTTGTCGCAAGAAGCGTGGTGCGAAGGAGGCCAAGCGATGTCGTCTGTTGCGTACTGGAGTGCAGAGCGCTGGAGGTTGCCGGGGCTCGAGGTGTACGCCGAGCCAGAGTTCGACCCCATCGATTTGGGAGATGGCTATGCAGCGGCATTTGCGCTGCTCGGGACTCGTATTCTGTTGACTGCTCCCATCGGCGAGGCGGGCGAACATGGGGTGCCGCGCTTCTGTGCTGCTCGGCAGCGCTTTCTCGAGAAGCATGGTTTGTGGGACCAAACCCATGTGGAGCTCAAGGACTATTCTCGAATGGGTCCGACGCCGTCTCGCCGCGCTCAGAACCAGTTCGTGGACTTTGTCAAGGCCGAGTTCGAGCGAGGTGCTCTGGTGGGGCTCTTCAGCTTTGGGACGCGAACGATCGTGCGCTGGATCTTCAACGCCAATTTGAAGCTTCACGGGCGGACCGAGCAGGTGTTTGTGTATTCCGATTTCGATGAGGCGGTCGAGCGTGCTCAGCGAGAGCTGCGCGCGCTTGGTCTGTCTTCGTGAGCCCAAGCCGGTCCTTGACACAGCACGGCCGCTGGGAGAAACCGGGTGGAAGCGGCGCGACCCAGCGTTGCTTGTCGACGGCGTACCGCTCCCTGTGTTCTGCCCTACATCGAATGCACGCTCTGGTCGAGTCTCCGCTGCGTCAAGAACTCCTCGGAACAGGCCAAGCGCCCAATCGACAGGAACTTGGGGGAACAGGCCAAGCGCCCAATCGACAGGAACTTGGGGGAACAGGCCAAGCGCCCAATCGACAGGAACTTGGGGGGACAGGCCAAGCGCCCAATCGACAGGAACTTGGGGGAACAGGCCAAGCGCCCAATCGACAAAAAATCCGATGAGCGCTTCGTAGGAGGAGCCGCACGGCGTCCATGGCTACTTTTGCCGCCAACTTGCCCAACTTCCAGAGGGTCAACAAGAGCGCGCTCTTCTTCGCCTTCCATCTGCACCTCTTTGGGGCGCTGGTGGTGCTCCAGAACGTGAGCGATGCGCTCTTCTTCAGCACCATCGGGGTTCAGAGCCTCCCCATGGTTCGCTTCATCTTGGCTGGCGTGATGCTGCCGTTGACGTTGGTCTATGAGCGCATCAGCGCACGTGACGAGAAGAGCCGCGCCTTCTCTCCCATGCTGCTGTTGTCTGGCCTGTTGGTCCTGGTTCTGACCGTCGTGCGCAGCTTTCATGAGGCAGGCTCAGTGTACGCGCTGATGGTCGCCTCGCCGGTGTTGCAGGCCTTTCTGCTCGCCGAGTTCTGGACTTTCGCCTCCCGTTACTTCACCCTCGGCGAGTCCAAGCGAGCGTTTCCACTGCTCTTTGCGGCGGCGAGCCTGGGTGGCATCATCGCCGGTCTGGTGACCAGCACACTGGCCTCGTCGCTGGGTAGCCAGGGGCTCTTGCTGCTCTGGCTGCTGCTGCACTGGGCCTGTCTTGGCTATGTGTTCCTGGTTCGACGCCACCTCAGAGAGCTGCCGGATCCTCGCCGCGAGAGTGCGCCTGTGCAGCGATTGGCCTCTCGTCGCAGTCTGTGGCGACGGCTCTGGGATGCGCTCTCGGCCCAGCCTTTGGCGACCGGCATCATCGCGCTGTCGTTCTTGGGCGCGGTGGCGCTCTTCCTGGCTGAGTATGCGTACTATGACATCTTCGTGCGGGCCTATCCCGACACCAACGAGCTCACCGAATTCATCGGCTTCTGGTCCGCGATCAGCTCGGCCCTCAACTTTGCGCTTGCGTTCTTCTTGTTACCCAGGATCACCGCGCAGCTCGGGGTTCGAAACGTCACGCTCATCCAACCCCTCTTGGCGATCGTGGTGTTCGTTGCGGCGCTGAGCATGCCCGTGTTGCTCGTGGGTGTGTTCTCATATCTCGCGATTCAGAGTCGCAACGCCATCGAAGAGAGCAACGAGAAGCTGCTCTACAAGGGCCTCTCCAACGAATTGGGGCAGCTCGTTCGCGCCCGCAGCGAGGGTGCCGGCAAGCCGCTCGCGGCGGCGCTTGCAGCGTCACTGCTCTACGTTTTTGGTGATCCCGAGTCGGTCTTGCTCGGCCTCTTTGGGCTGCTCGGCTCGGTGGAGTTCGTCAGTGCTGCAGGGATCGTCGTGGGTCTTGCCTACTTCGGTGTTGCCTTCTATACGCGAGTTGCCTACCCGAAAGCCATCGTCGAGCGTATTCGTACGCGTAGCTTCGATGTCAGTGCTGATGAGCAGAGCCCAGGCTTGGAGAGCGATGAATCTCGCAACCTTCTCGAACAGCAGATCGAGAGTGAAGATACGGAGTTGGTGCGTTTTGCCGCCGACTACCTCCACGGCCTCGACGCGAAGCGCGCCGTCGAGCTGCTCGCCCATCGTCTGCGTCGCGCCGATTCGGAGCTGGCAGCAGAGCTCCTCGAGCTGCTCAGTCATTGGGGCTGCGGTGATTATCCCGAGATGGATGCGCTGCTCGAAGAACATCTTCACCACGAACAAGCGCGGGTGAGGGCAGCGGCGATCGCGCTGGCTGCGAGCCTCGATGATCCCCCCATTGCTGCAGTGCTCAGTGGGCTCGAGGATCCCAGCGCGGATGTTCGTCGCGAAGCCATCGCGGCGCTGTGCACCCACTGGGATTTGATGCTGGTGGCTCGGGGGGCCGAGGCGCTGGGGGCTTTGCACGAGAGCGAGGCGAGCAGTGAGCGCATCGCTGGGGGCGCCATTCTCGCAAGACTCACTGATCGTCGAAATTTTCGGCTGCTGACCCCG
>JAVFAO010000420.1:0-5905 GCA_034002465.1 Myxococcota bacterium
AGAGAGCGTCGTCACTTGGCTCTGCGGTCGCGCGCTCGAGGGCCCTGGACTCATCGGCTTCGAGGTCGGCGAACCTCCTGCGCGGCTGCGTAAGGCGCTGTCTTTGAAGCTGCGGACGCTGGCCGGAGTTGGCGCGCCTTCCCGCGCTCACGGCGCCACTCAGTTGGCCGTCGTCGGCCCCGAGGCGAGCGCTCGGCTGGCAGTGGCGGGGCAGCTTGCCCGCGCCTTGGCTCCCGAGGCGGGGCTCTACCTGGTCGAGCTTGGCAAGGCCATCGGTCAGGGGACGCTTCGAGAGGAGCTGGCAGAGGCCGTACGTGGCTCGGTGCTGACGGGCGCCGTGGTGGCCATCACCGGTTTCGATGACCTCGAACACCCGGAGGCCGCGATTGAGGCCACCCATCGTGCCTTCGATGCGCTCCCCGTCCCGCGGGTCTGGCTCACACGCCAGGCGGAGCCGAGCTCCCTCCGCGTGTCACCGGCGCAGCTTGTGTCGATGGGCTACCCCTCGCGGGCACAACGGCTGGAGACGTGGAGGCTTTGGCTCGGCGACAGGCCCCCAGAGCTGGCCCTGCAATTGGCTGGTGGATTCTTGCTCTCCGAGGCTCAGATCGCGCTCGCCGTGGAGGAAGCCACAGCGCGCTCTGAGAGCAGGGAGCCGAGTGAGGAGGCGCTCATTCTGGCGGCGAGGTCCCAAGCAGCGACCGGGCTCGGGACCTTGGCGCGGCCCGAGGAGACCAAGGTCGAGCTCGAGCAGGTGGTCTTGGGGGCTGAGACTCGGACCCTACTCGACGAGTTGCTGGCCTACGCCCAGCACCGGGACGCGCTGGTGGCGGAGTGGGGATTCGGCGACACGCTGTCCTACGGCCTGGGCGTCACGGCCCTCTTCGTCGGGCCTCCAGGGACTGGGAAGACGCTCGCCGCTGGCGCGATTGCGAAAGCTCTGGGCAAGGAGCTGTACCGAGTCGACCTCGCTCAGTTGGTCTCGAAGTACATTGGCGAGACGGAGAAACACCTGGCAGAGGTCTTCGATGCCGCGCAGCAAGGCGAGGTGATGCTCCTCTTCGATGAAACGGACTCTTTGTTTGGCAAGCGCACGGAGGTCAAGAGCAGCGTCGACCGCTACGCCAACCTCGAGGTAAACTATCTGCTGCAACGCATCGAGCGCTTTGAAGGCGTCGTCGTGCTGACGACCAACCACGAGAAGGGCATCGACGAGGCGTTTGCGCGCCGGATCCGCTTTCGGATCGAGTTCGACGCGCCGGACGCCGAAGCGCGTCGTCGGCTTTGGCGTGCGCTCCTTCCTGCGCAGGTGCCCCTGGCCCCTGAGGTCGACCTAGACCTGCTCGCCGAGCGCTACGAGCTCAGCGGTGGTCATATCAAAGAGGTGGCGCTGCGGGCCGCCTCGTTGGCCAAAGCTGCGGGGACCGCTGTGCAACAACAGCAGCTCCTGCGTTCGGCCGAGGCCGAGTACCGCAAACTTGGAAAACTGTCTTTGGTACAGCGAACTCCCCGTTTCGAGGACAAGAGATGAAGCAGTTTGCGAACGAGAAAGAGGGGCCAGGGAAGAAGCCAGCGTCGCCCCTCGAGCGGAGCACCCAGAACCTCGACCAGAGCTCGAAGAAGCGTGACTTCGGCGGGTTCGGGACTCCTGCTGGCAACGGCTATGCAGACCCCATGGAGGCCGCTCGCTTCGGCCATCCGGGTGCCACGGCCCTGCTGCAGAGCGGCGGTGGCCTCGGGCACAAGGGGCCGAGACCGCTCCCGGGCCACTTGGTGGTGAAGGCGCAACGGCTCCTCGGTGCCGACCTCGCCGACGTCGTCATCGAAGAGGACCCGAGCCTTGCCGAGCAAGGCAAACTCGGAGTCGCCGAGCAGGGCCGGCGCATTCGGCTGGCCCCCGGCGGCCTGCAGGACCTGAAGCTGATCTGGCACGAGATGGTCCATATCGTCCAGCAGCGACAAGGGACTCGAGGTCCTGACGACGCGACGCAGGCTGCCGAAAGCAAGGTCGAGCCAGGCGGCGCCTCGTCGGGTAGCCCGGAGCGGCCTTCTTCCGCGAACGAGTCGATGCCTCTCGAGAGGCAGACGCGGCAGGAAGACGCCGCAGTCACAGACGCTGGGGAGAAGCGAGAGCGTCTCGACGCCGAGGCGGAAGCTGAGGCTGGGGCGAGCATCTTGGCCGCGGGAGGCAAGTTCGCGCCCCAGGCGGCAGCGGCGAGCGTCATGTACCAAGACGGCGCGAGCACGGCTGAGGAGGAGGAAGTGCCTTCCGAGGACGCCGTCGAGGAGCCCAACCCAGCGCAGCTCCAGGCGTCAGGCGAGCGCCTGCTCGATGGCTATCTCGAGGAGGCTCGGGCGGCCCAGAGAGAGGTGGAGGCCAAGCTCCGAGAAGCACTGAGCGAGCCGTGGGAGCTGTTTGAGGTCTTCGAGGAGCACAGCCGACGGTATGCGGGCGTGAAGCAAGCGGTGCAAAGCCTCGAGAGGGAGGTCGAAGCCTACAGAGCTGAACTGGGTTCGGTGACGGAGAGCGAGGAGGCAAGCGCAGCCTACACGAGGTGGAAGGGCAGAGCGAGTGACTACCTCGAGTACTCGCTCGACTTGATACATGTGGGCGCGAATACGTTCGGGGCTGAAGCCGAGGTCGCTCGAACGAGCCTGCAAGGCTACTACGATGAGCTCGGGCGCGTGTCGGCTCGACTCGAAAAGCTGGGCGCTGAGGCCGTCCAGAGGGGTCTGCTCTCGGAGGACGCTCTGAAGCTGCGTCTCGAGGCCTTCCGGGCGCTGGTGGTGGAGCACGAGACCGCGCGCGCCTCCGAGCAGAGCCTGAGCGCGACCAGCAGCCTGGCTCAGCAGCAGCTCCTCGAGCTCTATGCTTTCACCCTTAGCCCCGACGGCAACGACAAGAGATTCCAGGCTCCCAATGAGGCACTGACGAGCCAGAGCGGCGTTGCAGGCGAGGCAGGGGAGCTCGAGGACAATGGGGTCGCCGAAGGGAGCGGCGTCGCTGCTCCAGAGTCAACGAATGCCGGGGGCATGCTTGAGGATACAGAGGTCGCGGCTGCCGCTGTTGGAGTGGTCACCGTGGCGGCCATTTTTGACCGCCTCACCAAAGACCAACAAACGGAGCTGCGCAAAGCGACCCTGAGACACATCGAGATTGAGAGTGGCGCTGCGGGCCTGCGATTGATACAGGTCCTCGTCGACCAAGGCGCAGCGAACTCGGTTCTCAGGGAGGTCGCCAATGAGCTGAAAACGAGCCGGAAGAAGGACGACCGCGTCTACTGGGAGAGACATGTCGACAAGGTCACGGCGAAGCTCGAGAGCAAGGCGTTGTCGCACCAGGAGGCTGGCAGTGAGTTGCGGTTGGAATATGATAGAACCCCTGTCCAAGCAGGAAATGCGAAGGGCAGGATTCGGGAAGAATCCGTGGCCGAACTCGTTGGGGGCACGGTTAGTCGAGAGAAGATCAGCGCCGAGGGCGTTGGCAGCACGGATGTAGACGTCATTGGACCAAGCGGAGAGATGATAGCGGTAGGGGGCCCAGCCAAGGCGAACGATCTCGCAAAGTTGGGCCAGAAGCTCAATATACTGAAACGTGTGGCTGGGGAGAGGGGTGTACCAGCGCAAGCCTACTTTTCGGACGATACCCCCCAAACCGCTATCGATGTTGCTCGCAAGCAGCTAGGCAATGACGCTGTGTTCATTTTCCCAAACCGATGAGCCTAAGGTATGCCAGACAAGACAGTTTTTATCTACAGCTCAGCTGCAACGTTCCAAATTGACCAAGTTGGTAACTGGTTCTCATTATCTGGTCTGCAGATTGAGCAATCATCAGGAGAGGTTATTCTCTGGACAGAGCAAGGTGAGCGAGTTGTTGCTGACGCAGCCGATTGGCGTGCTCGTTTCGAGAACGACGGAGATGTGTCGTTTCAGTACTGGCTCGACGGCTCTCACGACCTGTATTGCAGGTATCGTCGAATCGGCACAGTTATGGAAGAGTCGTATGGGCTCGATGGACTGCGCCGTGAGGAACTCGACAGGGCAATACTTGCACTAGCCACGCGTGTCGTTGGCCTAGGTGTGGTTCGCCGGCTCGATTTTGCGGTATTCGATATCGATGGGGCGTGCGAGGATAGCGATTGGGCGTCACTCGCGGTTCGCCGATTGGTCTGCACCCAGGTCTGGCCAACGGTATTCATTGGCGAATCCTCAACGCTGAACTTGCTGGGCGAAATACCATCAACACATTTCGATGCATCGTGGGGGCCTCTGACAATCGTTGCATCTTGCGAGGCGAAGGCAACATACATCAAGGAGCGTAGTCGTGCGTAGTCTCGTTCGTTCACGGCGAAACCGTCGGGCACCCTCACGAAGGGCACGCAGCCTCTCGCGACGCTGTGGAAATTTCGGCCCGCGCGAGGTCGATGCCCGAGAGAGCGCGCCAGGTCGATCCGCCTCGTTCACGTGTTTCGGGCCCTGAGCACCGCCGGGACCCCCGAGTTCATCGATACCTGGAGAAGAAGCCCACCGACAAGCCATGGCGCATCGGTATGATCCCACCTAGGCGTCCCTGACTTTCCGAAATTATGCCCAAAGGCCTCGGCCAGGCCATCCCAAGCCCACCGATGGCCTGCCTAAGGCCTCGGCCAGGCCTTCGACCATGGTCGGGTGAGCGCCAAGGCCCTACCCGCCCCCTCGCCCTGCAACGGAGTCGACGAATGCCGGGGGCATGCTTGAGGATACAGAGGTCGCGGCTGCCGCTGTTGGAGTGGTCACCGTGGCGGCCATTTTGGACAGCCTCACGAAAGACCAACAAACGGAGCTGCCCCAAGCGACCCTGAGCCACATCGAGAAAAAGAGTGGTACGGCGGGCCTGCGATTGATACAGGTCCTCGTCGACCAAGGCGCGGCGAACTCGGTTCTCAAGGAGGTGGTCAAGGAGCTCGAAAAGACCCGAGACAAGGACGACCGCGTCTACTGGGAGAGACATGTCGACAAGGTCACGGCGAAGCTCGAGAGCAAGGCGTTGTCGCACGCGGAGGCTGGCGGTGCGTTGCGAGCGGAATATGATCAAGGAGAGGAACCCCAAAAGAGGGGAACAGTGTCCTTCGTCAGCAAAGTCAGTGCCCAAAAGCAAAAACGACACTTGGAGGGCTCTGCCCCGGACGGAAAGAGTTACCTCAGGTCTCTCGAAGAAGCTCAACAAGTGCTCGATGCCTACAACTCTGGCAACTATGAATTGATTGATGAGAATCCCTCACAAGCGACCGTACGAATTCGGGTGGCTGGTATCGAAGGCCGATACATTAATGTTGGGAATCCAAATGGGCTTCCTGACCTTGATCTTCCAACACAAAACTTCATGATCCAATCATCGCAATCTCCGAAAGTAGTACCCATCAACCCGGATTTATGATGAATCTCTCCAAGGAAAATTTGCTGCGCTCTGCACAACGGGCGCTTCTATTTGGCGTAACCAAATCACTGCGATATTTGTCGTTGGAGGTTCGAGATGACCTCCTGTGTGTGCTGGTGCACCTTGATTCCGAACCCAGTATCGAGGAGCAGGATGTGTTCTTTTCTTCCGCTGGTGAAATTCAGAGTGATTTTCCAACCTTGAAGGGAAACCAAGTCAGCTTCTTTGTCTCTAGCAACCCCTTCGACGAGCTGGAGCATCTTCAACTACTGGTGTTCGCTAGGGCGGATTAATCGAGAATACGACGGCGAGCTCGGGCGCGTGTCGGCTCGGCTCGAAATGCGAGGCGCTGAGGCCGTCCAGAGGGGTCTGCTCTCGGAGGACTACCTGAAGCTCCGCCTCGAGGCCTTCCGGACGCTGGTGGTGGAGCACGAGACCGCGCGCGTTTCCGAGCAGAGCCTGAGCGCGACCTGCAGCCTGGCTCAGCGG
>JAVFAO010000421.1:0-5895 GCA_034002465.1 Myxococcota bacterium
CCGAGGGCAAGTCGGGCAAGGAGAACGAGCCGCCGCTTCTGGGCTATCGTTCGATGCCGCTGGTGGAGCTGGTCGAGAGGCTGACGCAGCTCAATCTGAGGAACGTCTCTGTGGAGCATCGTCCGCAGCTGGCCGAGCAGGGTAAGCAAGCCTGCGCCGAACGTGGGGAACGCATCGCGGTGGCCTCGCCCGAGGTGCTGGATGACGCACGAGTGATGGCCCACGAAGCCGCGCATATCGTGCAGCAGCGGGGTGGGGCGAAGCTCGAGGTCGAGGGAGCAAGCGAGGCCCAAGCCCCACAAGGTGTGGGTGCGGAGCACGGCAAGGCCGAGCTGACAGGCGACGCGGGCGGCAGCGCTCCACCGACGGCGCCGGTGGCCTCCGCGTCGGAGGCAAGCCGAGGCGAAGGAGCGCAACCAGCAGTGCCTGAGCAGAAATTGGGGGAACAGGCCAAACGCCCAATCGACAAGAAGTCGACAGACTACGAGGCCGAAGCCGATGCGGCGGCGGTGAGCTTCATGGGTGGCCCTGTTCCTGAGGGCGGGCTGCAGTTGAGCGCGGCGTCGCAGGCGGTGATGTATGGTGGAGAGCCGGAAGGGGAGCTCGAGGCGGAGCCCTCAGCGCCCTCGCTTGGGTCGGAGCCCCAGGCAGCGATGGTCGAAGTGGAGCAAGAGCCTGCACCGGCTTACGTCGACCGCGCCGATTGGCCGACGCTCAAGGCGCTGTTTGTGGAGAAGCCAGGCAGTGTCGAGGCTGTCCGGGGGTTTGTGGCTGGGTGTTCGATGTTGGAACCGCAACTCCCGATCTGGCAGGACGGCATCGTACTGGTGATGGTCACGGAGAAGGAGGCCTATGGATCGATCCGTTGGCCGACCGCGACCTACGCGTGGGTTCTGGCCGAGCAACGTGCATTTCTGGCCGAGCTCCGCGGTGCCAAGAAGGGTGCGATGGAGACGGCTGCTTCTGGCGAGTCGAATGAGCGTGCCGATCGCGCAAAACCAGAGACAGGCCGAAAGCCGCTGGGCAACAAGGGAGCGGCGCAGCAGACGTTCGAGGCGATGAGTCCCGAAGAGACTGCAGCTTGGCGAGACCACCTCAGTGCGCTCGAGCTGCCGGCCGAGCTTCGCAAGGTGGTGCTGCGTGTTGACCCAACGCTGGTCAGTCTGGACCGTCTGGACCAGCTCTTCGAGATTCTCCGACACGAGCTGACACATGCGATGCAGCTGCTGGCGACGAATGGAGACTTTTTCGACCTGCAGTTCAATCCACTCGAGTTGGGGGCGTACTACGAGAGCGCCAGGGTATCTGCGGAGTACGAGCTCGAGCATGTGGACCGCTCCCACGCGATGCAGACGCTGGGGACCCTAGCTGGCCATTGGACCGCCTCGCCCGAGGAGTACAAGTCGGGCCAAAGCCAACAGGGGAGGTCACGGGTCGACGAGTTTGTCGAGACCCAGGACTTTTTTCTACGGCGCATGGCCGAGCTGTTTCCGGTTGAGTTTGCAGAGCTGCGGTGTTTCATCTTTGGGCCCGAGGTCGAGGAGGTTCCTGAGCCGACGCCAGAGAGCATTCTGACTCCGCGGGGAACGAGCACCGTCGGCGACTTGGCGTTGCAGGTGAAGGGCACGGTGCAGCAGATGGACAGGGATCGAGGCACGTTCAGTCTCAACTATCTGGTCCGCTTGGAACGCGGCGAGCTGCCTCCTGCGGCCGAGGCGAGCTGGGAGCGGGAGCGTGATGCCATGGGCTGGGAGCAGCTCGTGGTGGAGCTGCAACGCCTGACTGAGACCATGGACCGGGCTGGGAATGGGGGTCGAACGAGCGGAGAGCTGGTGCACGAAGAGACCAAGGCGGCGAACGCGCAGTGGGAGAATCCCTCGCCGCTCGAGAGCTCAGTGTTCTGGTTTGAGGACATTGGCCAGACCCAGGTCGATGACCAGGACTACGCACGCCTGCGCCTGTGGTGCGAGAACGCCAAGGCGCTGAAGCTCGAGACCCTTGCACGCATCGAGGTGCGCGGATACTCGGACGATCAGGGTGAACCGGCGGTGCAGCGCTCGATTTCGCAGCAGCGGGCCGACGCGGTCAAGCGAGCGTTGGTCGAGTCTGGGATTCCGGCCGAGAAGATTGAGGCCGTTGGGCTGGGGTTTGTTGAGCCCAAGCACGGACGAGCGGCGGTGAGCCAGCTCGAGAAGCGGAAGCAGGAACTGGCTGCTTGCGACTCCGAAGACGTCAAGGAACTGGCTGCGTGCGAGTCCGAAGAAGTCAAGGAACTGACGGGTCTACTTGAGAGCGCTCGGGTTCAGTTTCGCGTGGTGGAGCTGGTGGCCACCCAGGGAGGTGCGCCATGAGCGTGCACTCAGGGAGGCTTGCCCTCCTCGTCGCCCTGGTGTTGCTGGGCTGCAGTCAGCCCACCCCGCCCCAACGGCCCGTGTTTCTGATGGAGCCCGAGCTTTCGCTCGAGCCTGTTACCGTCGAAGAGCTTTCGCCCAGCGAGCTAGTGGCCTCGCCTCTGCCGGAGCCGGCTTCGGCCGACCTGTCGGACATGAAGCTCATCCCTGCGGGCGTGTACCCTATGGGGCTGACGGAGGCACAGGTCGAGTGGCTCTACAAGCTGTGCAAAAAGACCTCCGATGCCAAGAGTGAGTGCAGACGCCGCAGCGAGTTCTCTCCGCCGCGTGAGGTAGAGCTCGAGGCCTTTTGGCTCGACCGGACCGAGGTCTCGATGGCAGACTACCTCGCCTGCCTCGACGCAGGCGCCTGCACCGCACCGAAGCCAGACGAGTTCGAGTGTGAACGGCTCAGCTACGCCACCCAGCCCGACCCGCCGCTCGGGTACCCTGTCAACTGCGTGAACTGGGAACAAGCGCAGGCCTATTGCCAATGGAAAGGCAAGCGCCTCCCCTCCTCGGATGAGTGGGAGGCGGCAGCGCGCGGTCCTGCAGGGCTCATGTTCCCTTGGGGTGAGGACTTGCCCAACTGCGAACAGGCCTTCTCCATCTCCCTCAAGGGCTGTTTCTACCCATGTTGTTTCCGAGAGGATTGGAGTGAGCTGTTTCCGTGGACGGTAGCGGTCGATTCAATGGACAAAGGGGCAAGTCCCTTTGGGGTGCTCCATTTGGCCGACAATGTTGCAGAGTGGGTCGAGGACGGGGATGACGAAGGGCGGTATAGGGTTCGCGGGGGCGATTACGCGCGCTACTACGAACTCTTCGGGGCGAATGCGTGGCTTGCGAAGAAGGAAAGGACCTTCATCGGCTTTCGCTGTGCCGCCTCCTGCGAAGGGGAAGGTTGTGAAGCTGCGGACTAAGCCGTTGGCCCTCCTCATCGCCCTGGTGTTGCTGGGCTGCAGTCAGCCCACCCCGCCCCAACGGCCCGTGTTTCTGATGGAGCCCGAACTGTCGCCCCTCGAGCCTGTTGCCGTCGAAGAGCTTTCGCCCAGCGAGCTTGTGGCCTCGCCTCTGCCCGAGCCGGTTCTTAGGATGACGCCATGATGAGCCTACTCAACCTCGTCTCCATGATGGCCGCTCTGGCGACCAGCGCCTGTGCGCTCTCTTCCAGTCTGACGGTGCAGACCCCAGCCCCTGTCGTTGTCGACGCCAGCGAACTCTTTCAGGAACAGACGCTGCTCTACCACTGGTTCCACGAGGCAAGCGGCATCGCCGTTCTTGATGGGGCGGGCACAACCCTGAACAGAATATCCAGCGGCGCAGCGATTGTTGAAGGTTCGAATCCACCCGCCTACCTCGTCTCGGAGGGGAAGAACCCGAGCTCGTTCCGTCCTATGCATCCGCATTCGTCCCCCGTCCCCCCGAAGCACCGTGGAGCCCTGGTGGCTCGGGACCTGCGCACGAACGACGAGCTGTGGCGGATCGAGGTCGGCGCGGACGTTTGGGGCCCACGCCGCATCCCTCGCCGCCAGCTTCTTTCTGCGAACGAAATGGGCGCCAGATGTCGCGGGCCATCGAGAGCGGACCAGGTGCTCGGCCTGCGCTGACGATCATCACCTGTGAGGTGGATGGTCACAAACGTGCGGAGAACACGGAGCCAAACCTGGCAAGGAGCATCGAGCCTACGCCGAGGCGATACGAACGCTCTTCCTGGGGCCTGACTATGTGCATGGCAGTTCGCGTCTCAACAACGAGGAGAAGCCGCAATGAGTGAGCTCGTGCTCTCGAGTCTGCTGGTGATTCTTGTGAGCGTGGTCTCGCTGGCGAGCCTGGCTCAGACTTGCGACCCCTCTCTGCTGCCGCCACGAACGAGCTTCACGCTGGAGGCGACCCAGGAAAAGTTCAGCACCGCCGAAGACCTGATCGTGGTTGAAGATGCGAAGGCTCTTCGAGCCTATGAGCACACGGGCACGCTCATCGGCAGCTTCAGCAGCTCGGCAGAGCTGGTTGTTGGGAGCTCCCCTCCTGCCGTTGTGCTTATTGAGGGGGGAAAGCTTCAAGCCTACGATCTGCACACGGGTGCACCGCTGTGGTCAGAACCGAATGGCTCTGAGGAGTGGCGAGAGCTCCACAGTGCAATGGGAGGTCCCGAAGCCTGGGTGGTTGTTGACCAAACGCGCAACAGTGATTGCATTGCGCTCAATCCGAGGACAGGTGAGAAGCTGTCCAGGTGGTCCAGCGACTTTTACGGTCCGAGGGCTGTCAGCAGTCACCGATGGATTGAAATGGACTGGTTGATTGACATCCACGATGTCCGAACTGGCCGTTCGGAACTCGTCGATGACGGCGGCCTCCTGCACGAAGAGCAAGAGAAGGACCAAGAATCTCGAAAGTACGACCTGGACAATGAGGCCATCGCGGCAGACGAGACGCTGGCTGTGGGCGTGGTGGGTGGCTGTTCGGTGATGGCCTTCGACCCGTCGAGCCAGGACTTTCTTTGGCGCTGGAAGCCGGGCAAGGGTCGCATGGCGACCCACCTTCTCTTGACCGAAGAGAAGGTGTGGGTCCTCACGGCGAAGCTCTGGAAGTGGAGGAAGAACGGTCCGAACGAGGCGAAACTCTATGCGCTGGACCGCAAGACGGGCAAGGGCAAGGAAGTGGACTTTGGAGAGACCCTCAGTGGCGAATGGCTGGAGCGCCCACAGTATGGTCAGGCTGCGTGGCTGGATTACTCTCCTCACTACGACTCAGTCTTTGTGAACTTTGGCGACTATGTGCTTCGGTCTGTGAGCGCTTCGACACAGCAGCTCGAGTGGGAGCTGAACCTTGGCTTCTTCTTGGAGATGCATCTGTTGAAGGACTCGGATGCCGACTATCTGGTGACTCGCCTCGGAGACGACGTGACGGTGTGGTCTCCGGAGCCCCTTCCTGAGCCCCGTCGCGTGACAGTTTCGGGCACGGTTCTGCATGATGACGAGCCCGCCAGAGGGGTGCCGATCGCTGTTGCGGGTCGGCTGACGAAGTCCGACAAGAAGGGTCGCTATTCCGTGACCTTCGAGACCCGCGGCGACAGCCTCTATGTGTTCGGAGGCGGAAGCCGCTGCACCGACGAGGGCGATGACGAGGAGAAGGTGGCCTGGGGCGGCATCGGTTTCGCGACCACACTGAAGCTGGAGGCAGGCAAAGACAGCTACGCGCTCGATTTCGAGCTGGGCGGAACCGAACCGTGCAGCTATCCTCCGGGCGAACATTGAGTCGCTGCCCCGGCGTCTTCAACAATCGCCGTCCTCAAACATCACGAAATCCGTGATCGACAGCGCAATGACCGGTGAGATTTGTCGATAGTTGGTGCCGCTTCCGAGCTGCATCGAATACGCCTTCGCGGCGTTGTAGAGAACCCGCTTCTCGAACCCAGGGAAATTCAAGCACTGCATCTCCACAATCACCCTGGTGCCATCCTCGAGCCGCACTTTGACGTCGAGATAGCTGTCTTTGAGCCCCTTGA
>JAVFAO010000422.1:0-5893 GCA_034002465.1 Myxococcota bacterium
CCACTTCAAGGTCTTCGACGAAGGAAACGTCGAGGCGCTCTTCGACCGCTTCCTCCAACAACTCGTGCATCGCGGCTATCGCCCCATCAAATACCGCGAGCTGAGCCTCGAAGAGCGATGGAGTGAATGGCAGCCTTGCGATCTCAGTAACGTCGATCTCTCCTCGCTCGAGAGGGCGGCTGCCTCCGACATGCATGTCTCGGAGGAGGATCAGACCAAGCCGGAGTATCCGCCCAAGGCCGCTCCGTCGCCCAAGTGATCGCCCATGTCACGCTTCGAGCCGAGCTCTGTACCTGATCTGCGCGGTGATCTCGAGGTCGGCCAGGACCCGCAGGACCCTGATTATGTCCTGCTGCGCGATCCCGTCAGCACCTTCGTTCACCGCCTCTCACCTGTCGCCGCGGCCTTTGCACAGTGCTGCAACGGCCACAACCGCATTGATGCCATCTGCCACGAGCTCAGCGCGCGCTTCGAAAATGCCTTCGCCGTCGAGGACTTCCTGCAACTGGCAGAGGAGCTCGAGGAGCGTCTCTTGCTCGTCGACGAGAAGCTCGAGCAGCGACTCGCCGAGGTTGCAAGATTGCGACAGCTCGAAGAGAGAGCGCGAGCGGGTCAATTCGAGCTCTTCCTTGGTCCTTTCGATGCCCCTTCGAGTAGCGTCGATGTCCGCGCCGACCAGCGACATGAGTGCATCTGCTGCGGTGTGTGCTGTTCGGGGCGCTTTCGCATCGAGCTCTTCGAGCCAGACGTTCAGCGCCTCGCGGCACTGCCTCTCGAGCAACTTGGAACCTCGCTGCCAGAGCTCGTGACCGAACACGTCCTCGGCGGCGATGCAGACCTCGAGCATCCGCGCCGTTTCCTTGCCCATCGCCAGGGACGTTGTGTCCTGCTTGGCGATGACCGTCGCTGCAGACTTCACGCACATTTTGGCTTCGCCTCGAAGCCGTTGGGCTGCCGCCTCTTCCCGTACTATCCCATCGCCACCCCAGACGCCGCGGTGCTCGCCTACCGACTCGAGTGCTCCAACCTGGGTGCACCCTCCCCTGCCCGCTTGGCCAGTGATGAGCTCGGCGAGCTCTGGCCGCAGATTCAGGCTGAGATGAGCTTCGGACCGAGCCTGCCCGAGGCAGTCCGCTGGACCGCTGAGCAGAGCTCGACCTTGGCTGCCTACCTCGAGCGCGAGAGCGCGTGGCTCGATGCCATTCGAGTGCTGGGCTGGCGAGCTGGCTTGGGCGCTCTTGCCAGCACCCTTAACACCCCCGCGAAGCTGAACCCTCGCCGCGTTGTTCATTCGGTCTTCGGGCTGCTTGTCGAGCGCTACTTCGAGCATGAGCTGGGAGAAGAGCGAGGCGTCACTTTTGAGCCACTGCTTCCTCGGAAAGCCAACCTCTCTGCGATGTTCGATGCCCTCCTCGTCTCGCTGGGGTTGACGCGCCGGCTCGACTACGAGCAAGCTCAGCAAGCCATTGCCGAGTCCGCCGCTGTGCTCGAGTGTCTGCCAAGTCTTAACACCAAGCGCTTCGATCGCCTGCTCGACGACTACGTGCTCGCCTCCCTTCACGGGAAACAGCTCTTCTACGGCCTTACTCTGAGCCAGGGAGCCGGGCTTCTGGTGGCGTCGGTGCTGGGTGCGCGGCGATGCGCCGCCTACGCCATTGCAGTGCACGCCCGTCCGCTCTCGGTCGCGACGCTCCGAGAAGCGCTGGTCGCTTGGCAGCTCCTCCTTTACAACCGAAACGGTATTCGCGCGCGTCTGCTCAGCGTCCTTCCCGATGACCTCGAAGCGCTCTCCGCACTGCCTGGTGATTGGCGATAGAACTAGCTTATCTCTTCGGCGAGACGACACGGAATGGAGCTCAATATGTATTCAATGACATCTCGCTTCCTTTCCTTCGGCTCGGCGCCTGCTCTCTGCTCACTCTGCTTCGCTCTGCTCATCTCGGCGTGCGCACAATCGCCTGGACCTTCTACGCCCAAGGACCTGCTCGAGGAGAGCGCGCAAGGCGACGAAGGTGGCGTCCACGATATTGAAGCCGATGTCGGAAAGTCTGACACTGCTGTCGACACAGAGCTGCCATACGGAGAGTTCGGTCAGAGCGATGGCGACAATCCAGACAGCAATGATGGCTGGCCAGCAGACAAGTATCTGAGCCCCGAGCAAGTTTTTGCGAAACTCAGCTCAGGCGCCCCCTTCCGCCCCCTCAACGTCTCGGATGCCATCTTCTATGAGCTCGGACACATCGAAGGTTCGACGGCAATCCCTTGGGACAGCTTGCCCTCACGCTTGACGGAGCTGTCCAAGACAGAGAAGCTCGTCATCTACTGCCGACGTGGGGTTCGCAGCGAATCAGCGTACGAGACGTTGAAGGCGAACGGATTCGAGCAGCTCTGGGTGATGAGCGACGGGCTCGAGCGCTGGATCGCTCTGGGCTACCCTGTCGTCTATTGAGCGAACAAGTGAGCGAAGCTCAGGCACGAGTCAGCGTCTGTCGCGGGCGCATCCAATGCGCCTGCGCAGCGCTGCGATGGTCTCGCGAGAGCGAACGAATGCAAACAACTTGGGGGAAGAGGCCAAGTGCCCAATCAACAAGAAGTTGAGGGAACAGGCACCCAATCGACAAGACGTTGGGCTACAAGAGTCAAAGCGAGTCGTGAATCATGCTTCTAGAGCGCGACGTTGAGTCGCGTTCGTGCCAAGGCCCCCAGGCTGCGGTCGATGAGGCGCTTGCGCAGAAGACGCTCAGCGTGCTTGAGGGTGAGCTCGGTGTCCACGTCCTGCCACAGCGCGCTGCCGACGTCATGGACCATCATCCGATCCCGTGTGAGCAGTGCGGCGACGCCAGCGCTCAGTGAACAGTCGTCGTTGGCGCTGGCTTGTCGCGCCGTCTGGAGGGCGTCGAAGAGCGCGGGCGAGCACATGAAGATGCCCGTGTCGATGGCGTTGTACTCGATGAGCTGCTTGCTGATCTGCAGGACGCGCTGGCCATCGGTCATGACCTTGGTCGCGTCATCGATGTCGAAGACCTTGTCGATCTTGTAGTCGATGCAGAGAATCGCCCCATCTTCTGGGGGATCGATCCGCACGGCGTCTTCGACGATGGCTTGATCAAAGATGTGATCAGCCATGAGCAGCACGAAGGCGCCCTTGATGTAGGGCTGGGCACTGAGCACCGAAATGCCGTTGCTCTTGTGGTAATGGGGATTGAAGACGAAGCGCACGGGCATCTGCAGATCGCAGTTCTCAGATTCGATGGCCTCCTGCAGCTCGGCGCCGCGGTAGCCGACGATGATGATGCACTCATCGACGCCGCAGGCCTCGAGCAGCAGCAGATTGCGCCGAATCAGGCTCGCGCCTTCGACTTGCCGCAGCGGCTTGATATCTCCATCGTGTCGCGCGAGTCGACTGCCAAATCCAGCGGCAAGAATCACGGCTTGTTTCACGACTTCCTCCCCATTCCAAATCGATTCACAGCGAAAATCGGGTCCTTCGCGTGTTCACCATGCTCGTGGAACACGCGAAGGGCAAAAAGGCTCGGTCTACTTGAACTGGTCTTGGTAGTAGTCCAGGCCGAGGTGGGTGATGAGGTCTTCACCCATCATGTAGCGCATGGTGTTCTTGAGCTTGGTCTTCTGGATGAAGAGGTCATGCTCGGGGTAGAGGCCTGGCTTGGCTTGCGGGCTCTTGAAGTAGAAGCTGAGCCACTCTTGGATTCCGCTCATGCCGGCCCGGGCGGAGAGATCCATGAGCAGGGCGAGGTCGAGCACCACGGGGGCGGCAAGGATGCTGTCGCGGCAGAGGAAGTTGACCTTGATCTGCATCGGGTAACCGAGCCAGCCGAAGATGTCGATGTTGTCCCAGCCTTCCTTGTTGTCACCGCGCGGTGGGTAGTAGTCGATGCGCACCTTGTGATGGATGTTTCCGTAGAGCTCAGGATAGCGCTGGGCCTCGAGGATGGTCTCGAGCACGGACAGCTTGGAAACCTCTTTGGACTTGAAGGAGCCCGGATCGTCGAGCACTTCACCATCTCGGTTTCCGAGGATGTTGGTGGAATACCAGCCGTTCATGCCGATGGCGCGGGCCTTGAAGCCGGGCGCGAGGATGGTCTTCATCAGGGTCTGGCCCGTTTTGAAGTCCTTGCCAGCGATGGCGACCTTGCGCTGCTCGGCGAGCATACGCAGTGCCGGAACATCCAGGGCCAGATTGGGTGCGCCATTGGCGTAGGGCACGTCCTCCATGATGTGCGCATATGCGTACATCATCGAGGGGCTGATGGCAGGATGGTTCTCCTTGAGCCCCACCTCGAAGCGCTGTGGATCGAGGTGAACGTCGCTGATCTCGGTGTGCACCTCTGTGGAACCGCACCAGATCGACACCAAGCGCTCGACACCGGAGCGAGCCTTGAAGCTGCGGATGTCCTCGCGAAGCTGCTCGCAGAGGTCATACTTGGTCTTGCCGCTCTTGACATGCGTGCCATCCAAGCGACGGACCCACTCCTTGTCGAAGACGGCCTTCATAGGCTCGATGGCCTCGAGCTCGTCTTTGATCTGCTCATAGTGTTGTGGCTTCAGCACTTCGGAGCGACGAACAACTTGATAGGCGTTCTCGCCGTGAAGATCCCAGGCACCGAATTCCAGCTCGTCCATCTCGGCGAGGGGAAGAAAGTCGCGAATCAGCGGCATGCGGTCGTCGGTTCGCTTGCCCAATCGTATGGTGCCCATCTGGGTCACGCTTCCAACAGGCTGTCCAATACCTTTTCGAACATTCAGCACACCAGCGACGAAGGTAGTGGACACCGCGCCCAAACCTGGCAACAACACTCCCAATTTGCCCTTCTTCGCTTCGATCTTCATTGCACTTTGCGTCATCACTACGTCTCCTGACAAGTCACGAATGGCGCTCTGCGTCCCGTCTTTATGGCGTTCGCGCAAGCAAGCGCGCTGGAAGCAGCGCCGAGCACTCGGCCTTGCATCATACGGGCCAGCCTTCTCACGTGAACGAAAAACAAGTATTATCAGCGCGTTGGGACTGCACTGCGAGGAACCCTTGGCGTTTCCACTGGCTAGGCCACTGTCCACCTTCGGCGAATGGAGTAGGGTTGCTCCACTCGCGACATGCTGCCCCCTGCAGGCAAGGGAAGAAGGTATCGTTCCGTTGTCGCGACATTTCCTGTATAGGCGGTTCGCGCGGCCAAAGTCGACCGCTGACCTGTGGTGAGGCTGAATATGTCGTCAAACTCAGCAGCATTCTATCGTGATATTCGGAAACTGCCGAACCTGCTCTGCCTCTATCGGCTCGTCGCCATCCTCATCGCCGTGGCCATCTTCTTTCTCGGGCACCCCCTCCTCTCTCTCGCGCTCGGAATCACTGCAGGCTTGACCGACTACTTTGATGGCTACTTTGCGCGCAAATGGAATCAGGTCACCGAGCTCGGAGCTCTTCTCGATACCGTGGCCGATCTTCTCTTCGCCTTTGCCTGCATCACCCTTGCGATTCAGATTGAGGTTTGGCCGCTTTACCTACTGTATCTATGGGCGATTCGCGACATCTCCGTGTTGACGCTTCGCGCCAGCGCTGCCCAGCAGGGTTTTACGATTCCCTCCATTTTTCTCGGCAAGCTGGCCTCCAACTTCATTTTTTACTCCCTCTGCTTTTTCCCCCTCGATTACGCCGCGCCTTTTGGTCAGGACCACTGGTTCAGTCTGGTCGCGCGCTGGATTGGCCTCTTTGGCATCCACGCCGGATTGGCCATGCAGTGGATCACCGCGTTCCACTACTTGCGCCGCTACATCCAGAACTACCAACCCCAGGCCCCCAAAGCCGCACACGGCGCCGAAGGAAGCAGTGAATGAAGGCGGTCATCCTACTCCCAGCGCAAGACTCGGGACAGACTCA
>JAVFAO010000423.1:0-5865 GCA_034002465.1 Myxococcota bacterium
ACAAGGGACCTGCAGCGCTGGACGCGAAGTATCAGGAGACCAAGACTGCGGTCATCGAAGAGCGTTGGCATTGGAGTTACTATCCCGTCGCACAGGCCTTCTGGGAGCTGATCAAGCGGCATTGGCAGGATGAGGAGGTTGCCGTTGATGAAGCTGGACAAGTGCTTCTCGACAAAGACGGAAAACCGCAGCAAAGGAAGAGAATTCCATATCACTATCAGCAAGAGTGCACCCGACTTCTGAAATCGGAAATGCACAGTTGGATTCTGCCCAATCTCGAGCTGCTGCATTCGGCGATCAATACCGAGATCGAAGGAGTTGGGCAGTGAGACAGGGAGTAACACTACTGGAGATCTTATGCCGATTTGGAATTCTCTGCCTTGCCGGTGTCGTATTCCTGGGATGTCGTCAGACCAGTATCGAACGAGCTGTCACACCTGCTGAACAGGAGCGAGGGGACATACGGAGTCAACCAAGAATTGGCGATGATACGCACTCTCCTCCTTCCCACCCCGAACCCGTTCTAGGCGCACGAGAAGGTGATGTCGGTACTCATTTAGTGCTTGGCGACTTCGATACATGCTTGGTTCGCGAATCCAACTCCGCGCAGTGCTGGGGGAAGAGTCGAGCTATTGTGAGCGGGCTGGGCCCCTTGCGTCACCTCAGCATCGCCGCACATGGGCTGGCTGTGCTCATTGATGGCACGGTCATGACCTGGGGGCCCCACGACGATGGCCAACTGGACCACGGGAGCCATTTCGAGGATGGAAGTGCCAACATCGTTCATGGTGTCGAGAATGCTACGGCTGCTCGAGCTGTTGGGGCTGAAAGCCGAGTGATTCTCGCCACTGGTGAACGGTTGTGTTGGGGGCAAGGAAACGTACTCCCTTCGCCGATGACAAGCACTGACTGTCGTGGGTCGTACGCGTATGATTTGCTTTCGATTGAGCCGAAGCTCGCTCGCCAGTTTTCGCCAAGCGACACACTGTGGGGCTGGCAAGCGTCGGAAATAGACATGCTGGCTGATGAGGACGATTTCGCCTGTTTCCTCGTTCAGAGGCAAGTCTACTGCTATAGTAGTGGAGAAAATCGATATGGAGTTCTCGGAAATGGCGGCTACGAACGAGAACGAGCTCCGACACATGTTGCTGGCCTTCAGGATGTGGTACAGATCGAGTCAAATCATCGGTCCGTTTGCGCACTTGTGCTTGCAGCGGAAGAGCCTTTGAGTGCAGGGGGGCGAGTATGGTGTTGGGGTGATTATCCGCAGCCCTACATCGACGAAGTCGAAGGTGTGGCTGACGCCCACGAACGAGACGACCTCATGGACACCACCCAGCCGACCTTGTTGCCCTTCGACGGCGTCGTCGATGTGGCCTTGGGGCGCGAGCACCTGTGCGTGCTATTGCAGGACGAGCGCTTGCTGTGTTGGGGAGCCAACCAGTACGGTCAGCTCGGGGTGTCCCCAGCGCCAACTGAGTATTCGCTACCGCAGACCATTCCCCAGCTCGATGATGCCGTTGAGCTGGTGCTGGGACACACGTCTGCGTGTGCCAAGCGGAGTAACGGTTCTTGGTGGTGCTGGGGAAACAACGGAGGGGGTCTGTTTACTCGCAGGACGAAGTGGGACCGCTGGTCTCAACCGTTCGAGCTGGCGCTTCAAGCGCGGGTACGACAACTCCACTTGCAGCAGAACCAAGGCACTCTCCTCGATACCAAGGGGAATCTGCACGTCTGGGACGGCGTCTGGCAGGGGAAGTGTTTCGATGGCAGCTCTGCTGAGGACGACTGCAGCGGATCGGGGGCTCGTCAGCGCTGGTGCTGCGAACTCGAGCCAGTGTTCCAGAAGAGCGGTGAACGGCGCCGGTTTCAACAACTTAGTTCGTTCTGCATGCTGACGGAAAGCAAGAAGGTGGTCTGCGTCTACGATGACCCCGCGTTCATGGTGGAAGAATCGAGCCGCTTCGAGCAGATTTCGACAACCATTGATGGAGGCTGTGGTCTGACCCGCCGAGGTCTGGTCGAATGCTGGCGGGGTGGCTATGGGGCAAGCGTCATCTCCATTGAAGGCGTTCCCCTCTTTGAAACGATGACCCTCGGGGACAACCAAGTAGAACAAACGGCCTGTGGTCTGACTGCACAGGGACGCGTTTGGTGTTGGACCATGAGCATGATGGATAGGCAACAGCCATTCGAGGTGACTGGGGTTCGCGATCTGGCGCTCGAAGACATCGCCGCGTTTGCCGGGGGCCCGTTCGGGCTGTGTGCGCGCACCCAGAGCGGCTCGGTGTGGTGCTGGAGGGGAAACGAAGAGCCCGCAGAGGTGCCGGAGCTGGATGACGCGGTCCAGTTGGCAGTGGGATTCGGCTTCGCTTGTGCGATTGTGAAAGATGGTCGGGTTCGCTGTTGGGGCTCGAACTCTCACGGTCAGCTTGGAATCTCGGTTCGCTACCGGCCGGCGGAGCTGAACTGGCGAGAGGCCTTCGAGTGACGTCGCGAGCACGGGCTGGCGCTCAGCCAGAGTCAAGGGGCGAGGTCGAGGCGCGGCCGGGTTGCAGACCGAAGCTGGGGCGACGGTCGAGGAGCCAGCGATGGCTGGCGCTCAGCCGGAGTCAGCAGCGCCGAAGCCAAGCCCAGACTTGGAGGCCGAAGCGGACGCTGCGGCGGCGGTGTTCCTTGGCGCCGCCGTGGCAGAGCCTGTTGTTTCCAGGCGCTCAGTTGTTGCTGGGGATGCAGTAGATGCGGGCGGTGATGGTGGCGGAAAGAGATGCGTGGGTGTTGCGGTAGGTACAGGAGTAGGTGGCCGGTTGTGTGCTTGCGTTCCAATTGGTGTAGCCAAAGCGAATGAGCTGCACCGGCGAATCTGCATCGGTCCAACACTCCCCGAACAAAGGTAACGCAGACGGGGTGTTGCACGAAGCCTGCACAGTAAAGGTGTCCATCGCTGCGAGGCTATGCTGCTGCTCTACTCGCACGATCCGCTCTTTTTGGTTGTACAGGCCACCATCGACCTTTTCCGGGCTGATGGACTGATCGGCGATTTTGTCGCGATCGACCGCACTGTCGGCGAGTTTGCCTGTGGTGATGGCACGCGCGGCGACTTCCTCGGTGGTGATGCTCTCCGCCGCGATGTGCGTGTTGTCCAGGCAGTCGTTGCAGCTCAGGGCGAAGGCCCCTTGGGCTTCGATGGCGCGGATGGCGTCTTCTGCGGTGGAGGCGCTGTCGGCGTGGCTGGCGCGGGCAGCGTAGACGGCGTAGGGCACGGCGCTGAGCGGCTGCTCCGAGAGGAAGTCGAAGCGGGTGCCGCTGGGGTCAAGGAAGGAGACGCTGAGCTGCAGCGCGTCGAACTGGCTGAGGACCTCGGCGAGCAGCGGGTAGGCGGCGTCGCCCTGGGGGCCGAGCTGGATGGCGAAGAAGCCGTCGTTGAGCGGCACCGCGTCGAGGCTTTGTTGCCAGACGAGGGTGCCCTGATTCAGAAGGGCGCACTCGACGCGGAAGCTGCCGCTGAGGGGGCTGCCGTCATCGAGCAGCACCCGTCCTTGGTGGGTGATGCTCCCAGGGACGCTCTGGCTCAGAGCAACTGAGCAGAGCAGTGCGGAGCAAGCCAGCGCGAGCAGAGCGAGCGATGGGTGTCGAAGCATGTTGTTTCCAGGCGCTCAGTTGTTGCTGGGGATGCAGTAGATGCGAGCGGTGATGTTGACTGCGGTGCTGGAATGTGTATTCCGATAGCTACAGGTATAGGTAGCAGGTTGCGAATCGGAGCCCAGATTCGAGTAACCAAAGTTAACCAACACAGCAGGGTTGGAGGCAAATGTCCAACACTCACCGAAAAGCGGTAGTTCGTTTCCGGCACCGCACGAAACCTCAACGCTGTTGTACGAGTTCGCGTTCAAGGAGATGGTGTTTTCATATCGAATCGCACGATCTTTGCGGTTGTAGAGCGCTCCGTCAACCTTCTCTGGGCTGATAGACTGATCGGCGATCTTGTCGCGATCGACTGCACTGTCGGCGAGCTTGCCTGTGGTCACCGAGCGCGCAGCCAAGTCCTCGGAGGTGACGCTCTCTGGGGCGAGGTGGGTGGTGGTCAGGCAGTCGTTGCAGCTCAGGGCAAAGGCGCCCTGGGCTTCGATGGCGCGGATGGCGTCTTCTGCGGTGGAGGCGCTGTCGGCGTGGCTGGCGCGGGCAGCGTAGACGGCGTAGGGCACGGCGCTGAGCGGCTGCTCCGAGAGGAAGTCGAAGCGGGTGCCGCTGGGGTCAAGGAAGGAGACGCTGAGCTGCAGCGCGTCGAACTGGCTGAGGACCTCGGCGAGCAGCGGGTAGGCGGCGTCGCCCTGGGGTCCGAGCTGGATGGCGAAGAAGCCGTCGTTGAGCGGCACCGCGTCGAGGCTTTGTTGCCAGACGAGGGCGCCCTGATTCAGCAGGGCGCACTCGACGCGGAAGCTGCCGCTGAGGGGGCTGCCGTCATCGAGGAGCACGCGGCCTTGGTGGGTGATGCTCCCAGGGACGCTCTGGCTCAGTGCAACTGAGCAGAGCAGGGCGGAGCAAGCCAGCGCGAGCAGAGCGAGCGATGGGTTTCGAAGCATGTTGTTTCCAGGCGCTCAGTTGTTGCTGGGGATGCAGTAGATTCGGGCGGTGATGGTGACTGCGCTAGTATCTGAATTCCGAAAGGCACAGGTGTAGGTGGCCGCCTGTGTTTTGGTGTTCACAGAAGAGAACCCGAAACTCAGCAAGCGCACGTCCATCAGCAGTCCACCGATTTGACACTCCCCAAACAAAGCAAGGTCGTTGGTGTTGGGACAACTCGCAGAAACCTCCAATACCTGTTGTGACGGAAGGGACATGGACACTTGGTTCCGAGAGACTTGCTCCTTGTCACTGTAGAGCCCGCCCAACACTTTGTTGGGTGTGACGGATTGTTCGCCTAGTCGATCGTTGTCCACGGCTCCGAGGTCGAGCTTTCCTGTAGTCACGGAACGCGCCGTCAAGTGGTTGGACGTGATTGAATCTGCGCTGATGTGCGTCGCCCCAATGCAACCAGCACACTCCACAGCGCTAGCAACATTTGAGGAAAAGGAGTGAGTCGCTTCATCTGCGAACCGGGACACCTCCGCATCGAGGGCGAGTTTGCTGGCAACAGCAAACGGGACCGCAGTGAGCACTTGCCCTGCTGGAAAATCGAAAGCAAGCTCGCCTGTTGTCTGGTGATGAAACTGAATGGCCAACGCGAGATCTGGTGTGGAGGTGAGGGCATCCTGGAGCTCTGGAAAAGATGCGTCAGCGTTTGGTCCAAGAACCACAGAGTAGAACCCTTGATTGAGCTCAATGGCATCAATAGTCTGCTGCCAGACCACAGTTGCGCCTTGTTTGAGTTGAAACACTCCCAGGTACACACCCTCCGCAGCACTTCCCGTTTCAAGGATGATACGTCCTTGTTGAGTGATTGTTGTTGGAACCTCCAACTGAGCAAGCGCAACAGATGGGAGAGAGAGTGCAAGAGCACAGCACCAAGTGGGGAGTGACCGCATGGAGAACCTCGCAGTTAGATGTCTTCTGAAGAAGAGCAGAATGCACCAGAGGAAGACAGGAGACAGAAGTGACCCTTCTGACTCGCCAACAGAAAAACGGAATACATCGCGCTGTCGATCGTCATGGAAACTTGCCCGACGAGGTCTTCTTTGCGATACAACATCAGGTCTGTATTGGGACTGCTTGAGGATGAAACCAAGGCAAGTATTCCGAAAGACGTCAACTGCGATGAAAACCGTGAGCGAGCAGCAATCGATTTCGATTGCTGAAAACAGTCGGAAAACAAATGGTGAGTATTCTGCGAAATCACCAACACCAATTGTTCAGGACCTGACATGA
>JAVFAO010000424.1:0-5862 GCA_034002465.1 Myxococcota bacterium
GACCATGGAGATGCCTCCGCGGACTGCGAACCTGGTCTGCGCTGTGTCCCCGAAGGCATCTCCATGGTCTGCCGCTCCACTGGAGAAGGCGATCTGGCCGACGCCTGTCAAAGCTCCCTCGACTGCCTCGCCGGGCTGGGCTGCGCCAAGAATGTCTGCGCCGCCAAGGCCGACCAGCCCCTGCCCACACCCGCCTTACCCCTAAAGTGTGCCCCCGACCCCGGTACGCCGCGGGTCTTCTTCGAGCTGCCCCGTGACGCCCAAGCCGAGTTCGCCCGCCTCCCCTACCCCAATGACATCCTCAGAGACGGCGAGCGCCTCGATTTCTCCCACTACCCACTGCCGCCAGAGGGCTTCGAGAGCCGTGCGCTCTTCCAGACCCTGCTCCAACAAGCCACCGAAGACCTCGATGGCTTCTCGCTCAACCCCACCATCTACTTCCGCTTCAGCACCCCTATCGATCTCGCTTCGCTCAAGGACGCCGGAGAGCAAGCGCGCTTCTTCCTCTATGATCTCACCGAGGAGACCCCACAGTACGGACAACGCATCGGCGTCGCTTGGGCCGCCTCCACCGGCCCAGGCAGCGGCTCCCCCTATCTCTGCGACAACTGGCTCGGACTGCGCGTACCCTGGGGACGCCCGTTGAAACCAGGCCACATCTACGCCGCCGTGATGCTGCACGGTGTGCTCTCCGATACGGGCACCGCGCTGAGCGCAGACGAAGAACTGCAGAGCGTCCTCGCCGAGGCCGCCCCCAGCGACCCCGCACTCGCCGAAGCGCACGGCAAATACGCGCCGCTGCGTGCCCTGCTAGCCCAGGAACAAATCGCGGTGAGCGAGGTCATTGGTGCCACCGTCTTCACCACACAAAACCAACGCGCGCTCATCCCCGCCATCCGCGACGCCATTCTCGAGGTCGCAGCGCCTGCCCCACAGCTCTTCAGCATCTGCAGCGAAAACGGAAGCAGCCCCTGTGACGACGGACTCAGCGGCGAAGCCCATGAACGCGGTTGCTTCAGCGTCAACGACAAGTTCATCGAGATTCACGCGCGCCTCGATATGCCCATGCTCCAGAAGGGCACCCCGCCCTTCCTCAGTCCCAATGATGGCGGAGGACTGGTGCTGGTCGATGGAAAACCACAGGTGCAGAACATGAGCTCCGTCTGCATCTCCATCACCGTCCCGACCCAAGTGCAGATGCCAGAGACAGGCTGGCCAGTGCTGGTCTACGCGCATGGCACCAGCGGCAGCTTCCGCTCGCAGGTCATCAACGGCATCGCTGAAATGCTCGCCCCATCAGAGGGCAATGGGGTGGTCACCGTCGGCTTCGACCAAGTCGTACACGGCAGCCGTGCCGCCGGCAGCACCGTCGACCCAGAGCTGCTCTACTTCAACATCAACAACCCCCGCGCCAGCAGAGCCCACGTCTTCCAAGGCGTCGCCGACCTCGTCTACCTCGCCCGTTGGGCCAGTGGCGGCGGCATCCCCGCAGAGCTCTCCCCGACCGGCAACGCCATCAACTTCGATCCCGAAAAGGTCTACCTGATGGCACACAGCCAGGGCACCCACTACGCCACCTTGATGCTGCCCTTCGACTCCTTCTTCCGCGCCGTCGTCCTGAGCGGCGCCGGAGGCGGACTGATCCTCTCGCTGCTCAACAAGAATCAGCCCCTCGATATCGTCACTGGGCTCAAATTCGCCCTCGGCGAGCAGAACTTGAGCGACATGCACCCCATGCTCAGCCTGCTCCAGACCTACTTCGACCTCAGTGATGGCATCAATTACGCCGAGTCGGTGATCCACGAGCTCGAAGGTGAGCGCAGCAGACCCCACTACTTCCACATCTTCGGCCTCGACGACCACTACTCACCCGACGCCACCCAGCAGGCGCTGGCCATCGGGGTGGGGGCCCACCTCTTCGAACCTGCCCCGCGACCCTTTGGCGGTGTGAACACCATCCAAGCACCTGTCAAAGGGAACTATGCCGGCGTCACCGCGTTGGTCCGGCAATACGAAGGCGACGGCAGCTATGACGGTCACTTCGTCGTCTACCATCACCCCCAAGCGCAGGCCGACTTGGTCTCCTTCTTCACCAGCTTGGTCGCAGATGGAGTACCCGAAATCAAGGAATAGCGCGGGCCCTACGCGCCAAACGCAGGGAATTGCCCAACACGCTCAAGCTCGAGGCGGCCATCGCCAAAGCCGCCAACATCGGTGAGAGCAAGGTGCCCGTGACGGCGAAGAGGGCTCCGGCCGCGATGGGAATTCCCAAGCTATTATAAACAAAAGCAAAAACCAGATTTTGGCGAATCGTTGCGCGGGTCTGCCGTGCCAGAGCAATCGCCTCGACCAACGCGCTCGGCTGCGACCTGGCTAGGCTCAAATCTGCACTCTCGATGGCGATGTCCGCGCCGCTCCCCATCGCAGCGCCAACATCTGCAGTGGCGAGCGCTGGCGCATCATTGATACCGTCACCCAAAAACACCACGACGCGCCCCTGTGCGCGCAATTGCTCTACGAAGGCAGCCTTCTCGTGCGGTGAACACTGTCCTCGAGCCTCATCGAGCCCGAGGGACCGCGCCACCTGCTGCGTCACCGCCTCAGCGTCGCCACTGAGCAGCAGGCTTCGTATTCCCATTGCCTTGAGTCTGAGAACCGATTCGAGGGCGTCCTCCCTCAACGCGTCGGAGAGCTCGACAACGGCACGAGCGGCGCCGTCCAGCATGACCGCCAACACCGTGTGTCCACGCTCGAATGCGAGCGTCGCGGCCTCGCTGAGTCCTGGGTCGTCAAGGAGCTTCAGCTCCGCCCGAACCACCTGCAGCCTGCGTCCCTCGACCACGCCGCTCACACCCACACCACCAAGCTCCTGAAAAGCTTGCACCTCGAAGAGACCGAGCCCCGCATCTGGCCGCGCTTCGGCCCAGGCAAGCAGAGCCCGCGCCAGCGGGTGTTGACTTCCCTGCTCGAGACTCGCAATCCATCGAATCAAGCGCGCCTCATCCAAAGCATCGCCATACTGGAGAATACGATGACTCAACACCTGCGGCTTCCCTTTGCTGAGCGTTCCAGTCTTATCGAAGACGACAGTGTCGCATGCCGCCAAGCGCTCGATCGCCGACGCATCACGAAAGAGAATACCCCGACGAGCCGCGGCGCCCGCACCCACGCTGATCGCCGCGGGCGTGGCCAAACCCAGGGCGCAAGGACAAGCGATGAGCAGAACACTCATCGCGACCGTCAGCGCATGCGCCAAGGCTGGCTCTGGCCCAAAGACGAACCACAGCAGGGCAGCGAGCAAGGCGACCAACAAGACCACAGGAACGAATACGGTAGCGACGCGGTCCACGAGACGCTGCACCGGCGCCCGCGAAGCCTGGGCTTCGTGGAGACGACGCGCAATCCGGGCGAGCGTCGCGTCGTCGCCCACACGCTCCACCTGCAACAGGAAACTGCCATCAAGAAGGACACTTCCCGAATACACCCTTGCTTCGCGCTGAACCGAGACAGGCATCGACTCGCCCGTCAGCATCGACACGTCGATGCTGCCGCCGCCATCGCGCACCACCCCATCGGCAGGGATGGTCTCGCCGGCCTTGACGCGCAGAAGCTCTCCCGCGCGCAATTGAGATGGGTGCAGGTCAGTGAGCGAGCCATCGGACTCGAGGCGATGCGCGCTCACTGGTTGCAGAGCGAGCAGCTTGCGGGTGGCATCGCGGGTCGCGCCACGGGCGCGCCCCTCGAGCCAGCGTCCGAGCAGGACGAGGGCGATGATCACCACCACACTCTCGAAGTAGACATGGCGTTCCGGGGTTGGAAGGGATTGAGGCCAGAGGGTGACCCAGCTGCTGAAGACAAAAGCTGCCAGGGTTCCAACGCTGACCAGCGTATCCATCGAAGCGCTACCACGTTTGCCAAGCTGCCAAGCGTTGTGCAGAAAACGCCAACCGGGACCAAAGAGCACCACGGCGCTGCCCAACATGAGCGCGAGCTGCAAAGCGTTGCGCCCACCGATGGTGGCGGTCTCGATGACCCCGAGCAAGCTGCTCATGTCGGCAAGCATCGAGAGCAGCATGACGGGCAGGCCGAGGCCAGCGCTGAGCCAAACATCTCGTTTGAGCCGAGCTTGCTCTCGAAGCTGAACGGCATGACTCTGGTCGTTTTGGCGCAAGAGCCGCTCGAGCTCCGACGCGACGCGGAGGCCCTCGCCCTTCGAAGCCTGCACGGCTTCCGAAGCGGGAAGCGGCGCTGCAGGCGACATGGCCACCGCCTTGGCGTGAGCTGGCGCATCGGCGCTGCGAGAGGAAGGTATCTGAGCTGCTTCGAGCATCACAAATACAGGACGGGCCTCGTCTTTGGCGTCGGAAGTCGCTGGAGGCTCGCCCATCTCATCGTCTGCGGAGCCCGTCGTAGGATACGTGCAGTCTGCAGAAAACCCCAGTTCCTGAACACGCTTCAGGAGAGGTTCCGGGCTGTGGTAGTGGGCCTGCACCACGAGCTGTCGTGAGAGCAGGTCGACTTGGGCACGTTCGACCAGCGGATCGGCATCCAGAGCACGTTGCAGCCGGGCTGTGCAGCCAGCGCAGTGCATACCGCTGACGATGAATTCGAAACGTTGAGAGCTTTGTGGTAGCGGCGCGGACACGTCAGACCCAATCATGGCCAAGAGCGGCCCTGTAGGTCGAGGTAGTCACGGCGCGGCGCGGCGGCAACAGGAAGGCTGCCGTTCGGCAGACCGGGCGTGCGGTCTGCCGAGCTTGTCGTCACTGGCTCAAGTGCTCGTGAGCTGAGCTCAGGCTTTCTGCTTGTCGGTCTTGTCGGCGCCTTTCTTCTTGTCGTCGGCCTTCTTCTTGTCCTCGCTCTTCTTGGCCTTGGCTTCTTTTTGGGGGAGGTGTTGCGAGACGGTCACGCCGCGGTAGAGCTGCGCGAACTTCTCCATGTCGAACTCGAGCACGTTGCCTTCGTTGGAGCCACTGCGTGCGAAGGGATTGCGCAGGGTGACCATGCGCTTGCCGTTGACCTCTTTGCACTTGAGGACGACATAGGCGTGCCAGGGCTTGACCTCGGACTCGTTGAAGAGGGCTTTCTTGTCGTCGCCCTTGGTGGTGGCGAGGATGGGCCGGTTCCAGGTACAGGCCTCGACCATGGAGGTCCAGAGGGCCTCTTGGTCAGCGTCCTCGCAGTGCAGCTGGTCGCTGGGAGCACCGGTGAGGGCCTCCATCGCTGCTCCGCCTTTTCCTTCGCCGATCTTGTCCTCTCCGCCCTTCCACTGGGTGTAGGCCTGGGTAATGATGGACGTGAGGCGGTCGGTTTTTCCTTCGTCCTTGCTCTTGCCCTTGGCCTGGTCCGCCTCGGGGGCGAGGGCCTCGGACTCGACCACCACCTCGTGCTCCTTGTAGCCAGATTCGGCTTGGGGATCCCGCTCGTAGAAGGTGACAGTGAAGCTACGATCGCCGTTCTCACGGCAGTTTTTCTCGAGCAGGTTGCGGTCGGTGTGGGCGAGAGCGGCGAGGGAAGCGACGAAGAAGACGTCACCCATCTCACGCTTTTCTTGAGTCTCGGCCTTGGCACCATCGACGACGAGCTTGTCCGCAGGCCCAACTTCCTTGAATTCTTCCTTTTCGGCCTTCTGCTCGCCTGCCTTCTCGTCTTTCTTGGCGGGGTCTTCGACTTCCTTGACACCTTCGGGTTTGTTTGCGGTGTCCTTTTTCTTGTCCTCAGCCAGCTTCTTGTCGTCAGCCGCCTTCTCGTCCTTCTTGTCCTTGCCCGCTTCCTTGTCCTTGTCCTTGGTCTTCTCTTCGGCCTTCTCTTCTTTCTTGGTCTTCTCAGCCGGGGCGAGCACCTTGGCGACGTCCTTCTTAT
>JAVFAO010000425.1:0-5830 GCA_034002465.1 Myxococcota bacterium
CGCTCTTCCGATCTCTATCCTCAGCCTGCTGCGCCGCAGCGGCACCCAGGAGCGCCCATGCACCCCCATTTCCCCAAGTTCTTCAACACCGCTGGCCCCTGCAGACCCGAGGAACACTACATGCTGCCACCAGAGCAGCGGGTCCTCGACATCAGAGGGCTCATCGATTCTGCGGCCTACTTCGTCATCCACGCGCCGCGGCAGAGCGGCAAGACCACCTTGCTGCGCAACCTCTCTCGCAAGCTCAACGCCGAAGGGCGATATGTCAGTGCCGCGCTCTCCCTCGAGGCTGCGACCGGCCCCGACCGACTGGTGGAGCTACCTATCCTGGTCCGAGAGTTCTTGGCCCGGCTCGAGGACCAGGTCGCGCCAGAGCTCTCGCCTACCCAAGAAGACCTCGACTACGCCCTCGAGAACCCAGCCTTGGCCGTGAGCCGCTTCCTGAGCGCTTGGGCCAAGCGATGCCCTCTCCCCTTGGTCATCTTCTTCGACGAGGTCGACGCCCTCCAAGGCGAGGTCCTCATCTCACTGCTGCGACAGCTACGCGATGGCTTCTGCTCGCGTCCCGCGCCCTTCCCCTACAGCGTCGCCCTCGTCGGCGTGAGAGACGTGAGAGACTACCGCGGCCAGGTCCGCGAAGAGGGCAGCAGCATCGGTTCGGCCAGTCCCTTCAACATCAAGTCCGAGTCCTTGCGGCTCAGCAACTTCGATGCCGACGAGGTGCGCGCCCTGCTCGCACAACACACCCGACGCCGCCACCGAAATCTTCGAACAGACCCAGGGTCAGCCCTGGCTCTGCAACGCGCTCGCCCATCTGCTCTGCACCCATCGCGCGCCCCTGGTCCCCGACCGAAGCCAGAGCGTCACCCGTGAGCACGTTCTCGAGGCCCGAGAAATCCTCATCGAGCGACGCGACACCCACCTCGACAGCCTCGCTGCTCGCCTGCGTGAGGACCGCGTCCGACGCATCATCGAGCCCATCCTCACGGGAGACCTGAAACTCGAGCCCGCCACCTACGACGATGACTTCAGCTACGTCAGAGACCTCGGGCTGGTCAGGCTGCACAATGGGCAGCGGGTCATTTCCAACCCCATCTACCAAGAGATCATCCCGCGCGCCCTCACCTTCCAGCTCCAGTCCTCCATCCCACTCGAGCCCGCCTGGTATATCGCCGAGGACGGCACACTCGACATGAGAAAGCTGCTCGAGGGCTTCGTACAGTTCTGGCTCGAGCACGGCGAGGTCCTGTTGCGTGGGATGAACTACCAGGAGGCGGCGCCACATCTGGTGCTGATGGCCTCCCTGCAGCGCGTGGTCAACGGCGGTGGCCACATTCAGCGTGAGTTTGCCGTCGGCACCGGTCGGGTCGACCTCGTCATCGACTTCGCTGGGCGTCGGGAGCTCTTGGAGCTCAAGCTGTACCGTGGCAGCAGGAGCGTCGAGCAGGGCAAACAGCAAGTGGCGGGCTACGCCAAGCGCCTTGGCCGAGACCAAGGCTACTTGGTCATCTTCGACAACCGCCAAGACAGTCCTTGGGAAGAGCGCGGTCGCTTCGAACAGCAGCAGCACGACGGTGTGGACATCACCGTGCTCTGGGCGTGAGCGGTGCACGCTCGGTTCCTTTGGGTTGACGCAGGCGTTGGCGGAGCTCAGGCTAGCTGAGTGTATGCAGAATCGGTGGAGGGCCGAGACGCAGGTCCGCGCCTACTTTCACCCTAGCCAATCCGCCGTGGAGGGCGAACACGCAGGTCCGCGCCTACTTTCACCCTAGCCAATCCGCCGTGGAGGACGCACACGCAGGTCCGCCCCTGCTTGGGTGCAGTGCGAAGCATTACCAGAATCTCAGAGGGCGGGCTCCTCAAGGCGGGAAGAAGAGTTTGGGGAAAATGGCAAAGCGCCCAATCGACAAGAACTTTCATTGGGCCAGATAATGAGCTCGTTCATCTGACAGGGGTCGCTCCAGCCAGGTGGCCAGATGAGCTCTCCCTGCAGATTGACGAAGCCCTTGTCGTAGGGATCCCCGGGGATGACGCCTGCCGGAATCGTGAAGAACGACACCCCATCAAGCTGCCGCCCTGGCTCGTCCCTGAGGCGAAACGCGCTCATCCACGCACCGTGAGTATTGATGAGCCCATAGCCCTGAGCGACGGGGTCGCGAACCCAGGCTTGACCAGCGATGAAGCGTCCAGGGCCGAGTCCGGGAATCACCAGTCGCCCTTCGACATCGACATAGCCCATCCCTTGCTCCGTCTCACAACTTGGTGAGACGAAGGCTAGCCCCTCACTGAACGGCTCAGCAGTGCAGAGGTCTTTGAGCCTCGTCTGACCATCCCTATCGATGAAAGACATCGACTGCTCTCCGTCGCCGGTACTCACGAGCGCCAGCCCGTCAGAGAACGACGATGCTCGCGCGAACTGCAGTGGAATCAACTCCTTTCCTGCCGGATCGAGATAGCCACGAAGGCCATCCCGCATGACCAGGGCTCTTCCCTGCGAAAACGACTCCACGCTTTGATAGTCGAAACGGCTGATAAGGTGACCCTCCTCGTCAATGAAGCCCCACCCAATGCTTGCAGAGGCATCGAACGCTTCGCAGGCAGCGAAGACCTCGTCATCGCTCGTGCCAAGCCGAGCGGAGGCACATATCTGCTCAGCCAGCTCCACACCGACCTGCACCCGCGCACGCCCCTCTTGGAACAGGCTTGCACTGCGAAACTGCTCAGGAATGGTCATGCTCCAATGCCCGCTCATATATCCTTGGAGGCCAGCAGAAGCGACTGTTCCTACAGGAAATAACAGAGGTTTCGGAATACCGCACGTCGACAGTTCAAGACCGCTCAGAGACTCGCCTGAATCAAGAGTCAGAATTTGGCATCGGTTGAGGTCTCCTTCACCGCTCGCATACGTCTCGGTTCGACACAGCCGGCCTGACCATTCGAAGTCTTCACCGAGGAGCAGCTCAACGGTGTCGTAGTTGGGCTGGATAACCCAGTTTCCATCGAAATCCATCACCCCCTGCTTCCCGCGGTCTCGCACGATCAAATAGCCCTCAGGATACGCGGCCAGCAGTTCGCGTGAGTCCAAAGCTATCACCAGGTTCCCTTCGAGATCGATCGCGCCAAAGCTGCTCTGTCCGTCACGACGCTCGTGGACAACCAGGAGCCTTCCTTTCGTCACAGAACAAGACACGCACAGAATGAACACACAGATGGTTGCGAAGCGAAACGTTCTCACTGCAATGCACCTCCTGTTCCCTGGTAGGGGTTGGTCCACGTCGAGCCGAAAGTGTCCAGAGTTTTCAGGAGCCGACGCAACCGATGTGCGGGACCAGATGTTTTCTTTGCCTCCTCCGCTTCGTCGGAAGTCAGCGTCAAATCCTTCTGCAGAGTGTCGATAAGCGAGTGCCAATCTGCCTTGGAATAGGACAATTTCACCGCGGTCGGCTTTTTCAGACCTTCCTTCCACAGGGAAACGGCAATCAGCCGGTATTCAGATGACTCCTCAGTTTCGAGATACTGTGCACCAGCTGCCTCTTGTCGCTGCTGTTGGGTACCGGACTGCGTCATTGTACCGAGCCCGTTGTTCGAGCTGTTGGCAAGACACGCGATCAACGCGGCTGAGCCGACCGTAAGTGGAGCTCCGTCATCAAACATCTTTCGGTAGGTTGTCACACGCGCTTCCACGTCACCACGAAGTTCCTCAAGCTGCAGACGCTTGATCTCCGGGTCGCGGAAGAAACTCAGTAGTTGGTTGACCTTCCCGCCCTCCACCAGCGCGGCAAGATACAGGTTGTTTTCAATTCCCCAAGACCTGTCGAGCAAGAGGTTCTTCAGTACCAAAGCGAGCTCCCCCGTCCCAAAGTGCCTGTCCAACAATGCATGACCAGAGGTCTTTGCTGAATCTGTTTCGCTTGGCAGTTGAGCTGTGCTCACGAACTCGAGGAACGCCTTCAAATCATCAGGGCCGGTAAAGTGCGCCACTCCATAGGCAATCCCATCGTCTCCTGTGAGGTCCCCGCTTCGCTTGTTTCGGCCTCCCAGCGTCAGCGTGTCGATCACCCCTCCGAAAAAGCTAGAGTCCGCGATTGCCGCAACGAGAAACGGGTCCTGCTCCTGAGATTCCAAATTGTCCGCATTCCAGGAGGCGTAGCACTCGTTTCCAAGGAACTTCTCTCCTGGATCCACCCCCATTCTCACAAGGGCAGAAGGGCCCAATTGGGCATCGAGCTCAAAACCGAGCTTCTGGTCGATTTGCCACACAAGCGCCCTTTCGAGAAATTGATCCGTCACATCCAGCTTCATTCCGGCCTTGTAGTCGGCGATTTCGCTCAGATTTGTGAACGCGTCTCCTGCGTTCATCTCCAACGCAACCAGAATGGCTGCTATCGGCTGCTTCGTGGGGTCAGCCAAGGGAGGGGCATTGTCTCTTGGCGCGGCCGCGAGAGCCGCCGCCTGTTTGAATAACTTCGCACCATTCCCCTTGTACCATTTTCGCGCCGCTTCAGCCTTTCCTGATTGCGCCAGAAGCTCGACCGACATCGAGTTGAGTGTTGCATGGTCAATGACTCCAGTCTCATCCAAGCCATGTTCGCGCTGCCATTGCCGCGTGCTTCTCACGAACTCGACGTCGACCGCTATCGACTCGGCCCCCATGACCGCAGCTACCCACTTCATTGCTGTGCCCTGCGGAGCATGCTGTCTCGCTACGCCGAGCAGCTCGAGCTCGAACGCCTCCGACCCAGAATCGCCATCCGATTGAGCTTCGTCGCCAAGCTCAGACTCCACTCCCGTGGCTGCAACTCCATCGACTCGGGCACTCTCAGCTCCGGACGCATTCTCCTGATACATCACCCCCTGGGCCGCTGCGCTCAGCACCAAGCCCTCCGGCGGTATTGGGTGGCCCATGAACACATGCGCTGCCGCATCTGCCTCTGCCTCGAAGTTCGCCGCCTTCGTTGGCGTCTCCTTTCCTGCCCCTGTCTTGGCTAGTTCTGCCTGCTTCCCTGAGGACGCCACAGGCTCGGCCAAACCCTTCCTCGCGCTCTCATACTCGGCACCTTGCTCGGGGTCGCTCGCATCGACCTTCACTGCCGCGGTGTCGGCGGTCGCCGCAACGCGCGCGCCTCCTCGCTGCTGGACAAGGTGGGCAGCTTCGTGCGCCATGATGTGCGGGTTGTCCGCTACCATGGGGCTCGCCACCGCGATCCGCTGACCCTCGATCGCACAGGCCTGTTTGCCTTCCCTCGCCAGCTCCGCTTGCTGCTCCAACTGGACGGATCCGAGCTCAGCCTGCATGAGCTTCTCCGCCAAGACGAGCCAGGGCATCGGTCGTGCCCCTAGCGTCGGCGGCAGCATTGCTCCGGTCCGCTTGCCAGCGCCTTTGACCATTGCCTCTTTGCCACCTTGTTTGGTCTCTCGCTCGCTACTGTTTTTGCTAACGTCGAACACTTTCATTCCAATCTCACCTTCGTTCGCTCCTGTGAAGCTCCTGATGAGTGCCAGTTTCCTCAGCATGCGGTATTCCGTCGTGACCAATCGAAGACCTTGCTGTTGCACGACACCTTCTCGGGACGCCTCGGCAGCCAGCTCATTGGTCAATCGGAGGGTTCAGCTACGAACTCCGAGAAGCGAGCTTCATCGTCCCGAGGATTGTCGATGCTGGGCATGAAAAGTTGCCTACTGATTGTGCTTCGGTGCCTTGCGCTCCACCAAGACGACAAAGCCCTCGCTCCCACCACGAGCCCATCTTCGAGCTTGACGTCCCAGCACAGAAGGAGGATTGCTGCGCGCCGAGCCAGAGCGGCGAGCGCGCTTTGGCTTCCCGAAGCGA
>JAVFAO010000426.1:0-5780 GCA_034002465.1 Myxococcota bacterium
GACTCCTTTGATCCTGGCAGATCAACCCAAGGGAGTCCTCTATCAAATCGGTGTTGAGAGTGCGATGAAGGTTGCTGTGCGAGATGTAGGACAACATCTCACGTTTTCGGCTACACGCACCCCCGATTGCCGATGATGATCCGTGCCCAAGCTGCCACCCAGGGCCCGACGCTCTGGCTCACCGCTTGTGCCCATGGCGACGAGCTTGGCGGCGTCGCGGGGAGCCAAGAAGTCGGGGGGTACAGGCCAAGTGCCCAATCGACAAGAAGTCTTGAGGCGGTTGCGTGCCCGCTTCGCTGCGGTACAGTGCAGCCGTACGATGGCGCCTTCCCATGAGAATGGTGAGGGCCGCGGCTACTTCAGAGGCATTGATGGAACGAGAGAGAGGCCGAAGACCTGTGGTGTTGGTCACGGGAGCCAGTCGGTCCAAGGGGATTGGCGTGGCGGTGGCGAGGGGCTTGGCCAAGGCGGGGTGGGATGTGGGGTTGACCTATTGGCGACCCTACGATGCTATCATGCCTTGGGGCAGTCAGCCCCAGGAGGTGGAGGAGACCTTGGCTTGGATACGGGGGCAAGGGGTGGGGGCCTGGGCGATGGAGGCTGACCTGTCGGATCCTGCGGCCCCTGCTCGGATCTTCGATGGGATGGAGGAGCAATGGGGCTCTCCCACCGCCCTGATTCTGGCACATTGCCATTCTGTGGACAGCGACCTAAGCAGCACCACCGTCGAGGCCTTTGACCTGCACTTTGCGATCAACGCCCGTGCTTCGTGGCTCTTGATTCGGGAGTTCGGTGCACGATTCCGGGGGCGTGGGAACGGGCGTATCGTATCCATTACCAGCGATCACACCGCTTGGAATCTGCCTTATGGGGCGAGCAAGGGGGCGATGGACCGCATTGTGATCGCTGCCGCATACGAATACGCGGCCCGTGGGATCACCGCCAATGTCGTCAATCCTGGGGCGACGGACACGGCTTGGATGTCCAGGGAGTTGATGGATGAGGTGCGACAGCGCACTCTTTGCGGGCGTGTGGGGTTGCCCGAGGATTGTGCTCACTTGGTGACCTTCCTGTGTTCGCGTGAAGGCGGATGGATCAACGGGCAGGTGCTGTATAGCAATGGTGGTTTGCGCTGATTCCTGCTTCCGGCCAGGGCATGGAGAGACTGTGTCGCTATCTTTGCCGACCGCCGGGTCCACACGACAGGCTCGAGCAGCTCGACGACGAGCATGTCGGGCTGTGGCTCAAAACGCCATACTCGGACGGCCAAGCAACTCGCTTTGGTGCGCGGTGCTGATTTCGGCGACGCGGCCTGGGCTGGCGGCAAGCGCTCCGTCAGCTCGACGCAAGGGATTCTCGAGCTCGCTCCTGGTGGCAACGGGACGCCTCCGTTCTTTCCGCATCCAGGTATCCGCGTGTTTCTGTCTTGACAATGAGCCTTTGACGACTCGTACTGCGGCGGCGACTGTCTTGCTATCTCTGTCGTGGTCCGTGAACGATTGGCAAGGCATTCGCAAGGCGTTCGCTGCTCCTCCCATCACGGTCAGCCCTGGCGACCCATCAAGATGTTCTGTTTCCATCACACTGCTGCAGGGCGAGTCCTCTGCCCTCGCCGCTGCAAATGGCTGAACAGGGGGAAGCTCATGAAGACCTCCGACCAGGCTCGCGAAGGGTACGCAAGCAAGCGCGCTTCCGATGGAGCTGATGCTCGCGATAGCGCTGGACCTGAGAGCGAGCCGAACACCCCTGAGTCTCAGCATCGACTCCTCAGGTTGGCTCGAACAGGAGATCCAGCGGCGACACGCGTGCTGCTCGCCGAGCTGTCGGGAGGCTCGGATGAGCGCGTCGTCGAGACGTTGAGCGCGTTGCCTCCGACACGCATGACCTGGCAGTGGCTCTGTGAACAGCTCGATAGCCTCGATCACAGGCAAGACCGGCAGCGTCTCGACCGTGAGATTGAGCGCGCGATCGAAGTCACATCGACGTGGCCGGCCTCCATGTGCCTGGGGACTCGTTTCTGGTGGAACCAGCTTCGCGAGGGCACCTGGCTTCCCCAGTGGCGCCTCGCAAGAGGCCTAGAGGTGCCACAGCTCGAGACGGCGACCTATGGCAGCCTCCCCTCTTCTGCGGTGCAGACGCTGCTCGCGCTGCTTGCCCGTCGAGAAGTTGGGGGTACAGGCGAAGCGCCCAATCAACAAGAACTGCGTCTCGAACATCTAGTGGTGCACGACCTGTCTATGCCGAGCTCGGCGAGTGACCCACTCGAGCCCCTACTCGAGTCCGGCACACTCCGCCACCTCGAGGTGACAGGCAGTCGGACCGATCACTTTCTGTTTGCGCTACTCGAATCTCCCCTCATCAAACAGCTCGAGCACCTTGCGATCTCGCACAGAGAGCGTGACGGCAAGTTCATCGCCGCACTGATGGAGCCAGGGCGTTGCAGCTCGCTGCGATTCCTGCGACTGGATGCGCTGCCTTCTGAGGACGGGCAGGCATTCTGGGATGGGCTGGACCGAGCGATGCCCGCTCTCGAAGGCCTCGAGCTCCACGACCGGCGCATGCAACCGCAGATGCTCGCGGCCCTGAGCTCGAGCGCGCTGCTCAGACGGCTCAAAGAGCTACGTCTTTCGTTGGGTCCACGCTCCCTCGATGCCCTCCATGCGCTGCTCGAGACTCCTGACGTTGAGGGGATCGAATCGCTCTCGCTCACCAAGCTCGACCTCACCCTTCAGACGCTCACACTGCTCACTCACTCGCCGTTACAATCGACTTTGAGACGCCTCGACCTGAGTGACAACCCTCTGACAGCCCCTGCGCTGGCTGCGCTCGTCGACGCTGCCCATCGAGGTGCACTGCCTGCGCTCGAACACCTGGCGTTGCGCGGGTGCGGGCTCGGCAGCACAGCTCCAGAGCGAGATGTGTTGGGTCTGCTCGAACTGCCGTCACTCACGCAGCTCGACCTGTCGCACAACAAGCTCGACAGCATGCTCGCAGCGTTGGCAGGCACACCCGCACTGGCGCGGCTGCAGCAGCTCGAGTTGAGCCACAACAAGGCGCAGGTTGAGAACTGTGCCGCGCTGTTGCGCTCCCCACACCTTCGCGCGCGAGTCTTGTGCCTCGGGAGGCAGCGGGCCACGGTCGACGCTGTGATGCATGCCCTGTCGTCAGTCCAGCTCGAGCACCTCGAGTTGGCTGGGGTCGAGACCGAGGCGGGCAAATCGCCGATGATCGGGGCAGACCCTCAACTGACTCAACGCCTGCTCGAAACCCCCGGAACGCGCCACTTCCTCGACCAGTACGGCAGTGTGGAACACGACAACGTGGTGGGGGACGACGTACTCGAGGCCATCGAACGACAGACGGCCTACGAGCCCGTGCTGCGAAGACGGGCACGAGGCTATCTCGAGGCTCGAGCATCGGCTCGCGCGCGCGTGCGTAAAGCCACGTTGCTTCGCGCAGCGGGCACCCCTTGGCGAATCGCGCGTGCGCTCGTCATGGCCTGGCCTTTCACACTCGTCTTGACAGCCCTGACCTTGCTTGTCGTGGGCTGGCCCATCCCTCGTACCGATATCTCGCTGGGCGTCGGCCTCGGAGGGATCGTCGGCGCTGCGCTAGGTGTCGCGGGTGGTTTCTTTGTGGGTGCCTCCATCCCTGACGAGAGCGCCGGGAGCATTGCGGCATGGCTGAGCAAAGGGGGATTCTTGATCGGTGCTGCGGTCGGCGCGCTGATCGGCGGCTGCCTGGGCTGAGCTGTCGCGTTTCCCGGCGGAGAATGCCGTCGACTGCTGCCTTCATCGAGCTTGCCAAGATGCTGCGCTGATGGCACGCTCGTGCGGTACTGCGACGGAGGCTTCTCAGTGACACGCATTACCACGAATGGCTCGCGCCAGCCGCAGAGCACGGCGGCAGGTGCCGAGCTCGACGCCGTTTCTAACAACGACGCGGGCGCGATTCGGCCTCGCTCCGTCCGTAGCTGGTCCGTATCGGCGCTCGAGGCGCTCCCGGCATTGACTCGCTCGAGGCCCCCTTCCATCGTGTTCAGCGCCGACGCTTCGATGCTGTTCTTTGCCGACCACTGCTCGGTCATGGCCATCGATTTGTACGGCGAAGGCCGCATCGCCCTCGCGAGCCACGAGCAGCCGATTCGCGCCCTGGCGATTTCGGCCGACGGCTCGAGCCTCGCCTCGCTCGACGAGCGCCAGATCATCCTATGGGACCTCGCCACCCTGACGCCACGTGATTCGCTGACTGTCTCGTCCGACGCGCACGGTGGCTGGCTCTCCCTCGCGCTGAGCGCGAGGGGAGACCGTGTGTATGCAGCGTTCCGTGGTGGGGTCGAAGAGTGCAGGTCGTTTTCAGGCAAGCCACTACGCCGCTTCACCATTCCGGAGCTCGGAAGTCCGCGCCTCATGCTCGCCGACGACGACGGTCTCCTGGTCGTCACCGACGCCAACGACATGCTCTACGTCATCGACTTGCGGAAAGACTGCGAGGCCTGGCACGCAGGGCACAGCGTGCCCTACCACCAAGGTCTGGTGCAGGAGCATCACGGAGAATTTGCGTTTCAACCGCCGAGCTACAGCACCTACGATGGGCCGCCCAGCGGTGGTGGGGGCTGCTGCTGCGCGATTCCACAGCCCCGCACACATGTTTGGTGCGGAAACAGCGACGGCACTGTACTGCTTTGGAGGCTCAGCACGGGCGTCTGCGAGGCGACCCTGAAGGTCCCGTTTGCGGTCTGTCTCATCGATTCCTTTCGCGATCGAGAGGGGCAGAGCCTGGTGCTGACCATGGGGACGCAGTGGAAGCTCGGCACGCTCGCACTGCGTCTCTTTCGGGCAGCGGATCGATCTGAGCTCGGTTCGACCGAGATTGCGCCTTGCCTGGTCGAGACCCTGGCCGTGGCGCCAGATGGCAGACAGTTCGCCACGGCCGCCCGCGATGGTTGCGTCAGGCTTTGGGACCTGTACGGTGACCCTGGCGCATCCAGCGACGAGTGCGAGAGCGCGCGGCCGCACACGGACGCGAAGCGTTGAATCGAACGGCCCGCCACTTGGCGCCTTCGGAGACGCGCTTCTTTGTCCTATCCCCTGGTGCTCGGCTTCGAGAAAGAGGATCTCGTTACGGAGCAACGCCCTCGTGCCGAGCGAGGCAGAGTGAGCCAGTTTGGAGCTGCTGCAGCGCTTTCCGTCGATGCCCCACGACGAGCGGCTCGTCTATCTCTGCCCTGCCTTCTTCTGGGAGTGCAGGCTTTGCAGGTCATCGCGACGCTCTTCCGGCGATCAGACTGCATCGTCGCCAAAGACCCTGCCGCGCGCAGTCTGAGCGCTTCTCGTCGCATCGCCTTGGAACTGAGTTCATCCTCAGCACGGACGGCCTTGGAATGTCGGCATCGTTTTTTGAGCTGCCCTTTGGAGCCCAGTTGAAGGCTCGGCATTGTTTGCCAAGCGGGGCTGCTTCACCTCATAGGTGAAGCCGATGGGCTTGTGGCCCGAGCAGTTCGTGCGATCGGCATCAGGTGGCCGAAATCAGCAAATGCCTTGTTGTTCCTGGGGTTTCCCAAGTGTATACTCGAAGTGCGAAAACGGCATACCAACAAGGCCTGGATACAATACCACAAGCAAGTTTGAACTTCAAAGTAGAATCGCACTCCGGGGACCGTGTAACGAACGTCGGTTCGGCCCCATGCGCTTACGCCGCCATTTTGGTAGGTTCAAGCAGGGGAGTCTTACTCGACAGGTACCTTGCTCTTGCGGTCATGAGCTGTTCTGCTCTGCGCA
>JAVFAO010000427.1:0-5770 GCA_034002465.1 Myxococcota bacterium
GTGTCGGCTTGCGCGCTTCGCGCGCTCGCTGTTGTTGTGGGTGGTGTCGGCTTGCGCGCTTCGCGCGCTCGCTGTTGTTGTGGGTGGTGTCGGCTTGCGCGCTTCGCGCGCTCGCTGTTGTTGTGGGGCTCTGCCCCACGCCCCGCCAAAGGGCAAGCCCTTTGGAATCCCTTCTTGCTGCCGCTTGAGGCTCGGAGCGGCCTCGCCCACGCCGCAATCACCTGGCTGTGACACACTCACTCAATCGTCGACGCGATCACCTCAATCGGAGTATCGCTATGATTCGAAATCTGCGGCCAAGTCGGATACCACGACCCACCCTCATTGTTCGTAATCACCGAATCCTCAATCCGAATGTTCCCACTGTGGTCATTGCTCACAAAGAAAATCGCACTCCCATGCTGCACCACCTCGTTGTGTTCAATCCGCGTCCCACACAAACTCAACGTCATCCTATTCCCATCATTGTAAATCGCGCCCCCACTACCACCACCAGGCGTCCCCGATTGCGCAGGATTCCCACCGTTCCCAATCGCTTTATTGTGTGAAAACAAACTGTTGATGATCGTCCACGACACACCAATACTGCTGATCCCGCCCCCGTTCGAACACGTATTCCCAAAACCTTCGCCACCACCAAACGTACTGTTCACCACATACACCGGCAAGCCCTCATACTGACTGAAAACCCGCAACGCCGCACCACCTACGTCCGCTCCCGTGTCCGCACAAACATTGCCAAAGAATCGACAGTTGTTCACCTTCAAACGACCACCCCTCACCCAAACCGCACCGCCACCATCAAACTCCTCCTCAGACTTGGAATTCCCCTGCACGAACGTCAGGTTCTGTAAGCTCAGACGCGGGTGGTCCTGATTGTCACAGTGCGGCGTCGTCCACTTCTGCTCCGAATCACACGTGTTCATATACAGAATCCGCGTCCGACCAACGCCGCTCAGCGTCACCAATCCACCCCCGTCAATCACAATCTCAGGCCCCGTGTCATTAACAATCTTCGCCGGACGGTCCAGCGTGATCGTCACCGGCTCCGGTCCACAATCAAAGGTGATCACACCACCCAATGCCACCGCCTCAATAAAAGCCTCCCCAGTGCACGACGCCGGACTCCCCGACCCAACCACCGTCCGCGGCGCCGAGACCTCCTCCAGCGACGCCTCCTCTGGCACACCGCATTGCCCCTCAGGATTGCCCGCCGCCGGAAACTCGTCCGTCGGAAACGGCGTCAGCTCGATATCCACATAGTCCTGCTCACCCTGCTGATCACCCGTCTCCCCTTGATCATCACAGGCGGTGAACAGCACTACCACGAGAATACATGCCAAACGCTGCATCATTGGACCCCCCTCGCGTTGCTGGCTCTATGCACGGAGCCAACTTCCGTTGTGACAGAAGCGCGCAGCGAAGTCACGGGCGGCAGCTTTCGGGTTTCGGGGTGCAGGTTTCGGGGTGCAGGTTTCGGGGTGCAGGTTTCGGGTTTCGGGGTGCAGGTTTCAGGCTGCGCTCCGAAGCTCTGCACTGTCGACCGAAATCGAGGCTGCTTGGGACAAATTCCAGATCCAAGAATCCGATACGGTATGGGCCTCGCCGGGGCTAGCAACGAACTGAATTCAAAGGAATTTCAAAGGGCCTTGCCCTTTGGCAGGGGTGGGGCAGAGCCCCACACTCGTACTCCTGCATCGAAGAACCCAGCTAGCGCATCCAACGTGCGGCGAAAGAGCTGGTGATGCCGGAGCTGCGGGGGTTGACGGGCATGCTGTCGAAGTCGAGGGCAAACCAGACGTCGTGGGCGTGGCCGATGCGGCCGTCGCTGCGCTCGAAGTCGAGGGAGCGTACGGCGCTGTTGCCCATGCGGTCGGTCCAGGCGAGGTCGAGACGCGCGGCGAGGCTGATGCGCTCGATGGCGTGCGAGGAGAGGGGGCGAAGCTCGCTTCCCTGGCCGATGCCATCGCCGTCGGCATCTTGCCAGAGGCGCAAGGACGCGAAGACCTTGTCTGCAGCGTCGATGGAGCCGTCGCGGTTGTCGTCGTACTGGCTGATGGCCTCGATGCCGTCGGCGCAGCGTCGCTCTCCGCATTCTGACGCGTTGCCGAAGAGCTCGGCACCCGAGTCGATCTTGCCGTCGTGGTTGAGGTCGAGGACGAGCAGTGCGTCGGCGCCGGTGAGGGCTGCGATGCGGACCTTCTCTCCCGTGGCGGCGAGGTCGAAGGAGATGCTGTGCTGACGCGAGAGCTGAATGCCGTTGTCATCGAGGTCGAAGACGATGGGGCTGCCGATGGGGACGGCCTCGGAGCACTCGCCGTGGCATTGCGGCACGCCGCGCTCGGCCATGTCCGCGAGGTCGGCACCCCAGAAGGGACGGTCTCGACCGAGCTCGGCTTCGAACTGGCTCTCGAGGAAGCAGTAGACCGGCCCGTCACCCCAGTAGCGCGCGAAGCACAGGCAAGGATCACTGGGGTCCACGGGGACATCGGGAGTGTCGGGGATTTCGGGGATTTCGGGATCGTCGATGCTTTCACATTCCCAGGTTTCGACGAGCTCGACCCGGACGAGCTCATATTCGGTCTCGAGCCCTTCGTCGACACCAAGCCCGCGTTGGATGTCCATCGCGTTGATATCGACATCCTCGCCAAAGTCCGCTTCGGTGTATTGCGCACAAATGCGGTTCCCCTGGTTGTATTCATCAGCCATCGCCCTCGCCTGAGCAAGGATGGAAGTGGCGAGGATGTCGGTGTTGCATTGTGTGCGCGGGAGCTGAGGGAGCATCTCTTCGTAGGTATTCCGGAAGATCACTCGTCCTTGGCTGATGCCGAGGGCGTAGGCGCGATCCGCGGCGGAGCTGCCTTCATCGCAGATGTTGAGGCTGCGCATGACGTCGGTGGCTTTGATGGCGCCGGTGATGATGCCTGAGGAGAGCGCTTCGTTGGTCCAGGCTGCGACGAAGGCGCTTTCACCGCTGCTGACGCTGCGTGCGCTCAGGGTTTGGGAGAGGACGGAGCTGGCGATACTGGACTTGGTGAGCTTGGTGGCCTCGGAGGCGAGGGTGAGCAGCTTGGTGCACTCGACGCTGACACCGCCACTGGGCGCCTCGAGGAAGGGGCACTCGTTCGGAATGGCACCTGCGTCGATGGCGTCGTGGTTGATCATGGCCTGCACGAGGTTTTGGCCGGGTAGCAGGGTGGCGAGACTGTCGACGAAGAGCTCGCTGCCTTGTGGATAGGCGCTCAAGATCGACTCCCTCGCCAGAGCGGCCGCCGTGGACGAATACTCGACCGGAATCGGCTGGTCGTTCTGGCTGAGGGAGTCGTCGAGATAGCCCAGATCGAGGAGTTGGCAGGAGGGCAGGATCAAGACGAGCAGGAACATGAGCGAGTAGGAGCGGGGAGAGTGAGCGTGGTACAGCATGGTGATCTCCTATCTGGGTTACGGCGGGCGAGCCCACCGGGACAGCCTTATTGCAAGCTGTAGGCCATTCCTTTTTCTTATTGTTTTCATGTTCTTAACATTGCTTGATGGTTAGAGCAAAGGAGGACTCTGAGCCTTACTGAGCACGCTGTGTTCTCTGGGCAACAGGGGAAGCCGGGAGCAGTCAAGCAACTCCAGGCACCGCGTCTGGCTTGACAGATGAATTGTTTTGTTAGACAAGACTTCAAGGAGCTGTTGGCTCTGTTTTTTGGAGTCGGCTGTGAGACTCGATGAGTTCCCTGTCTAGAGAGGTGAGCTTATGAATCGTTGGAGAGGCTTGGCTCATTGCCAGCTTGTGTTCGCGTGTTCGTTGGCCTTGAGTTGCTGGGTATCGGTGGTGGAAGCGTCCACCCCGAGCTCTCCAGCTTCTGATGACAAGGGCAGCTTGGGGGTGCTCCTCTCGGTCTTTGCGTCGGGTGGTGAGCCCATTTCGGGCGCCACCTTGCGCATCCCTGCTCTGGAGCTCGAGCTCGTCTCCAACGAAGCAGGAGAGCTCCAGCTCAGTTTGCCGTCGGGTAGCTACGACGTCGAGCTCAGCGCCTCTGGCTTTGCAATGCTGCGTGAGACGCTCGTCATCGACGAAGCGGCGGCTTTGGCTGGGGTCTTCCTGTACTTGGACTATGACCTTGGCGAGCTGGTGATCACCGGTGCGAGCACGCAGAAGCTGCTGCACGAGACGCCCGTCAAGACCCAGGTCGTCGATCGGCGGAGCATTGAGCGCAAGGGCGCCGCGAACCTTGCCCAGGCCGTCAAGCACAGCACGGGTGTGCGTCTCGAGAACAACTGTCAGAACTGCAACTTCACGCAGCTTCGGCTCAATGGTTTGGACGGCCGCTACGCGCAGGTCCTCATCAACAGCCGCCCTGTGTTCTCGTCGCTGGCTGGGGTCTATGGGTTGGAGCAGATCCCTGCCGAGATGATCGACCGCGTCGAGATCGTCAAGGGCGGTGGCTCGGCGCTCTATGGTGGCAATGCCATCGCTGGCGTGCTCAACGTCATCACCAAGCGCCCCAGCAAGAGCTACGCTGGAGTCAAGATGGGCGCCAACAGCCTCAACGACGAGTGGGGTGGCCATCACCTTGGCGCGCGTGCTGGCTATGTCACTGAGGATCGGCGGGTTGCCGTTGCGCTCAGTGGAGCGCTGAACAGTCGCGAGGACTGGGATAGTAATGATGATGGATTCTCTGATATCGGCTGGTATCGCCAGCAGGCGCTGTCGGCGGATCTGTTCTGGGATCCCATTCAGCATGGCACCTTTACGCTGCGGGCGCAGGCCATTGGTGAGCGTCGCCGGGGTGGTGACAGCCTCGACCTGCAGGAATTCGACGCTGCAATCTCCGAAGGCGGGACCACGCTGCGGCAGGGCTTCGAGGCGCGTTGGGAGCACTCCTTCCCAAGCGGGGTCGCCTATTCCTTGGGTTACACCTTCGCACACACCTCCCGTGATTCCTATTATGGTGGAGGCGGCAATGTCGAGCCCCCTGATGGCGGCAGCGTGGCCGAGTGGCAGGCCTTTTGGGACGCCAAGAGCGCGGCGCTCTCCGCCTATGGTCACACCCGCAACCCCTTCCATTTCGCTGATGCCATGGTGCATATGCCTTTCGAGCTCATGGGGGAGGGCTTGCTCACGGCAGGTGTGCAGTTCCAGCATGAAGGGCTGACGGACGAGTTTCCCGCCTATAGCCGAAAGCTGGACGAGAACTATCATGAAATTGCCGGGTTGCTCGAGGCCGACTGGCATCCCACGGACTGGAACGAGACCATCATTGGTGTGCGGGTCGCCAAGAACAGTACGATTGACTCGGTGGTCGCCATTCCGCGACTCGCCATGGTCTTCGAGCCTCTCGACTGGATGCGCCTGCGCAGTAGCTTTTCCATGGGTTATCGCGCTCCCCAGGTCTTCGATGAGGATCTGCACATCACGATCGTTGGTGGCGAAGGCGCCATCGTGAAGAACGCCGATGGTCTCGACCCTGAGTTGTCCGTTGGCGGTGCGCAGCAGGTGGAGCTGGAGTGGGCCATCAACAAGGCGTGGTCGCTGCTGGCGAGCGTGAATGGCTACGTCACCCACCTGCGGGACAGTTTTGTTCTGGAGGATCAAGACGACCCGAACACCCCTTCGGAGCGAGAGTTCTTGCGTCGCAACCTGGGCTCTACCCTGGTCTACGGGGCCGAGCTGGAGCTCGCTCTGAAGCATGGCGAGCTCTTCACTGGTCGTGTGGGTATCACTCTGGAGCGTGGAGAGCACAGCGAGCCGGATCCCGACTTCGGCACCACCGACGTCTTT
>JAVFAO010000428.1:0-5764 GCA_034002465.1 Myxococcota bacterium
CGACCGAGCCCGAGACGCCGCCGACCGAGCCCGAGACGCCGCCGACCGAGCCCGAGACGCCGCCGACCGAGCCCGAGACGCCGCCGACCGAGCCCGAGACGCCGCCGACCGAGCCCGAGACGCCGCCTGAGCCGTCCAAACCCCGCGTCAGCGTGCGCTTCAGCTCCGACCCAAGTGGGGCGAGGGTGAGCGCTGGCAATCAAAGCTGCAAGACCCCCTGCAGCCTCGAGCTCGAGCTCGGCGAGACGCTGCGCGTGCGCGTCAAGAAGACGAAGTACAAAGACGCTTCACGGAGCATCGAGGTGAGCAAAGGCAGCGCCGAGCATTTCAAGCTCTCACCCGAGCTGCAAGGTTTGTAGCCAAACCGCACCGTGCGGTTTCCCGCTGTTCTCGAGCCTGTCCCCACAGATTCGGCGCAGACTCATTGGACAAAGCAAGCGCTCTCGGCTAGGTCTGTCATCGCTGCCACGAGCCTGACATGGAGCGGCGCGCTCTGGGCAGCGCAGCCTTTCGGCGAATTTCTTGTCGATTGGGCACTTGGCCTGTTCCCCCAAGTTCTTGTCGATTGGGCACTTGGCCTGTTCCCCCAAGTTCTTGTCGATTGGGCACTTGGCCTGTTCCCCCAAGTTCTTGTCGATTGGGCACTTGGCCTGTTCCCCCAACTTTTGAAGGTAGCAGCAGATGCATGTGACATACATTTTGGGGCTGCTCGTGCTCCTGTCGTCTGCGAGCGCCTGGGCGCAGAATGACCCCTGTTTGCAGAGCTTGGCCAGTGATGAAGCCAAAATCCAGCGTTACGATGCGCTGGCACGGCAATACCTCGAAGCGCTTCAGGCGGGTGAAGCTGCGACCCAGGTGGAGCTGCTCGACGAGCTCTGGGGGCTTTGTCAGGACAACCTGCGCTTGGTGGTCTTCAAGGGCAACGCGCTGCGACAGCTCGACCAGTGTGCTGGGGCGGTCGACCAGTATCTCTGGGTCATCGATCGCGCCGACAACTGGCGCTATCCCGAGAACGCCGAGGACGCCAAGAGCCGCGCGCTCGAGGGACTCGAGGAGGCCCGGGCGAGCTGTGTTGCCCAGGTCCAGGTCAACTGTGCCACCGCTGGCTCCATGGTGCAGATAGGCGATCGCACGCCACAGTCCTGTCCAACCCAGATCGAGGTGCCCGCTGGCGACTACCAGGTCTCCGTCTCTGCCGACGGCTTTCGCACGGTGCAACGGCAGTTCACCTTTCGCTTGGGGGCCAATTTCATCGAGTTCGACGAGCTCGTGGCGATGGCCAGACCGGGCTGGCTAGAGTTCGTCTGCCCTGCACAGGGCACAGAGATTGTCGTCGACGGGCAGCGCTCCCCTTGCCCGGTGCGATTTGCCGTCGAGGCGGGTGCCGTCAGCTATGTCGCCCATCGTCCGGATGGCACTGAGTTTGCGGGACAAGTCCTTGTCAATCAAGGACAAACAGCCAGCGTCGAGATCCCTGCGCAGGGCGAGGCTGTCGCCACCCTCACGGTCAACTGCGCGCCGGTTGGTGCCAAGGTGGTGATTTCTGGTCCGCAGCTCAGCATGCCCGTGCTGCAGCAGTGCCCCTTCACCGCGCCGTTCCCAGCGGGCATCTACGACCTCACCATCGAAGCCGAGGACTACAGCACGGCCAACCGGCGGGTAGAGCTCGTCTCGGGCTCGCCTGCAGTGCTCAACCTCAGCCTCGAGGGCGGGCCCAATTTCTTCGACGTCTACCTGCGCTTGTTGGGTGGTGCCGCCCTGACTTCGTTCGAGGGCAAGGGCGGCAGCGGGCTCGTGGGGCTCTTCGCTGGCTTCTCTTCCCCTGAGTTGAGCCTAGGTGTCGGTCCCATGGCGCGGGTGGGCTACCAAGAGGGCTTGGGTATCGCGGGCATGTTGGGCGTCGATTACGTGCAGCGGCTCGAGGGAATTGGCTTCTACGCTGGCGGAGGTGCGGGCTACGGCACCCTTGGTTCAGGGGCGTGGGAGTGCGAAGACGATGATTCAGAGTGTTTGCGTGAGAGCGGGGACGGGTCATTCGACGAGCCCAATGACCTCTACTACGGCTTCTGGGGTGGCTTGCTCTTCCCCATCTCCTCGGTCCGTATTCTGCTTGGCATCGACTACTTCATCACCACTGACTACCAGGTGATCGATCTCCTCGCCGGTCTCGACATCATCCTCTATTGATTTGCCGAGCGCCTCGAACGCGAGTGAAGCGAGCGGATTCTTGAACGATACCATCAGCGCCATCGCCACCGCCGCTGGCCCTGCGGCCATCGGCATCGTGCGTATCTCCGGTCCTGACGCCGAGGCAGTGCTGCGCCGCTGCTTTCGCCCCCTTCCGAGCGAGCTGCCAAGCCACAAACTGCTCCACGGTTGGGTCATCGACCCCTCCACGAACGAGCCCCTCGACGAGGGGCTCGCCGTGTTCATGAGAGCCCCGAAGAGCTATACGGGAGAACACGGAGTGGAGCTGCAGGTCCACGGCGGAAGCCTCAATCTGCGCCGCATCTTCGAAGCCACCCTCAGCGCAGGGGCGCGACAGGCACAAGCGGGCGAGTTCAGCTTGCGGGCTTTTCTCAACGGGCGCATCGACTTGGTCCGGGCCGAGGCCATTGCGGAGCTCATCCACGCCGAGTCTGACGAGGCGCTGCGCGTCGCCCGCGCCCAGCTCGGCGGCGCGCTGAGCAAGCCCATCGAGGCGCTGCGTTTGCGGCTGCTCGAGCTGCTGGTGATGCTCGAAGGACAGCTCGACTTTGGCGAAGAAGATGAGCTGCAGGATTGGGATTCAGGCGAGCTGGCTCGGCAGCTCGAGGTCCTGCAAGGGCAGCTCGCGCTGCTCTTGCGCAATCAAGAGAACGCCCGCTGGTACCTGGGAGGGTTGCGCGTGGCTTTCCTGGGGCCGCCCAACGTCGGAAAGAGCAGCCTCTTCAACTTGCTCCTCGGCGCTGACCGGGCCATCGTCACCGAGCGGGCTGGCACCACTCGAGACGTGTTGGAGGAGAGCCTGCGTATCGAGGAGCAGCGCTTCCTGCTCAGTGACACTGCAGGTCTGGCGACGCAGACCGATGACCCGGTGGAGCGCATCGGAATTGCGCGCAGCCTGAGCACAGCCGAGCAGGCGGATGTGCTGGTCTGGTTGCTGGATGCAGCGCAGCTCGGCGAGGGTTCGGCGAGCCTGCCCCCAGACTTCGACGCCGCGGCGCGGCTCTTGGTGGTCAACAAGGTGGACCTGCTCGAAGACCCGTCATCGGCGCGGCTCGAAGTGCTCGAGCGCGAGCTGCGCTCGTATTTGCGGGGGGCCTGGGCGGAAGCGCCACTCTCATGGCTCTCGGCGCGCAGCGGCGAGGGACGTCAGGCGCTCGAGAAGAACATGCTCGCTGCTGCGCGAGCTTTGCGTGCCCAAGCCGAATTCGACATGGCCTTGTTCTGCAATCTGCGCCAGGTCGAGGCCGTCCGTGCTGCTGCCGCGGCAACAGCGCGGGCCGTGCAGGGGCTCGCTGAGGCCTACTATCCTCTCGAGCTCTTGTGCTCCGACGTGCGTGAGGCGGCCGAGGCCCTGGGCAGTATCGTTGGTGTGATCGCCGTCGACGAGGTGCTCGACGGCATCTTCGCGCGCTTCTGCATCGGGAAATAGGTGCGCTGCGCAAGGATGCTTGGCTCTTGCGCGGCTTTCGGGCATGCTCTGTGTGGACGCAGCGCCAGCCAGTGAGCCGGGCAGGCTTCCCAAGCTGTAGTGAACTGGAAGAGGTGCATGATTTCAGGAACTTGCCCTCAATGTCGTCGCTCCGGAGAGCTCGGAGCTCCCTGTCCCAGTGATCAGGGCTATTGCTTCGCTTCGGAGTCTCAGCTCCAGGCACGGCAAGCGCCGCTGCTTGGCCATGTGGTCGACAAACGCTTCGCGATCCACAGCTTACTGGGCAAAGGGGGCATGGGCTGGGTCTTCGAGGCGCAGCAGCTCGATCAAGCGCGCAGCGTGGCGCTCAAGGTCTTGCGTTCCGACTACAACGACGACGCGACGGTGCGCGATCGTTTCCTTCGCGAGGCCAAGATCCTCTCCAAGATGCAGCACCCCAACTTGGTTGCGGTCTACAGCGATGGCGCCTTCGACTTCGAAGACGAGACCATGTTGTACATCGCGATGGAGTTGCTTCGGGGCAGAACCTTTGGAGCTCTGCTGCAGACGCCAGCTTTTCTCTCGGCCACGCGGCTGCTGGCCATCGCGCGCGGCATCGCCGCGGGCTTGGCCGAAGCGCATCGAATGGGCGTGGTGCATAGGGATCTCAAGCCCGAGAACGTTCTGTTGGTGCGAGACGAAGCTCGCCGCGAGCAAGCCAAGTTGGTCGATTTCGGCATCGCCCGTCTGAGCATGGCCAATACTGTGCTCACGCGCACGGGGATGGTCTTTGGCACGCCTTCCTACATGAGCCCAGAGCAGGCCACAGGTGAGCGCGAGGTTGGCCCAGCAGCGGATGTCTACGCTTTCGGAGTGTTGCTCTATCGGTCGTTGACCGGAGCGCTGCCCTTCAGCGGTGAGAACCCGTTGCAGATCCTGATGGCGCACGTCAACAAGCCACCTCCTCCGCTGGTCTTGCGTGAGGGCTTGCAGGTGCCAGGTTCCCTGGTCGAGCTCTGTCATCATTGCCTGCAAAAGGACGTTGCAGCTCGGCCCGCCCATGGTGGTGCTTTGGTGGAAGCGCTCGATCTCATCGCTGTGGAAGCACAAGAGGAACGGGCACTGCTGCATGGGGCGGCGCTACCGGTCGGGGAGGAAGCGTTGGCCTCGTTGCCTCCTGGAAGCGAGGACCCCACCATCGCCCCTGGCGAACACCTTGGGGGAAAAGGCCAAGTGCCCAATCAACAAGAACTGACTCGGGCGAGTATGGCCAGCGACCAGATTGCGCGTCAGCTCGCCGAGGAGACGCCAAGCTTCGTGCCAGAGGAGGAAACCTGGGCGCTGGGCGGTGACATGCAAGTTCAGACGACACCTGAGCTCGAAACAGAGCCGTCACAGCCGCATCCCGTGAGCGAGCCCATCTCCCTCGACGCGCCCATCGCCGCGACTTCTACGACCAAGCTTAGGAGACGAGAGCTTCCCAAGCTGCTTCTCGCTGTCGTCTTTCTTGGCGCTGTGCTCTTGGTGGCCGCTGCGCTGCTTTGGTTGGGCGACGATGACGGGGACAGTGGCGCTGCGGCTGCCCATGACGCAGCCCCAGGCGCAGGGGCGAGTGCTGAGGAAGAGAGCTCATCGGCGAGCGAGCTCGATGTCGAGGAGCCTTCTGCAACTTCCAAGGTCGAGGAGCTGGAGACCTCCTTTGAGCTCGATGCCGTGTCGGAGCAGGTCGAGCTCAGCGAGGGGCTTCGCGAGCAAGAACTTGGGGGAACAGGCCAAGCGCCCAATCAACAAGAACTCGAGCGACTGCGCGAGCGTCTCGAGGAGCTCGAGGCACTCGAGGCAGCTCCTCCCACCTCCATTCGAGACGAACAGTACGAGCGAGAGCAGGAGGCGCTCAAGGAGGAGAAGCGCAGCATCGAGGAGCGCATCGAGGAGTTGTCGAGGGATGCATCAGGCAGCTCCGAGGCAACTGCGTCCAAGCCTCCACCAGCAGTCGCACATCCGACCAAGCGCCGCGCGGACAAGGACAAGGACAAGGAAAAGGAAAAGGACAAGGGCAGAGGGAAGGTGAAGGCGCGCGGTGCGCGCTGAGTCTGGGGCGATGCATTGATAGGGGCGCAAGATCTTTCAAGATCTTTTGCCCTTATG
>JAVFAO010000429.1:0-5757 GCA_034002465.1 Myxococcota bacterium
GACGGGCACCGAGATGATCGTCTGGGGCGGCGTGGTCAGCACCCAATACCTCAGCCCTGCCCAGGCTGACGATCCGGCGTACTACTTGCCAAGCACCGGTGGCCGTTATGACCCTGTGAGTGACACCTGGCGGCCTGTCAGTACCGTTGGCGCGCCCCTGGGTCGATGCGGACACCACGCGCTGTGGACAGGGCGCGAGATGATCATCTGGGCTGGTGGCGGTTTGAAAGGTACTGTTGATGGTGGCCGATACGATCCTGTCACGGACACCTGGACGACTTTGCGCATCACCGGCCATGCACCTCTCTACGAGCCAGCGAGCGTCGTTTGGACCGGTGACGCTCTGCTGTCCTGGGGCGGATTCGATCTCTGGGGGGGGACGAGCGGACCGAGGCTTTCAAAGCAGGTGAGGATACCTGGTGGAGAAACGCTGGTCTGCGCTACAGCCTAGCGGAGGAGCGATGGTACCCCATGGCGACCGCGCCGACTCGGCGCGGTGGGAACAAAACCGTGTGGACTGGTACGGAGCTGCTCTTGCTCGGTGGGGTGATACGTCCCAACGATGCGAACGCTTCGACGCCCAAGGTGCGCGATGACGGTGGCGAAGCCTACGACCCTCGTTTGGACCAGTGGCGCTCCATCGCGCCGGGTGCACCTCTGGACCTTCGTGGGCTGCAGGCCGTGTGGACGGGGCGCGAGGCCTTGCTCTGGGGCGGCCGAGTGGCGGCGAGTGGCGTGGCGTATGACCCGCAAACAGACAGTTGGCGGCAGATGAACGGCGCGGGAGCCCCTTCGGCCCGAATTCAATTCTCCTCGCTGTGGACCGGTGAGGAGTTGATTGTCTGGGGAGGCAGTGGCAAGGTCGGAAAACAGGATGTTCACCTGGACACTGGTGGACGCTATCGAAAGCGAGCGAAGGGTGCTCCATCCTCGCGCGTTATCAAGCGGGGTCGGTGCCCGAGAGCGAACGAATGCAAATGCACCGCGAACGAGCCAGACAGCGCAATGCGCTTCACCCAGGTATCCCATGACCCCCGCGCAGTCACCCTACGCCCGCACCATGCTCGCCGGCACCTTCGCCTACCTGCTCCTTGCCTGCTCGTCGCCAGTGAGCGAGCTGCTGGTTGAGGAGCCCACCGAAATCCTTCCACGCGACACGGCACCCGACGAGCAGCCCGACGCGCCGCCAGACCAGCCGTTGCCGCTCTGCGAGCCCGCCTGCGCCGAAGGCATCCCCTGTCGACAGGGCGTCTGCGGTGACGTGCTGCAGCTCAGCGTCGGCTCTGCCCTGAACTGCGCGTTGATGCAATCGAAAGTGAGCGAAGGGCACGCATCCTCTCGACATTCCGAAGGAACTCGGAGCCAGGAGGCGGAGAGTCGCTGCGAAGCAAGCCCGAAGGGTGCCCGCCAGGGAAGGCGGGCGACAATTGCTGCTGTCGAGAGGTCGGTGCCCGAGAGCGAACGAATGAAATCTGGGGAGGTCTACTGCTGGTTACGAGACCTTAGCCGCGGCGTGCGGCTGTACCAGGTGTTGGGCGTCGAGGACGCCGTCGAGGTGCACACCAGCGGTCGTCATGGCTGTGTGCTGAACCGTGAGGGCAGCGTCGCCTGTTGGGGCGACGACCAGAGCGGCTCCTTGCGCTTCGACCCCGAGTTCGACTTCCTCGCCAAACCCATCCCCGAGCTGCACGACGCCACCGGGCTGGCCGTCGGCGAGCGCCACGCCTGCGCGCTCTTGGCGGACGGAAGGGTGGGGTGCTGGGGGCAAAACAGTTGGGGGCAGCTCGGCCGAGCACCGCTCTCGAGAGACGCGCTTCCCTTTGCCTATGTCGAGGAGCTCAGCGACGTTCGTCTGCTCGCCGCAGGGTCGGACCACACTTGCGCCATTCTGGCTGACGGTGGCGTCCGGTGCTGGGGTTGGAATTTCGAAGGGCAGCTCGGACACGAAGAGTTCAGAGAGGGTACTCGTGCGTTGCCCGTCGCGGTCAGCGATGCCGTGGCGTTGTCCCTCGGCGCTCTGCATAGCTGTATGCTCGACAGCGCGCAGCGGGTCTGGTGCTGGGGAAACCGTGCCGCTTGGGGGCAGACTTTCGACCCAGAACGCAACAGTGAGCCCATGGAGCTCGTTTCGCTGCGCGGTGCGGTGTCGGTCGCCGTTGGCCGCTTCCACACCTGCACGCTCGGCGAGGACGGACGCGTTCGATGCTTGGGAAGTAACACCCAAGGCGAGTGCAAGCACGACGACCCGACGCCCTGGAAAACAGAAGCCAACGCCAACTCAATCGACGGCGCACGCGCGCTGGCTGCTGGCTTTGACCGGAGCTGCGCGCTCTTGGACGATGGCAGCGTCCACTGCTGGGGCCGGATTGGGCCGCCGAACGATGGCAGCCTGCCAAGCAAGGTCGACGGCTTGCCCAAGAGCGAGGAGCTGCGCGTCGGCGGCGAGCATAGTTGCGCCAAAGGCAGCGACGGGACTTGGCGTTGCTGGGGCACGAACTTCCACGGACAGCTTGGAATCGAAGAAGAGTGGAGCGGCGAGCCAAGGCTGGCGCCGATGCCAACGAAAGTGAGCGAAGGGCACGCATCCTCTCGACATTCCGAAGGAACTCGGAGTCAGGAGGCGGAGAGTCGCTGCGAAGCAAGCCCGAAGGGTGCCCGCCAGGGAAGGCGGGCGACAATTGTTGCTGTCGAGAGGTCGGTGCCCGAGAGCGAACGAATGCAAGACGCCGAGCTGGTCTTGGGACGGTCTCTGAGCTGCGCGCGCGAGGCCGATGGCAGCGTGTGGTGCTGGGGCCTGCAGGGGATGGCTTTCTACGACGACCAAGCGGCGATGCCCACACCAACCCGGATCGACGGCATGCCCCCCTCGGAGGGGCTCTTCGTTGGCTCGGAACACGCCTGTTCGCTCAGCCACGGCGAGGTCTGGTGCTGGGGTGGCAACTCAATGGGGCAGGCCGTCCCCGGCGAAGGGATGGTGTTGACGCAGGCCACCCGTCTGCCCACCGAGCTGCGATTTCGTGAGCTGTCACTGGGCTACTTGCATAGCTGTGGGCTCACCGACGATGGCGAGCTCTACTGTTGGGGCGATGACAGCAGCGGCCAGCTCGGGCGCGAGCCTCTCGACGAGCACAGCGTCGCGCAGGTGCTGGGCTTGGAGGCGTTGCGCTCCGTCGTTGTCGGAGGCGAGCATTCCTGTGTGCTCGCCGCCGATGAGCGTGTGTACTGCATGGGCGCCAACCGGCGCGGTGTCTTGGGCACAGGTGATTTTTTGTCGTCGTGGGAGCCGCGGGCGAGCGTGGTCTCTGGCGTTGAGGTGCTGGTGAGTGGCTATTATGCGATGTATGCGCTGATGGACGATGGGCGGGTGCTGAGCTGGGGTTCGGGAGCGCTGGGCGACGGCGTTGGCGGCCAGCGAAGTAAGCCGGTGCAGGTCGCGGGGCTGGAGGAGGTGCTCAGCATTGGCGCCGGGAGCGAGCACGCTTGCGCGTTGACGAAGGCGGGCGAGGTGTGGTGTTGGGGCTCGAATGAGTTTGGCATGTTGGGCTGGCCGCTGGTGCAGCGGCGAGTGGAGGTGACGGGCTTGGCTTCGCGTGGCTGTGGCGATGGTTTGTTGCACAGCGGCGAGGGATGCGACGATGGCAACCGGGAGGCAGGCGATGGTTGCGACAGCGCTTGTCAGGTCGAGGAGGGGTGGCGCTGTGAGCGGACACAGGGCTGTCTGCGGCTTCGCGCTGGCGATAGCTGTGAGCAAGCGATCGCGCTCTCGCTTCCGAGCGAGCTCGAGGGCAGCTTCGAGGGCTTCGTCAACGACTACAAGCCCTCCTCTGGGGGCTGTACCCACGGCCAGGCGACGGGCGCCGACCTGGTGTTCCGGCTCGAGGTGCAGGCAGGGGCCTCGCTGCGGGTGTCGGCGCAGAGTGAGCTCGACGTGGTGCTCTACGTGTCGACGGGCTGTCCCGACGTCCTCGGGGCTTGTATTCTCGGCAGCGACGAAGGTGTGGCGGGTGAGCTGGAGCAGGTCACGCTGCACAACGACCTGACCGAGGCGCAGACCTACTACTTCGTGGTCGACAGCTACGTCTGGGCCTCAGAGCCCCACGGCTTCTGGCTGCAGGTGGAGGAGGTGGAGTGAGGCGACTCGTATCCGAGGGAGGGCGGACACGCAGGTCCGCCCCTACATTTCGGTTGGACGTGGCTGCCGCGCCGGCGAACCTTGTATACAGATGGCAGGCTGGAAAGCCTGCCCCACACGATGGCTGAGACCTACGGATGCCAGGCTGGAAAGCCTGCCCCACACGATGGCTGAGACCTACGGATGGCAGGCTGGAAAGCCTGCCCCACACGATGGAAGAGACGAGCCGGCTCGGTGCCATCGCGCTGCCCCTGTTTGATGCATGTATCCACGGGAGGGCGGACACGCAGGTCCGCCCCTACCTTGTGCATGACTGCAGTGCTGGCGAGTCTTGTATACAGATGGCAGGCTGGAAAGCCTGCCCCACAATTCGACGCCACCGAGCAAGTCTGCGGGCTCGGTCGCGGTTCAGCGACGCCGCCACTCCAAGTTCACGTGAAGCCCTCGATGCAAGCCCTCGCCTTCGAAGGCGAGGCCGCTTGAGAGCAGCTCCAGGCCTTGCACCGCCTTGGTCAACGGCGAGTCTTTCACTGGGACCGCTGGGAGCTTGGGCTCGGCCGCGGTGCCGTAGAGGGGATGCGTCACCAGCCCGTGCTCGTCGAGGCTGAGCGGCTGGCCATGCGCCCCCGCAGGTTCTGCGCCGAAGTAGGCCAAGGCCAAGGCCCGCTGCTCGGCGGCTTCACTGGGCCAGTCGACCAGCCCGCGGGCCAGCGCCTCAAAGGAAGCGCTGGCCTCCTCGTTCGCGCGCAGGCTGAGGTCTTCGAAGATGCCCAGCGCCGTCTGGCTCAGCCAGCTCTCGGGACCGCTGGGGGCCACGGCAAGGTGGGTCTGGGGGGCGCCCTCACCAGGCTTGGCGTTCCCTGGCGCGCGGCCGTCGAGGACGTCGTCGATGAAGGCCTCGAGGGCGGGGCGGTTGAGCGAGAGCACGAAGACATCCTTGGGCATCGCATAGTAGAGGCTGATGCTGAAGGCGTCGCGCGTGGACACTTGGACCACAGGGATTTCGCGATAGGGCGTCGACTCCGCCCACTCGACCATGCCCGGCGCCGTCCCAGAGATGAAACTACGCAGCGCCGCCAGCAAGGTCACCAGCCCAAGCTGACTCTTGAACTGGATGGCTGCGTAGACCGGGGCGCGACTGATGATCTCCGCGCCCTGCGGCTCGAAGATGTTGATGGAGGGGCGCTCGGTGGTCGGAATCGCCTCAGAGAGCATCGCCAGATCCCAGAGCCCTGAGTTGTCGATGATGCCCACCATCGCCCAGTCTCCAATCCAGTCGAAGCTGATGCTGTCGTTGCGCATCAGCTCGCGTCCGAGCTGCCCAAGCTCGCGCCGAAGCTGGGCATCGGCGCCGATGCCAAAACTCCACTGTCCACCGTTGTGCGCCGTGCCCGGGCTCAAGGTGGCGCTGCCCACCAGCTCGAGGAGCTCGTCATAGTCAGTGCCGCTGATCAGGGGCAGCATGCGCGCATCCAAGCTCAGGCCGTGGCCGTCGTCGCTGCGTCGGATTTGCACGCCGATGGGATCGATGAACTGTTTCCAGTAGTTCTCGTAGCCATTCGCGAATCGCCGATAGGCTTCGACCTCTGCCGGGGTGGCATACTCGCCCTGCAAGTCCGCGAGGG
>JAVFAO010000430.1:0-5754 GCA_034002465.1 Myxococcota bacterium
TTCGGCTCAAGGATGATGGCGAGCTACCCATCTATTCGCGCGAGCAGGTCGTACCCACTCCGCTCGCCCCCTCGTTCCTCGTTCCTGGCCCCTCGTTCCTACTCGAGCTCCCTCGCCCCTCGTTCCTCGTTCCTCGTTCCTACCCGAATCCGGTGGGCGAGCAGGGTGTTGCGGGAGGACGGGTCGGCGTTGTGGACTGCGGTTTTGAGGGCCCACTCTTCGATGACGAACACGGCGATGCGGCGGGCGCGGGTGAGGGCGGTGTAGATGAGGTTACGCTGCAGCATGACGCGCTGGGCCTTGAGCAGGCAGAGCACCACCGCGGGGTATTCACTGCCTTGGGCTTTGTGCACGGTGGTGGCGTAGGCGAGGCTGAGGTCTTCGAGCTCTGAGAGGTTGTACTTGACGCGGCGTTCGTCGAAGTCGATGACGACCTCCTTGTTGACCACGTCGTAGTGGCTGATGCTGCCGACGTCGCCGTTGAAGACGTCCTTGTCGTAGTCGTTGCGGAGCTGCATGACCCGGTCGCCGACGCGCAGCCTGCCATCGGGGCGTCCAATGGGGGTGCCCTTGGGGTTGAGCTGGGCTTGGAGCAGCACGTTGAGGGCGTCGGTTCCGCCGTCGCCTTTGCGCATGGGGCTGAGCACCTGCACCTCGCGCATGGGGTCGAGGCCGAAGACCTGGGGGATGCGCTCGCAGACCAGCCTGATGATGGCTTTCTGGGCGGCGGTGCCGCCGACGACGCGCATGGCGTAGAACTCGGAGAGCTGCTCCTCCGTGGGCTCTGGGGAGATGGGGAGCTGGCCTTGGTTGATGCGGTGGGCGTTGCGGACGATGAGGCTGGCTGCGGCTTGGCGGAAGATCTCCGTGAGCCTGACCACGGGGATGAGCTCTGAGGCGATGAGGTCCTTGAGGACGGCGCCGGGTCCAACGCTGGGGAGCTGATCGACGTCGCCGACGAGGATGAGACGCGACGTTTCGGGCAGGGCAGTGAGCAGGGCGCGCATGAGCTGGATGTCGATCATCGAGGATTCGTCGACGACATAGCTGGCGGCGGGCAGAGGGAGCTCGGCGTTGCGTTGGAAACCATGGGATTGGAAGCTGAATTCGAGCAAGCGGTGAAGGGTCTTGGCGTCGACGTTGGTGGCTTCGCTGAGGCGCTTGGCGGCGCGCCCCGTGGGTGCGGCGAGGTGGATTTCTTGCCCGAGTCGTTTGCAGGCCTCGACGAGGACACGGATCAGCGTGGTCTTTCCAGTGCCCGGACCGCCCGTGACGAGCAGCACCTGTCCGCTCAGGCCGAGCTCGACGGCACGGCGTTGTTGCGGGGCGAGCTCGAGCTTCAGGTCTGCTTCGACCTCCTCGATGAAGGACTGGACGCTGCGCGAGGCGCGAACAGGTGAGGCCTTTTCGAGCATACGAAGCATGCGTTGCGCGACGAAGACCTCTGCATTCCAGGTCGGGCGCCGAAAGAGCAGGCGCAGGGGTTCAGTTGTGTAGTCCAGTGCACTTTCATCGTGTAGCTCCGAGGGGGCTCTCTGGAGCTGGTCTTCTCGCAAGCTGCCCTTCTCGAGCATGGCTTCGATGGCCTCGGAGAGCTTCTCCGGGGAGACGTACTGTCTCTCTTGTTCTCCGTCGTTGGCAACCGAGAGTAGCTGCGCGGCCTCTTGCAGCAGCGCTGAGCGCTCGACGTAGCAGTGTCCGTTGTTGCTCTCGGCGGTGGCGATGGCGTGGGCGACGCCCGCTTCGAGTCGGGCTGGGGCTTCGAGGTCGAAGCCGAACTGTCTGGCGATGCGGTCGGCGGTGAAAAAGCCGATGCCATGGATGCGTCGGGCGAGGGCGTAGGGGTCGGAACGGACCATCGCGACAGCCTCGGGGCCGAGCTCACGGAGAATACGCGTGCAGAGGGAGAAGGTGATGCCGTGGCTCTGGAAGAAGAGAAAGGCGTTTCGTTGTCCTGCGCGTTGTTGCCACTGAGTGACGAGCTTGGGCAGCTTGTTGGGGCCGATGCCTTTGATGACCGACAGGCGATGGGGCGTCTCATCGAATACACGAAGGGTCTCCTCGCCGAAGGTGTCGACGATGCGTTTGGCCGTTCGTGGTCCGATGCCGTCGAGCTGTGCCGAGAGGTAGCGGATGATGCCGTCTGGGGTGACGGGCAGAATGGGTTCGTAGGACTCGACGGTGAGCTGTTCACCGTGTTGCGATTTGACCCATTTTCCGCTGACTTTGATCTCGTCGTCGAGATCTACCCCGGGTAGCTGACCCACCACGGTGATGTGACCGTCTTTGCCGAGCTGCAGGGTGATGACGGCGAAGAAGCCGTCCTCTTTGCGGTAGCGGATGTGGGCCACGCTGCCCTTGCAGGTATAGGACTCACCGAGGCGTCTGAGGCTAGGAGCGGGCAAGGGGTTCACGGTTCATCCTGGCGTTGCAGCCACTGTCGCAGCGCTGCTCGTTCGTCGGCTGCGCTGTCTTCGAGGCGTTGCCGGTGGTGTTGCGCGTCCTCGAGCTGAAGCTCGAGGCGGCTGCGGGTGGCTTCGATGGCGGCGCTACAGCGCCGAACGAAGCGCTGGAGCTCTTCGCTTTCCGATGCTGCGCTCTTGAGCCGCGCCCTTTTCCAATAGCCTTGGCAGGGGTCGTCGTCTGGCGAGTGCTGCGCGCTGGCGATGAAGCGTTGCAGCTCCTGGTGGCGGGCTAGGGCTTGGCCTTGTTCGGACTCCAAGCGTTCGAGCTGGCGTTGCAGCAAGGCTGTGCTGTCCGCGCTCATGCGTGGCTCCGTTGCCCTGCGCTCGCTGTGGAGGGCGAAGCGCGCATCAGGGTGCTCGGGTGCCGCTCAGGACCTCACGCAGCGCGAGCAGCAGGGCATCGGCTGAGGGGAAGCGGTGCTGTGGCTGCTTCTCGAGACAGCGGAGCACGATGGCGTCGAGGCCGGCTGGTGCGTCGGGGGCAAGCTCGACCAGTGGACGAGGGTTCAGGTTCAGAATATTGCTGGCCAGTTCGAGGTCGTTGCGGCCGGTGAAAGGCAGCTCACCGCCGATGAGCTCGTAGAACATGACGCCGAGCGCGTAGATATCGCCTGCGACGTCGGCGAGGCGCGGATTGTCGATCTGCTCAGGGGCGAGGTATTCGAGCGTCCCTAGAACGTGGCTGCTCGGAGCGCTGTTGAGTAGACCGAACTCGGCGACCTTGGGGTCGTCGTAGCAGTCGAGCAAGATCTTCGAGGGCTTGAGGTTGCGGTGCAGGACGCCGAAACGGTGCGCGAAGGCGATGGCCGAGCAGATGGGCAAGAGGAAATGACGACACACCAAGGAGAGATGTTGGCGTGTTCTGCTGTCGATGAGCCAAGTTTCGAGGGTGTTGCTGCCAATGTATTCTTCAACGATGGCGCAGGCGTTGAACTTGTTGTCTTCTGCGTAGTCGAAGACGGTGACGATGTTGGGGTGACGCAGGGCGCTCTGCACGCGGGCCTGGCGGCGGAGGGCGGCGCGGCGCGAGCGATCCTGGTCCTGCTCTCGGAGCATTCGCAGGCACACGGTCCGTTCGAGGACGTGGTCGCGAGCGCGGTAGCTCACATGGGTGCGGGAGAGGGTGTCGATACCTTCGAGCTCGAAGCGCTCTGCGAAGCGCACCCCAGGCAGGAAGGTGTCGATGGGGGGCGAGGTCAGCGGGCGCGGTGGAGCTTCGATGTGCACTGGCGCGTTGCAACGCAGGCAGAGTCGGGTGGATTGGACCACACCGGCACCGCAGTGCGGACAAAAGCGGGAAGGGCGAGAGGCTTGGCTCATGGACGTGCTCGGCAACGAGGCGATCGAAGAGAGCGACGGGCCTACGCGCTCGACAATCCGAAGTCATTGCCGAAGGAGCGAGCCTGGCGCTCGAGAGCGAACGGGGCAATCGCCAGCGCTTTGGACTCAGCGCAGACAAGCCATGCTAGCCTAGGCGAAGCGACAAGACAAGTTGGGGGAAGAGGAGGCCAAGCGCCCAATGGACAAGAAGTCGAAGCCAGGAGGCGGAGACTCGCCGCGAAGGCAGCCCGAAGGGTGCGCGCCAAGGATGGGATGCAACAAGGCGTCGCTCGCGCGCGTTCGAGCCGGAGGGGTTTTGCCGTCGCTGCAGGTGCAGGACGACGGCGAACGATGCTGGGCTGAGCTGCCCAAGCTCGTGCCTCGAGGCGTATGCGAAGGCCAGCGGAGACGCGCCTCACTGGTGCTTCAGGGCGTGGTGGCCGGTGCAGGCGTGGTGCCTGGTGCAGGCGTGGTGCCTGGTGCAGGCGTGGTGCCTGGTGCATCAGCGGGAGCGCTCGATTCGCCGCTGGCAGAGGTGGGTGGCAGGGCATGCGGTGGCGTCAGCCGTTCGGCGGCTGGCGCGAATCGGCCGCGACGCGGATTGGCGGCAGGGCTCTGGCTGAGACTCACGCGCATGGTGAACACCAGTGGCTGCTTCTCGGCGTCGCCGCCGGGCGTCACTTTCATTCCCGACCAGCCTTGCAGGTCATTGAGGATACAGTCGATGACGGCTTCATCGAAGGGGGGAGCAATGGGACGCGTCGCGCTCACGGTCTGCCCGAGCTCATCCACTGTGACATCCACATCGAATTGGCCTGGCGTGTTGGGGAGACTCGGGCCGAAGCAAGCGCTGAGGCGGGGCTCCGAGGCGCGCATGGTGCGCACCAGTTGCCCGATGTCGATGCCGCTCGCAGTCTTGACCAGGTGGGTTTGCAGCCGCGTCTCCTTTGGCGTGTCGTTGTTTGGCGGCGGCGGCCGCTTGTTGATCCCTGCGCCGAGCTCGCGGAGCTCGCCAAATTCGATGCTGCCGAAGGCGTCGAGGTTGTGGAAGTCTCCCCCAGCAGGCGACCATGCGGCGTGTCGTGTTTGCGTGGTGTCGCCCGTCTTCTCGTAATCGACGCGGAAGAAATTGACGCGCCACACTGAGCCCACCGCGGGCGGGAGCTCGCTCAGCTCGATGCGTTTGCTGTTGCCAGGCACTTTGGTGAGCGAGGCGAAGGGGATGCGAAGCTCGACCGTGTAGTTGTTGTCGTCGGCCTTGTTGTTGGTGCTGTTCAAGCTTCCCACGAGCTGCACCGCTGCTTCGAGTCCTTCGAGGTTGGCTTCCTTGGCGAGCTCCCACGCGGGCCGGCGACGCTCCTCGAAGTAGGCGTCGAAGATGGGCACACCGCCGCCCTCGAGCTGGCCCGGACTGAACTGCAACTCCCAATAGGTGCCGCTGTCATTGTCAGGGTTGAGGTAGACCTCGACGCAATCTTGTTCCCAGAGCTTGTCGTCGCGCTTGCTGAAGCTCGTTCGAATGTCTTTGTCTTTGGCGTCCAAAGCGAGGTAGAGCGCGTCGTGGGTGTAGATGGCCTTGGCGGTGGTGGAGAAGCTGACGGCTTTGCCATCGCCAGCGGCGACGAAGGCCTTGGTTCGGTTGGCGATGCGCCAAGCGGGGTCATCGAGCTTGCCGTCGATGATGGGGGCTTCCTCCACCTTATAGGCGAGCAGCAGCTTGTCGTTCTTGGTCTCGACCTCGCCGACACGCAGCGCGCCGTCCTCGAGCAAGGTGGCCTTGCCTGGGTTGATGACGGTCAAGCGGACCTTGGTCTTCTCGTGGAAGAAACCCACGTCGAGGTAGGCGCCTGTGGACGGGAAGCCCGCTTGCAGCTTGGCGTTCTGGGCGTCGGTGATGTACTCGTCCGGATTCCAGAGCGTGGTTTGGTAGAGGTTCTCGACGGGGTGGTGATCGAGGTTCTGGAAGGCG
>JAVFAO010000431.1:0-5748 GCA_034002465.1 Myxococcota bacterium
TTGGCATTGAACTCGACCATCTCGCAAGAGCAGATGGGATCATTTTCGTTGCCAGCGCGGATCCTGAGCGCTGGGAGCATACGGACTACTATTTTTCTCGAATGCTCGCTCATCTCAACTTGCTTGGGCGTTCTCCGCACTCCCTCCCTCTTGTCTTGCAGGTCGATCGCGGCAACGATTCCGATGAGGTTCTTCCAGTATCGTATTTTGAGCAGCTTGGCTGGCCTGTCTCGGCGATCATCCCAACCATTGCGTACCAGCGAAGGGGACTGAAGCGTCTGATGGACACGATGCTCGAGCAGATTGACGCCAGGCAGCCGGCGGAGCAGTGACCCGTGTCGAGTTGGCGAGCTGGGGTGCGTTTGAAGGGGCCGGACGGCGTCGAGTCCCGCGCGCTGCCGCAGAGCTTTGGCTACGATGGTGTGTCTCAGGCGTCGGCGCAGTCGCAGTTGGACTGCGTTGCCTGGCTTGGGACGCAGACGAGCCGAGGACGCAGGGGGCCGGGCGAGTGAGCGTGCCTGGGAGGTGTTTGAGCAGGCGCTCTTGGGCTTGGAGCAGGTGTGGTATGGCCCCAGCGCGAGCGGAGGGCACGCATCCTCGCGCCCATCCGCAGGATGTGTAGCTGGCGCGAGGTCGGTGCCCGAGAGCGAGTGAATCCAGAGCGACGATCGTCGAGTGGGGATGCAGCGCACGGTGTGGGGTGCAGGGCAGAGCACGATGCAGCTCACGGCGTACGATGGTGTGGGTCGTCTGAGCTGGAGCCACGTCGAGTTGGCAGTTGAGCCACCTTGGCGCATGATGACGGGCGCCATGAATGTCGCCCCTACCTACGGCAAGCACAGGTACGGGAGCGATTCATCGCGCCCGTCAGCATCTCGCCGGTTTTTGAGGAAACGATGCTGCCCTTCCATGATTGGATCATTCCTGCGTTTCGGGTCATACCCCGCCGAGTGGAGATGTATGGTTGGCCTCGAGAGGTCGAGAGCTTGCTGCGCCGTCTGCTTCCATTGGCGTGTTCAAGCCCCGCGAAGCCACAACTGTTTCGCAGCGTTTGCAGGCTGTGGCGGCGACATTGCCGACGCCAAGGCTATCAACTCGAATTGTAAGTGAGTTTTGATCCAGGGAAAGCTCATGGTGCAAGTTGTTGGACTACGCAATGCTCGTCTCGGTCTCCACTTTCCAGCCAACACGAAGGAGGGGCGGACTCAGCTCTTCTTGAACTGGCTCTTGCGCGACTTTTTGCCTGTCGACGCCAAGCTTCGGCATGTCACCATTGCACTCGAGTCCCCCCATTTGATTGAGGTCTTCGATGATGGCCAATTGGACCCTCGCGTGTGCAACGACCTATGGCACAGTGAGCTCGCGATTCGTCCAGGCTCGCAGGCGGCGAGAAGTCACCTGCCGATGCTCTGGTCCTGGTGTGAATCGGTCGAGCTGTATGCGTTGGGGCAGCATTGGTCACGGGGTCGCGGGGCGCAGCGAAGGACGCGCCAAGATGAGCGGAACCTTTTGTCTCTGAGACTCGATTCCAGATTGTTTCGAGTCGAGAGGAGCTCCTTTTTTCACGTCGCCGCGAAACTGCGCCTTCTTGCAGCTACAATGCGTGGGGTGCGATTGGAGGTAGGAGGAGTTTTCGGAGTGCAACCGAATGCGAGCGAAGGGCACGCATCCTCGCGCCATTCCGAAGGAATTGCAGATGGTGACAGGTTGGCCATCGAGAACGAGCGACTACCAACAAGGACCTACTCCTACCCCTGTGGCGTGTCCGATTTGCTGCGTGAGTGCAACACCGCGTCTCCAGAGTTCGCTCTTCCTGTGCTGGCGGAGGCCAGTATGGGTTCGGCCAAAGCGCAGCTCGCTCTCACACTCGGGCACAAAGGTTCCTCGCGCATTACTGCCATGCTTGATGGTGCTGAATTCTCGGACTCAGACCAGCTCGAGTCGCCCATCCTTCGAGGCATTAGGGCGGCTGGGGTTGAGCTTGCGTCGGTGCGGGCATGTGTGAGTTTCGTTCAGAGTCCGCTGCTTGGCAGTTGGGTGCATTATCCCTGCGTTCTTGAACGACCAGAGTTGATGCTGCTTGCTGAGACCGCTGCCCGAAGGGCTGGGGAAGCGTTCTTGTCTCAGGAGAGAGAACTCGATGGCGAGTGATTCGGTGAAGACCACTCTACGGTGGTGACGTCAAACGAGGAGACTGGCAAGTCGTTATCATCAGCCAACAGATGGCCTCACAGCTCAGCTTTCAATGGATAGAGTGATATGGTCTGGGACCTTAGTGCTCGCAACGTTCCGGGAGAGCGGGCTTGGGTGGCCTGGGGTGTGTTCTCCTGGAACGACCGTGTGCGTGATCCCCAGTATCGCCTCTCTCTTCTTCTTCGCTTTGCCGGTGGTATTCGTCGGCAAGATAAGGGTCTTCAGCGTGCCATGGAGCTCGTCGACGAGATGAGTGTGTTGTTTGCTCCTCAAGACCACTCCTTGGATTATCGAGAGTACTTGGTGGGATGGTTACAGTCGCTACTGACGCGACTGGAATCCGAGCTCGTTCTGGATCCTGACTACGCTTGGGCAATCGCGAAGGCGAGAGAGCAGCCGGAACAGACATTCGGTTTGCTCAGTGTCGGAGGTGTTCTCCTGGTTCCCGACGGGAAGCTGTTCGCATTTCGATTGGGCGATATCCGTTTGACGTCGAGCTTCGGAAGAGGGCTTCAAGAGCAGACCTTTGTCAACGATCTGCGGCCCCGCGCACCGCTTGAGCCCATGGTTGCTGCCAATGTGAGAGGGTACTGTTGGTCCTTTCCCTGTCGAAGCCTCACGCACGACGACGTGCAGCAGTACCCTGCGCCTCGGGAGGGGGACTGGGTGAAGCTAAGTCGTGTCGACGTTCTGCTGGTCGACCCCATCGAGGAGACGGAGGAGTGCAGTCTGCTTGCGAGCGCGAGCACGCTCCCGCGAGCCTTGGAAGGCGAGGCGCTCTCGACGCAGGAAGAGGAGCTTGTGGCTTCTGCCTGGGGCGAGCGTGAACGCTTCGCCGACAGCCTCGAGCTGAGCGTGCGGGTGCAGCGCGGGCTCGCTTCCGGGAAGGTGCTGGTGATGCTGCCTTCTACGGGTCTCTCCCTGCCCACTCGCGTCGGTGTGCACTGGAATCCCATGCGACTGCTGGCGGGGGTGGAGCTGGATTCAGGGCGCATCGTCGACCCCTACTTTCGCCTTGCCTACGTCTCACGGGAAGCCTGGCGGTATTCCATCGTCGGAGATGCCGCGGTGCAGTGGGAGCAAGTTCCGGATGAAGGCGGCGCTCGATACGGCGAGGCCTTGGAGCGAGGGGAGCGAGAGGTCGAGGTACGCAGGGTCACCGTGCTCTCCCCCTCGAGTCGCGATTTGCATCGCTACCTCTTACGCTTTCGTCCAGCGCAGGCGCTGTGGAGCGAGGAGCACTGGCCCTGGCGCCTGCGTTTCTCGCGGGCAGAGTTGCCCTTCGAGGTGGAGCTACAGATCGACTATGTGTCGACGCATCTGGCGAACTGGGACTCTCGTGACCACCGCCTTCGGAGCAGGATTGCGCACAGCGACGGCTTCATCTACGTGGTATCGAGCAATTGGGAGCTCTTCGCGTCGTGCGATCTGTTTCGCCCGATCGAGCGCCTCGTCGACTCGCCGACGCGTCGGTACTTCGAGTTGCCCTGGATCTGGCAGCAGCTCGAGGCGTACGAGCCGCCCTACACGATTGGTGGAGAGTCGTGGCTCTCGCCAGAACAGGACCCCTTCGAGGCCTGGGTGGATCAGTTCGTCGAAAAGTGGCGTTACCGTGAGCTCTGAGAAGAGTTGTTGCGGGCACGACGATCGACACGATACTCCGCAACTCTGGCAGGTGATGAAAGCACTCATCCTTGAATCGGAGCTTCAGATTGAGGTTCGAAGAGTAGCCTCAGGGATGCGGTTCATTCGAATTGTGCATCTGCCAACACAACTGGTCGTGGAAGAGGAGACGGTGCCAGGCGGCTCGCTCGTTGAGCTTCGCAATCGGCTTCTACAGCAACTGGCGGACAAACTCGATGCGCACGCTGATGGCATGCGCGAGAGCTGAGCGTCACTCGAAGCGAAAGGCCTCCACCGCGTTGCCCGTCTCCACCAGCGCGAGCGCCTTGCCGTCCGGGGCCACGTGGAGACTGCTTCCTGCGGCGCTCGCCGCGAGCCTGGTGGGCTGCTGCCACGTCCCGCTGCTCTTGTCGAAGCGAGCGACGTAGGTGGCGTCCTGGGTCCAGAGCGCGAGCCCGTTGCCTACAGCGTCCAGCCCGAACCTCGGGTGGCGGCCGGACGCTGTGACGGTCACGGGAGCGGACCAAGAAGCCTGTGCTCCCTCCGAGCCCCAGGACAGGATAGGCGAGTCCGTGAAGGTGCTCCCTAGAAGAACCGACCGATTCCCCGCTGGGTCGATGTCCACCTCCGCTCTGGATGGGCCGATACTGCCAGAGAGGGTCGTGGCGACGCCGGTCCAGCGCCCAGTGTTCGGATCGCTCGTGGCGACCTTCAGCTCGTAGTCCGGCCCGAGCGCCCAGACCACCGTGGCGCTCCCGTCTATCGCCAGCGCGATGTCGAGCGTGGCCTGCTCGCCCGCGCCCAGCACCGACGCCTCGGTCCAGCCACTACCTGCCACGAAGGTGTGCGCCCGGAGCTGCTTGGACATGGACCTGTCGGAGACCACGATGACCGCGCCCTCCCGCGCTCGCTGGGTGTCGAGCCGCGCCGCTTGGTAGCCGTCAGCGCCGAGCAGTACCGGGCCATCCCACTGGTCCGCAGCGCGAGAGTAGCGGTCGGCGTAGTAGCCCGCGCCCGAGACGGACCAGAGCAAGTAGACGTCGCCTGCGGCATCCACCCCCATGCGCACCAACGAGCCGTTCACCATGTGCAGGTGTTCGTCTCCCCAGGCCTCACCCGGACCGGGCCGGCGGCGCGTGAAGACGGCGGCCACCCCAAATTGCGGATCCTCTGCCCGGTAGGCGACGGTCAAACCGCCGTCGTCGTCGAGCGCGACGTCGAAATCGAGGACCGACCGCTCCACCAACAGCTCCGCCGGGCTCCAAGCTGCTCCGTCTGGGCTGAAACTCGCCAGCCACAAGCTAGACGTGGGGCTCCACACCGCGACCTGCTCCCCGGCGCGATTCAGGTCGCCCGCCATCGCATAGGCGTGGAAGGCACCCCCCGCTCGCCAGCGGAACCGGACTCTGCCAGGCTTCGGCTCGGGTGTGGAAGCTCCACTCGAGCGCCTGTGAGAGCGGGTTGCCTGCCAGATCGTGCACAGCGTTTGCCTATCAATACGAGAAAGAGAATGGATTCCAAAGGGCTAGCCCTTTGGCGGGGTGTGGGGCAGAGCCCCACGAAGACAAATCATCGGAAGGCTCGAGTCGCTCGCAGAGCGCGAGCAATGTCGGAGTGGTCGACGATATTGGAGCGCCATCGCCAGGGGTCAACCTACTTCTTGTCGATTGGGCGCTTGGCCTGTTCCCCCAACTTCTTGATGATTGGGCGCTTGGCCTGTTCTCCCAACTTGTTGCGCATATCCAAGGAGGGCGGACACGCAGGTCCGCCCCTACTCGTCATTGTTGCGCTTGTCTTTCAATCTCTTAGATATCACCCGGGCTTTGGATGGGCGCGGGCAGCGCCCCACGAAGCCAGAGCACAGGCGCTCGGGGAGCGCGAGCAATGTAGAAATGATCGAGAAGGATGGGATGCAGTCACCGCCATCGGCAC
>JAVFAO010000432.1:0-5717 GCA_034002465.1 Myxococcota bacterium
ATCAGAGAGTCCGGAGATGACACCAAATGCGTCCCTCAGATGCGGGATGGTTCGTAGGTTCATCGCCGCTGGAGAGGCAGGGTATTCGCTGACGCAGTGCAACAGGCACAGGGGGATGATTGCGTTGCCCCAAACGTTTCGAATGCAGCGGACAGCCTCATCGATCTCGGCAAGGTTCGCCATGCCTGTCGACATGATGATCGGTTTTCTTGTCCTGGCAATGTGCTCGATCAGTTCGAGATCAACGATCTCGAAGCTCGCGATCTTGTACAACTCAACCCCAAGCTCTTCGAGAAAGCTGACGGCGCTTGCATCGAACGGCGTGGAGAAGATGGGTAGACCATGCCGCTTTGCCTCCTCGAACAGCGCAGGGTGCCATTCCCACGGCGTGTGTGCCTCCTGATAGAGGTCATACAAGCTGCGTCCTTTCCATAAGCCCCCTGAGACGATGAACTCAGGACGTTGACATGCAATTGTGAGCGTATCGGCGGTGTAGGTTTGTAGCTTGACAGCATCGGCACCGCTCTCGGCCGCAGCACGAACCGTCGCCAACGCTCTGTCCAGAGAGCCGTTGTGGTTCGCCGACAGTTCTGCAATGACCATCGACTTGGACGCGGAAAAGACATTGGCAAATGAAGTGTTCATGAACGCTGACCTGTGCTGACATCGAGTGGCTGACCTGGCGGCGAAGCGGTTGTTTCAGTACCCATGCCTACAAAGTAGGCTGGCTGTGGGTTTCACCTGTTGTTTGACGAAAGAGCTCACGCAACTTGGCGGGAGTCACATTCCAATTTAGTTGCTCGAGAAGCGGAAATAGCGACGCAAGCTCTCTGCGTCTGTGTGTTCTTCCGCCAGCCGGTTGGGGAATCGCCGTAATCTGTTGGGTGCGGATGCGGTCCCAATTCGCCCCGAACAAATGGACGATCGTGTCATTCAGCCGCTCATATGCAGACCGGAGCGACACCGAATCATCAAATACGACTTCTTGCTGTAGGAGTATGGGACCTGTGTCGATTCCCTCGTCCATTTCGTGAATCGATACTCCTTTGGGAGTATCGTCGAGAAAACTCCAAATGTTGGGATCAGCGCCGCGATTGTGTGGGAGCAGCGAGATGTGAAGGTTGATCACACGATGCCGATGGGTCTCAAAAACGAAGCGCTTGACGATGTGTCGGTAGTTGTAGGACACAATCCAATCTGGGTTTGAGTCTCGAAGAATCTCCGGACTCAGAGGTTCCTCATAATGTGCTACGCTTTCACCCCACTGAGTGCGGAGGACGTCGACCAATCTCAATGAGCTTGGGTTGTTACTCAGAAACAGTATTGTCATGGCTGATTCTTCAAGGTCGATCAAAGGAGCAAAGCTGATCACAAACACGCATGCTTCCCCGGCCGTCGACCAGGTTGCGGCCGTTGTTGCTCAGCTGTTTTCGTAGCGCCTCATCCTGAAGCAGGTCAGACAGGATCTGGTTGAACTGGGAACTGGACACATCAGTCGCAGAGCCGAGGAGGACTGCCGCCTGTTGCTTTCCCAGTTCTGCGGCGATCGGGAGCTGGTTTGTTGCGACGGTGAGCAGACATGTTGGGACGCCGAGACAAGCGAGTTCCCAAGAAGTGCTGCCCGCGGCGGTGACAACGCAATCTGCTGAACACAAGAGGCCCGGCAGATCGTGCGGAGCATGATGGAGAGTCCAGGGTTGAGTCGCCCGCTGGCTCTGATGCTGAAGTGACGAGAGATGTGGGCTGGCTGGTCCGACTACAATGTGGATATCGATTCGAACAGGAAGAGCGGAGATGGCCTGGGCTACGGCCAAGGAAACGTTCGAAGGATCGCTGCCACCCATGATGATGACAACCTTCGGGCAGTCGGACGGAGTGTTTGGACTCCAGCGTCGGCCTAGAAACTCAGGTCGAATGAGGACGTACCGCAAACCGAGTAAGAGACTCGTTTCCCCGCGTCGCTCGGCATACATGCTCTCATGTGCATGCAGATTCTGGTTGAGCACCAGGTCTGCCGTGTAAGGGGCAGCGTGCGCTTCATCGTCGATCCAGAGCAGCTGCCCTAGGTTCGCCAGGGTTCTCTGATAGGTGCTGTCGAAATGGTACCCGTCCACCACGAGCCAGTCGGGTGCGAGTTGGCCAATGAGCTCTGCAGTGACAAGTAGGTCTTCCTCGGTTCCACGTATTATCTCGAGTGGAAAGACGTCTGCGCCGATGCTCCTCCACTTGTTGACAACCGCGTCAGGAGGAGAGGCAGAGAGCAAGGCTAGTGCTCCACCTCGTCGTTTCCACTCGAGCGCCAACGCCAGACAACGCATGACATGGCCCATCCCAATATCGGGGCCTGCGTCCGCACGTATCAGCAACGTTTTTGGCATCGACAGTCCTATTTGGGCCAACAGGCAGGGTTGAGCAGTTGTGGTGACAGCTCGGGCAGCGCGCTCCCAAAGCGCTCCAGAGCTGCTTGGGTGTGCGGCTCGAGCTCGGGTTGGACAAAGCCCTGAACCTGCTCCAACGACTCGGCGCCCAACACGAGCTGCGCCGAAAACCGCGCTCGCGCAAAGTGGATACACGCGGCTGCGAGACTGAGCCCCAAGCTCGAGCAGAGCGCCCGCAGCTCTTCAAGCAGCGGCCGCAGCTCCACAAGAAACGGCGGCAGCTGCTCCGGGTCCAGGAAAGCAACACCCTGAAGAAAGACGCTGCGCACAAAGAGCTCGACCCCACGCACGGCTGCGGCGGAGAAGAAACCCGCCCGGAGCAGCCGTTGGTCGAAGAGACTCGACGCGACCTGCATGGCCTCGACGCTCGGGTCTTCGAGCGCCGCCCAGGCCTCCTCTGGCGTGCCAACCGAAACCCCGAGCTTGCCGATTCGGCCAGCATGTCGCTGCTCCTGAAGCAGCTCCCACACCCTCCCGTCCCACGCAGTGCGATGCTCGGCGCGGTGCAGCAGCAGAACCTCGAGCCGATCCCGACGCAGGGCTGCTCGGCTCTGGACAAGACTGCGCTGCGCAAGCTCCGTGGGAGAAGCAGCGTCGGAAGAGAGCAGCGGACTGAGCTTGGTCACGATCCGCCAATGCGCGTCGGCACAAGCACCGATGACCGCTTCGCTTTCTCCGTACGCGCGCGCCGTATCCAAGGTGTCGATGCCGTGGGCCTGCGCATAGTCGAGGATCTGCATCACCTGCGACACTGGTGGTTGACCCGTGCGATTGGCGATACCGTACGGCATGCCCCATTGCACTGTCCCCAACACCAAGCCTGTGCCGCCCCGACTCACCATGCGGTCCATCCCCCGTCGATGACCAGGTTGTGACCGGTGATGAAGGAGGACGCCGGACTCAGCAGAAAGACCACGCCATGCGCCACTTCGCTCGGCTCACCGATGCGCCCCAACGCAACCTGCTCACTCAGAGCTTGCACGAAGCCTTCTTCGGTCTGCACCGCAGGCGAGGGAAAAGGACCAGGGGAGATGGCGTTGACCCGAATGCCGCGCAGACCGTAATGGCAAGCGGCATAGCGACTGAATTGGATTATCCCCGCCTTCGCAGCACCGTAGGCTGGTGGATTGTGAAAGCGCGGGTGTTCGCGATACAGCGATGGCCGTGGAGACACCATCCCATACATCGACGAGATGTTCACAACACTGCCGCCCGTCTCCATGCACTCCGCCACTTCCTGAGTGAGGCGCATCAGCGACGAGAGCGAGGACGACAGGGTAAAGTCCAGCCCAGCCTCATCGAGCGCACCAAGGAGCTGCGACCTTCCGGCATAGGCGTTGTTCACCCAGCCATGTACCCCGCCACAGGCTCGCTTCATCTCGGCAAACACCGAAGCACAGGAGCCAGCCACAGTGACGTCGGCCTGGACCAGGGAGACACGGTCTGAGAGCCCCTGACGTGCGGCCTCTTCGAACAGCGCATCGAGCTTCGCTTGGGTTCTACCGATCGCCCAAACCTGCGCGCCCGCCTCGGCCAAGGCCAAAACCATGGCCTGTCCAAGATGGCCGCCGCCACCGGTGACGCCCACGCCGCGTCCGTTGAGCTCGAATGCCTTCATCCCTCGCTCACCGCCTTTTGAACCTGGTCTTGATTGAGCGCCGCCAGCTCTGGGAGTGCGTCGAAGAGCGCGCAGAGGCGCGAATAGCTCGCGCTCTGCCACTCAGCTCCCAACAGAGCAAAGGCGCGCTGCGCCATCTCGAAATCTTCTCTCGTGTCCACGGTCCAGCGCCAATGAGGGCGCGCCGCATATGCTGCGGGGGGCTCAAACGCTTGGAACCTGCCGTTCGCTGCCGTCCACGTCAAGACATGGCTGCGATGCCAGGGCTGGGAAGGTGGGATTGCCTGCTCTGCTTCCACGATCGCTCGCGCACGCGCGACCTGAGGCACGTATCCCAGGGGACAGGTCCGAGCGTCCGCCGATTCCGCCAGAATGTCGACGTCTTCGTCTGCGCGTAGAGCCTGGGTCAGGAGCGCGGCCAACGTGCTGCCGTCCATGAAGGGGTCGTCGGCAGTCACGCGCACAACCCACTCGGCGCTGGTCTGACGCAGAATGCCGACGAAGCGAGAGAGCACATCGTCGGTCGAACCGCGAAACACTCGTAAACCCAGCGCTTCTCCCCAGCGTGCCGTGAGCTCATCCTCCGCTTCCTCGGTGGTCGCTAGCCACCACTCGTCGACGCGAGGCCCCGCTGGCGCGTGTCGCAGGCGCTCCACCAGCACCTGCAGCAAAGGTCGCCCGGCGAGCGGAGCGAGAATCTTTCCAGGCAGGCGCGTCGAGCCCATACGAGCCTGGATGATCCCGATGACCTTTAGGCCTTGGTCCATGTGCGCAGCGCCTCCAAGACGCGGTCGACGTCCTCTTCGGACATCCCAGGAAAGATGGGCAAACTTAGGCAGCTCGCATAGAACTCGCGGGCGCCTGGATAGTCCTCGGCCTGGATTCCTCGTTTCCGGTAGTACGGTTGCCACGGGACCGGGATGTAATTGACCTGCGCAAAGATCTGAGCCTGGCGAAGGTGCTCGTAGAGGGCACGGCGTCGCAGCGCCAGCGATTCGAGGCTCTCTTGTGCGCGCTGGCGGACGCGAACGACATAGAGATGATAGGCGTGCTCATTACCGGACACCGTTCGAAGCGGCATCAGGGCTTGGGCGAGCTCCGGAGTCCCAGCGAGCGCTTGGTCGTAGCGGCGAGCGAGCTCGCGCCGCTTCATGACGAACGCAGGCAGACGTTCGAGCTGTGTCAAACCCAGCGCACACTGAAAGTCGGTGATGCGGTAGTTGAAGCCAAGCTGGTCCTGCTCGTGGTACCAGGGACCAAAGAAGGGGCTCTCGGTCGACAGCTCGAAGGCGCTGGGATCCTTGTGGATGCCATGTGAGCGAAGCCGTCGGATGCGCTCAGCGAGCGCAGGCTCATTGCTAAGCACCGCGCCACCCTCGCCGGTGGTGATGTGCTTGATAGGGTGAAATGAGAGGATGGCCAGCTCGCTGTGCAGACATGCACCAGCTGCAATGCGCTGCTCGCCCACATGGTAATGGGCACCGAGTGAGTGGGCGGCATCCTCGATCACTTTTGCGCCAAAGTCGGCGGCGAGCTTCCCAAGCTCTGGCAAGTGTGAGGGTTGTCCTGCGAAATCGACAGGGATGATCACTCTGGGGGAGGGCGTGCTGCGCTGCAGACGGCGGCGTAGGTCTTCGAGATCCATCAAGCCGGTCGACGGG
>JAVFAO010000433.1:0-5712 GCA_034002465.1 Myxococcota bacterium
CGCTCGAGGGCACTGACCTCTCGACAGCAGCAATTCCCGCGGAATGTCGAGAGGATGCGTGCCCCTCGCTGACTTTCGATCGCGAATCGCGTACAGCTCCCTTGACGTCATCGCGACGGCAGACTACAGGCCATCCTCGCCCGCGTCTGCGGGGCGCTGCCCAGCAAGTCAGGGAGCGCATCAGGATGGACGGTTTGCGAACCGTCCCAACAGCACGAGGGATGGCGGCCGCAGAGCTGCGGTTCGGTCCCGGGAGGATGAGAACGATGGCGAAGGGTTTGATTGGCCGAAAGATCGGCATGACTGAGATTTTCGAAGCAGACGGCACGCGCGTGCCCGTGTCGGTCATCAAGGCCGGACCTTGCGTGGTGGTGCGCAAGAAGATCGTCGACGGCAAGGATGGATACGCCGCGCTGCTGCTTGGTTTCGAGGACGTTCGCTCGGCTGAGGTCGACGGTGAGACCCACTACAAACTCAGCCGTCCCCGCCTGGGATTGTTCGAGAAGACGGGGCTCAAGCCCAAGCGCCACCTGCGTGAGATGCGCTTGCCAAAAGCCGACGTCGAAGGCGTCGAGGTGGGCGCCACGTTGGACGCGTCGCTCTTCCTGAAGGGCGAGCTCGTCGACGTGATTGGAACCTCCAAGGGACGTGGTTTCGCAGGCGTGATCAAGCGTCACAATTTCGCCGGTTCGCACAACCTGACCCACGGTACCCACGAGTACATGCGCCATGGCGGCTCGGTCAGCTCCAACACCAACCCCGGCCGTATCTTCAAGGGCAAGAAAATGCCGGGCCACTACGGCAACGCTCGGTGCACCGTGCAGAATCTGCGTGTCGCTGGCGTGGATGTCGAGCATGGCCTGGTGTTGATCAAGGGTGGAATCCCTGGTCCCGTGGGCGGCCTCGTGGTGATTCGGGACGCCATCAAGCGTCGTCGCACCGTGCGCAAGTAAAGAATGCGCCTGCGCGCGTTCGTCAAATACCACGGCCTCGGCAATGACTTCGTGATTGCACGGGGCCAAGCACCGCTCGAGCCTGCGCTCGTTCAAGCCATTTGTGAGCGCCGCTTGGGCGTTGGCGCCGACGGGGTGCTGCTCTCGTTGCCGACAGGCCGCGCGGATTGTGCAGCGCGCATGCTGGTCCTCAACGCCGACGGCAGCCGCGCACAGATGTGCGGGAACGGCCTGCGCTGTTTTGCTCGCTACTTGGTGGAAGAGCAGGGCGTGCGCGAGACGAGCTTCAAGGTCGAGACCGATGTGGGGGCCTTGGCGGTCGACCTGGTTCACCGACCAGACGAGGAGACCTCGTCGGTCGACGCCCATGCGCCCTGGCTGCTGCGGGTCGAACTGGGGCACGGTCGCTTGGGAGCATCCCTCGACCTGGAGCTCGGCGACGCTCAGCTCCCCGTGCGCTGCGTAGATTTGGGCAACCCCCACGCAGTGGCTTGGCTCGAGACCGCCGACCCGATGTCTGAGGCCAGGCGGATAGGGCAGCAATGCAGCGAACATCCGCTGTTTCCGGAGCGTGCGAACATTGGCTTCGCCCGATGGCGTGTGGCCGCGCTGGAGCTGGTCGTCTACGAGCGTGGCTGCGGCATCACCTTGGCCTGCGGTACGGGCGCCGCTGCAGCCGCCTTGGTCGCTCGCGCCCGCGGATTCGGCGATGCAGAAGGACTCGACGTGCTGCTGCCTGGGGGATTACTGCGCGTCGAGTTTGGCTCCGACGGGCTGCTGCGGCTGCTCGGTCCCGCCGTGCGCGTCTTCAGCGGCGAGTGGACATGAACTCACTCCAGGCTCTCGCGCGTGTTCCATCGTCGTAGCTTGTCAAAGCACTGATGATTGCGCACACTAGGGGGCAGCGGTGGCGGGGTGCCCGCTTTCTTGCGGCACGCTTGCCCACCGGCTCCCCAAGCCGTCAGGCCAGCACTGTTCGCCGCCAACGAAGTCGCAGAAGAGAGCGTTCGAGGGGGTACGCGTCGACAGGCCCATCTGTTTCGGTGCTCCCCTGGAACGCTCAACAACAGGGATTCCCAAAAGTTCTCACTTTGGCGGGGTGTGGGGCAGAGCCCCACTGATGTATTCCACGTTCAATCGCTGTGGGAGGTTGATGTGAGGGTTCCGAGCTCGCTCTCTGAGCTCGCCGCTTCGCTGTCGTCAGCGGCGCGGCGACACATCGGCACCTTCTGGAAAGTCGAGGAGCACGAGCTCGCGCTGGGGGCTCCTGGCGACGTCGTGCTCTACGAGCTGCTCGATACCTGCGGCAGAGAGGAGCGCTGGACCCTCTTCGATGTCATCGACAATGGCGGTTCGGCGCCTCATGCGCTCTACCCACGACGGATGGGCCCCGATGGCTCACCCATCCCCTTCGATGCGACCCGGCTACGCGAGCGAGGGCTGCTCTTCCTGGTCCGTTCCGACGATGGCGAGAGCCACTTCGTCGTCGCTGATGAGCTCCTGCCAGGCATCCAGCGCTACCGTGAGCAGCTGCTGCTCATGAAGATCGACGCCCTGCTCGGAGAGTTCGAGCAGGCCTCCACGCCCATCGAGCCGCTCCAATTCCCAGCCCAGATCAAGCCGCACCTGGCCCTCTCCCATCTGCTCTCTTCCAGTGATCCCGAGGGCTTTCGATACCCATTGTCCAGGGCCCTGGCCATCCCCGAGAGCTTCCCAGTCAACGTCAAGCGCACCCTGCGCCGCCTGCTCCACGATTTCTACCTCATGCTCCTGCCATGCCTCGGAAGGCTGCGTGGCGAGCGCTGTTACCCCCTCGAGGGCTTGGTCACCCTCTCCACCGCCATCGCAGCCCTCATCAGCCAGCACCACAGCCAGGCGCTCGAAGCCGAGCTCTGCAATGAAGACAAACGACCCTTCGCCTCCGCCAACCACCTGCTCTCAGGGGCGCGAAAGGGGCTCTGGCGAAGCTTCCTCGTCCTGCTCCTCGATGGCTTCCTCGATCCCATTGGTGCCACGCGCCGCATCGGACCCGACGGATTCCAGGTCTACCCCCCTGCCTACTCCTTCCTCGACCTCGAGATCAAGCGCTCCGATTGGTTGGTGGCATGCCTCGCCGAGCTCAGCATCGAGGTCAAGGAAGGCGTGATTTGAGCGCTCCTCTGCAAGCAGACGAGTCCTCGGAGCAAGCGACCACAGGCCAGAACCCCGCCTGCGCTGTGCCCTGCAGCGCAGGGGTGGGGCGCTTCTTCGGCCTCGCTGCGATCGCAGCGGCCGCCCTGCTGCTCGAGATCGCCTGGACCAGGGTCTTCTCGGTCAGCCTCTGGTACCACTTCGGTTTCCTCGTCCTGGGCACAGCGATGTTGGGGCTCGCCCTCGCAGGACCACTCTGGGCAGGGCTGCGGCGCTACTCCTCGCTGCTCCCCAACACCGCCCTCGTGCTCCCCCTCATCCTCTTGGGCTCCCACGCTGCCATGCAGCAACTCCCCTTCGAGCCCTTCTCCCTCGCCGTCGAGCCGGGACAGTGGCTGCTCGGCTTGGCCCTCATCGCCTTCTCCTCGCTGCCCTTCCTCGGCGTCGGGCTGCTCACCGTCGGCCTCTTCAGCAGCAGTACCCAGCGCGCCCACGAGCTCTACCTTGCCGATTTGCTCGGCGCCGCCAGTGGTGCTGGGCTTTCGGTCTGGGCGATCAACGCCGTCGGAGCGCCAGGGGCGGTCTTTTTGGCCGCTGCATTGGCCTCCGCAGGGGCGCTGGCGCTGCTCTGGTCGCGTCGGATGGACCGCGCCATCGCCGCGCTGATTCTGCTCGCCACCCTGTTCGCCATGCCCTGGGCCGAGTCTCTGATACCCCTGCGCATCAGCAGGGACAAGACCATCGAAGGGGTCGCCGTCAGCGACCTTTTGGCCCAGCCCGGGGTCCTGCTCGAATCGCGTTGGAGCGAGCTCGCCAGGGTCGACCTCATCGAGATTGTCCTGCGCGATGGACAACGACAGCGCCTCATCCTCTTCGACGGTGGCGCGGCCCTGACCAGGGTCGCACAGCCGCTGGCCCAAATCGATGAACTACCTCCCGCAACCGACGAAATCTCATTCTTTTTCAGTCGGGTAGAATTTGGAGGAAGAGGCCAAGTGCCCAATGGACAAGAACTTGGGGGAACAGGCCAAGAGCCCAATCTACAAAAAACCTCTACGCTCATCCTGGGCTCCGGCGGAGGCTTCGAGGCGCTGCTCGCGCTGCGCGCGGGCGTCGAGGAGGTGCACGCCGTCGAAATCAACCCCGCCGTCAATCAGCTCCTGCGCGAGGACCGCGGAAACTTCAGTCGCGGCTTGGCACAGCACCCGCGCCTGCACCTGCACACTGCCGAAGCCCGCGCCTTCCTCTCCCGCTGCCAACGCAGCTTCGACGTCATCGTCTCGCCCCACACCATCTCCAATGCCGCCATGCTCTCAGGGGCCCTCAACCTGAGCGAGAACCGGCTGCTCACCCTCGAGGGCCTGCAAGCGCAGCTCGACCATCTCAGTGACCGGGGGCTGCTGCTCATCACCCACCCAGAGGCCCATCTGCCGCGCCTGCTGCGCACCATCGAGCGGGCCGAGTCCAGCGCCGGGCGGCCACCGCTGCACACCCGAAGCCTGCTCTGGCGTGGCCTGAGCCGCGACGGAGAGCCCAGCTTCTACGCGGGCTTGGCGGTCTCGCGCCGAGACTTTGGCCGCGCTGAGGTCGAGGCCTTTGCGCTGCTCGCCAGACAGCTCCACCTCGAGCTGCTCTACGCGCCCGGCGGGCTCGGCGTCGACCCCAACTACGAGGCGATCCTCGATGGACGCCCCGATGACGAGCTGCGCTTCGATTTCCCAGTGATCCTCGAGCCCGCGACCGACGACAGACCCTTCTTCAACCAGAGGGTTGCGCTCGCGGCGCTGAGCTGGGGGCAGCTCGTGGAGCTCTTCTCTCAGGGTACGCAGAGCCGCGGTGCGCTGGAGAACCGGCCCGTTGCCGAGCTCGCGCTGATGCTGCTGCTGCTCGAGACCGCGGTGGTCGCGCTGATCCTGCTCTTCCTGCCACTCTTGCGACGTCGCAAGGGACCTCGTCAATTCGGGCTCAATCGTGCCACCAGCTTTGGCGCGCTGGGCCTGGGCTACATGTCGATCGAGTTGGGCGCCGTGCAGACCCTGGGCTTGCTGCTCGAGTCCCCGACCATGGCCTTCGCCGTGGTCTTGGCGGCGATGCTCGCTGCTTCGGGCTTGGGCTCCTTTGCGTCCCGCCGTTTCTCGCTCGAACGCCTACAGTGGCCGCTGCTCGCGGCCTTCGTTGCGGCCTTGGCCGTCGCTCTGGGGCTTGGCAGCCTAGCGGCCTGGGCGCTGCCCATGGGGCTTGCCGCGCGGGTGCTGCTCAGCGTTCTGGCACTTGCCATCCCGGCCTTCTTCATGGGCATGCCTTTTCCGTTGATGTTGCGGGCCGTCGCACAGCGGGAAGCAGCCGATGTGCCCTGGGCATGGGCCTGCAACGCCGTCTTCTCGGTGAGCGGCGGTATCCTCTCGGTGCTGCTCGGCATGACCGTGGGTTTCGCCCCCCTTTTGCTTCTGGGCGCGGCGTGCTATGCCTTTGCGTGGCTTCTTCGCTTGGCCGAGCGCGTCGCCCCTGGCGGCGAGTCTGTCGGGGTCCCCTGAGGCCAACATCCTTCAACACGCGCCGAACAGCGCAGGCTCTAGCTTTCCCGTCGAAAGTCGGGGCTCTTCCAGGAGCGCCACATGAAAACCATCAT
>JAVFAO010000434.1:0-5680 GCA_034002465.1 Myxococcota bacterium
CACCATGACCCTGATCCTGCCTCTCGAGCTCGATGACGCCTTCCGCGTGAGCTGTTTCTGAAGCGCGACCAAGCGAGAACAGCAAACGAGTTCGCTTTTCGATAGCAAAAAGAGAAGGGATTCCAACGGGCTCGCCCTTTGGCGGGGCGTGGGGCAGAGCCCCACAAAGACAAAGCACAACAAGGCTCGAGCAGTATGACGAGCCCAAGCAGTGTCGCGCTGTCGAGGATAGTGGATGGCCAACGACCATCTTGTTTGCGCTTCACTTTCCTGTGCAGCGTGATACCAGCTACGGCATTTCGCTCTCTCCGCTGATGCGCTCGAACTTGGCGCGCAGTTGCTCCTCGCTCTCAGTGTTCGTCGGATCAATGATGATGCAGTCCACCGGACACACCTCGAGACATTGCGCGCTCTCGTAGTGTCCGACGCATTCGGTGCAGAGCTCCGGCGCGATCAGATAGTGCTTCCCACTCCGAGAGATGGCAGAAGTCGGACACTCAGGCTCGCAGACATCGCAGTTGATGCACTGGTCGGTGATGAGCAAGGCCATGAAATGCTCCTGACAAGTTGGGGGAACAGGCCAAGCGCCCAATGGACAAAAACTTGGGGGAACAGGCCAAGCGCCCATTGGACGAATACCGAGGTGTCGGTGCAGACGCAAGGCAAGGGCGAGAGTCAGTTCACGAGATGAGCATCATGGGGTCGTCGCTCGGCTTTGCTTCGCCGCCAGAAGCTCCCGCAGCGTGAGCTCGTGACGATAGTCGAAGAGCCGTTGCAATCGTGGACGCACCGCAATCGGGTCAGCGAGACGGCCGAGCCATCCCAGAGGCGGTGCATAGTCGATCTCGTCGCGGAGTCGGCAGCCCTCCTCGAGCTCGAAGAAGAGGTGACGATGATGCCAGTGTGCAAACGGCCCTTCGCGCATCACGTCCTCGAAGAGTCGGTTGTGCTCGTAGGCGACGTGCTCCGCCACGATTCGGACCCACTTGGGCCCCACCCGAGTCCGCAGCTCGACTCTGGTGCCGACCTCCAAGCTCGCCGGGGGCCGTATGACCTCTACCCGGTCCCAGGGGGGCTGTAGGAGCAAGAATGCTTCAGGACGCTCGTGAAAAGCGAAGACCTTCTCGACGCTTGCTGGAAAGACACTTTCCTTCACGAACTGCACCGCCTTCTCCTATTGCTCGCGGGACCTTCCGCAGCGTCTCGCATCAGCAACAATCTGTAATCAAGGGGATTCCAAAGGGCACCGCCCTTTGGCGGGGCGTAGGGCAGAGCCCCACGTATTCCCATTCCTAACTATCCTACTCGCCAAGCGCATCCTTGATAGCCGTGCGCAGCTCCTCGCTCTCGGGCGTGACGCGCGACTCGAAGCGCGCGAGCAGTTTGCCCTCGCGGTCGATGAGGAACTTGTTGAAATTCCATGAAACCTCGCCGCCCAGGCTGGTCAGCCAAGTGTACAGCGGGTGTTGCGCAGCCCCGGGCTTGACGGAGATTTTGCTGAACATGGGAAAAGTGACCTCGTAGCGGTCACTGCAGAAAGCTTTGATCTCTTCGTCGCTGCCCGGCTCTTGGCCTTTGAAGTCGTTGGCTGGGAAGCCGAGCACGACGAGCCCCTCGCCCTTCATCTCTTCATAGAGCTGCAGCCCGGCGTACTGCGAAGTGTAGCCGCAGTTAGTGGCCACATTCACCACCAATACGACCGTTCCGGAATACGCAGAAAGCGCTACGGGCTCGCCGTCGATGCTGTTTGCCGAGAAATCGTGGAAGTTCTTGTCTATTGGGCGCTTGGCCTGTTCCCCCAAGCTCTCGGGAGGCGTCTCTGCGGTGGTGCCGAATGCCAACAGGAGTACGAAGACCGTTGAGGCGATGATGAGCAGTGGGCGGGGTGCGGACAGCATAGCTTTGCTCCGTGCTTCACATTCAGGGAGGCGATCTCTCGGCGCGGTGAGCTTGACCGAACCGCTATCTGCTATGGTCACCGCCTCGCCCGAGAGCAAGCGCGGATGATGGCACCCCATTCATTGATGGGCGCAGGAGGGACTGCTAGGCTGTTCACTGACGAAGGGGAACAAGCCCCCCGACAAGGAGCACCGTCATGCACAGGCTCTTGAGAGTAAGTCAGGTTCTGAGCATCGTCATCGGTCTTGGCCTGCATCTCGAAGCAGACTGGCGGCGAGGGGCTGTTGGTCTTTTCGTACGTGGCAGAGGACGATCCGTTGGATTTCAACAAGGCCATCGCGGTGGGAGCGTCACTCGACATCTATGTGGAGGAGGCCGGCGGAACACTGCTGTCCAAGCGGCCGACCATCACCGCTGCCGACATGAGCGAGCCCAGCTTCTCGGTGGTCTCCTTCGCCGACAACCGCGTGACCGTTCGAGCCGAGGCCGAGGGCAAATCTGATCTCGAGGTCAGCGCCAAGCTGCCCAATGGTGACGAGGTCGCGGACTATGTGAACCTGCGCTCGCTGCCGGTCACCGATGTGAAGCTCTTTCATAGCTGCCGCGCTGCGTCAGAGCTCGAGGGATACTACCTCAGCGCTCAGAGTGGTGCGCTGTGGTTGGGCTTCGAGCTCTATGCCACCAATCAGCTCGGCAACGCCGTGCCTGCCATTGGATACGGCTACCATCCTGTGGGGGTCGAGCCGGAAGGCGCCATGCAGGTCGACCAGGAGGCCACCACCCAGCAGTGGATCCAGTTCGAGAACCTGCCGAGCGCGCCCGCGGCAGTGACCGTCTCGGCCAACGTTGGCACGGCGAGCCTGACGCTGAACTTCGTGGACGCGGCGGACATCGTCGCCTCCCGGCTCGTCACCTATTTGGGCGACGGTTGCTGGGGTGACGGGGAGCACAACCCTTGTACGCTGGTCGGCGGCAACGGCGCGATCTTCTACCTGCAGCCGCTGCTCGCTGGCGAGCTGCCCATCTGTCAGTCGGCCTTGGCCTTCGAGCTCGAGACGCTGACGCCGACGCTCTGCGAGGTGACGAGCATCTCGGCTCCAGATGAGAACAACGTCAACGAGTCGGGCTGGCTCAAGGTGAAGGGCTTGGCGGTTGGCGATTGCCGCTTTCGGGTGACCTTCCCCACGGGCAACGCTGGGGCGGGCGCTGCGACCGAGCTGCAGGTCGAGGTCAAGGGTGGGGAGGACGAGCTCCCCTAAGCCGGACGGGGCTCCAATCCTGGAGCTTTTCTTGTCGATTGGGCGCTTGTCCTGTTTCCCAAGCTTTGGTGGAGGGGAGCAATGGTCGCAAGTCGTGCAGGAGCGGGGGTAGTCTGCGTTGCGATGCTATCGGCCTTTTCGTGGGGCTGCGGCGAGCAGGCGCAGCTCATCCCATCGCAATGCATGGGGGATTGCCCACCGTGCCAGGATGACGACGTCTGTGTGATCGCCCACAACCCTTGTGAGTCCAAGGCGGTTTGCGGTCATCGGGACGAGAACCTGGCGACGACCCTGCTGGGCTGCTCTGAGGCGATGAAATACGACACACCGCCAGCCAGTGATTGTGTTTGTCGTAGCGGTCGATGTCTGCCGAAGTGAGTTTTTTGCTCCCCCTTGTTTCCCAGCCAGGATGATGCGGCGTTGGTGACAAGCGTACCAACGAGGGACCATTTCTGCCCCCTCGGCCGCAGCGATGCGGGTGCTCTCAAGGGGGCTGAGCTGGCTGAATGCGGAGCTGGGGGCTCAGGGGCCGAACACTGCTCTCAGCTCATCGAGGAAGATCAAGGCGAGGCCGATGGCAAGGTAGAGGCAGACCATGAGGTAGAAGCGTCCGGCTTGCGCGTCCCGACGATAGACCTTGCCGCGATCCCAAATCAACCCGGTGAAGACCGCGCTCAGCGCGTAGAGGATAAGAAACGCTGCGATGAGCAAACTCACGGTCCGCATGCCAACCCCTTGCTTTCCTGCCAACTTCTTGTCCATTGGGCACTTGGCCTGTTCACCCAACTTCTTGTCCATTGGGCACTTGGCCTGTTCACCCAACTTCTTGTCCATTGGGCACTTGGCCTGCTTCCCCAACTTGTTGCTTGCCATCTGGCACCCACCCTTCGGGCTTGCTTCGCAGCGAGTCTCCGCCTCCTGGCTTCGACTTGTTGCGTACCATCCCTGGCACCCACCCTTCGGGCTTGCTCTTGCTTCGCAGCGAGTCTTCGCCCCCTGGCTACGACTTCCCGTTGAAATAGGTCGACCGCCGTTCGCACTCTAGCAATCGCCTTGTGTGCGTGCTAGGCACAGTTGTTGCGCGCCATCCGTGGCACGCACCCTTCGGGCGTGCTTCGCCGCGAGTCTCCGCCTCCTGGCTTCGACTTCTTGTCGATTGGGCACTTCCTCCAAGTTGTTGACGGGATTGCTGTTTTCCCTGTGTTCTTGCGCTGTTCCCGCCAGATTCAGCGCATACTTTTCGTCGACGAGGCTGTGCAGTTTCCCTCCCACGCAGCCATCCAGCGCCCCCAACACTCAGACCCAAAGGACGCCGATGTACATGCTCCGAACCTGTCTCCTCTTGGCGAGCGTAGGATGGCTGCTCGGCTGTTCTCCACAAAAAGAGCTTCCTGCTGTCAAGACCAACGACGTTGCCCAGGCAGCGCCGACGAGTGCCGATTCAACCCCAGCAGAGCCCTCGCCGGAAGCCGGAAGGCAAGAAGACTCGCCAGATGGCGAGCCAACCGAGGCAGAGCGTGCGTATTCGAAGCGAGACTTGCTCAAGGAAGCGGACAGTGCTCCTGAGAACAGCGCTCCAGTACCTTCGAACAGCGGCAACGCAGAGCTCACCTTGGACGACGTCGCAGCACTTGGAGCTTGCATCCAGACCTGCGTACCAGAGCTGTCGCAGGTGGTGGTCTCGACAGGGGCCGCGCCGGTGCCGGAAGCAGACATCGCTGCGATGTGCAAGCCCTCTTGTGATGCTTGTATCAGTGACTGTGTCGCCGCCCGTGCCATGCAGGCCGTCGCCGCCGAGCAGATTGACGCCGACTGCCAGAAGCACTGCGCCGAGCTCGCGCCCTGGCGTCAGAACTGAGCGAGCTCATCAAGAGTGATCGCCGATCAATACGAAAAAGACAAGGGATTCCAAAGGGCTAGCCCCTTGGCGGGGTGTGGGGCGGCGCCCCACGAAGAGAGGGGGAAGCCCCTACCAATGAGCTCCTGTGGAGGTGAAAGATGGCGCGCTATCTCTGCACTGTCGAGTGCCCTTGGTCCCCTGAAGAAGCGTTCGCGTACATGGCTGACGTGCACAACTTCGCCCAGTGGGATCCTGGCGTGCATCAGGTTCGCCTGCTTGCAGGGGACGGGACGAGCGTGGGCAGCGCCTACGCGCTCACGCTGTCGAACGCGACGCGCACGGTGATGCGCTATGTGGTCGAGGCACATGAGCAGCCGCGGCGCCTGCTCCTGGTGGCACAGACTGCCGTACTGCGCTTGGTGGACGAGATTCGCGTCGAGCCCGCGGAGCTCGGATGCATCGTGACCTACGATGCGGTGCTCACCCTCAATGGGCCTCTCTCCGTCTTCGATTCGCTGTTGGGCGTCGCCTTTGAGCGCCTCGGCGATCGGGCTGCTGATGGGCTCAAGCGGGTGCTCAGCCAGCCCCGAGCTGAGCGCGCAGTGTCCGGAGATGTCGCCCCTTCCTCATGGGTCGAAATGCTCGACGCTGCGCTGGAGCTGAGCGTGGTGGGCAGCTTCAC
>JAVFAO010000435.1:0-5670 GCA_034002465.1 Myxococcota bacterium
GTTTTTTCATGCTCGGCGTGCGGGTGATGCTGCAGTCCTGGAAGCACGAGTTCTTGGTGGAGACCTTCGGCTCCGATGATGTGATGTTGACCCACCTCGATGGCATCGTTGGCCTTCGTATTCCGCTTCTACCCTCGTTTCAGGTCTATTTGCGGATTCCCGTTGGTCTGACGATGACCACCGAGCCAACGAACATGCTGGACGTGTTGGAGAGTCGCACCGGCGCGGATTGGTACCTCGACTTTGGAACTGGTTGGAATGTCGGCTTGGATCTGGGCGCGATGTACAAGGTCGATGAGCGTTTTGCCTTGGGCGTCGAGCTGAGCTGGCTCTATGTTTCCTTGTCGCAAGAGGGCGAAGTGTCCACGCTCTACGACGAGCGCTTGGATTGGGAGCGCAGCTTTTCGTTTCAGCAGGCGGCGCTGGGCTTGAATTTGATTTACACGCCCTAAGCCGAGGGGGTGCGCCCGAGCATCTGGCTCGAGCTGGAAAGTCGACGTGAGTACGACCGAGCTGATCATTTTGGTCCCGATTGTCTTCGTGGTTGCAGGTGTGTATGCCGCGGTGGGGCTGGGGGGTGGCACAGGCTACTTGGCGGTGATGGCGCTGTTGGGGATGCCTGCACAGGAGATGGCGCCGACGGCTTTGTTCCTGAACTTCATGGTGACGGCCGCGGCGAGCGTTCGCTATGGATGGCAGCACTTCAAAGGTGGCGTGAGCGCGCAGGGCAAGCCAAGCAGTGAGCCTCGCTGGCGATTGTTTTGGCCCTTTTTGGTGGTCGCGGCGCCGATGGCGCTAGCGGCGAGCTTCGTGCGCGCAAACGAAGCAGCGTTCATGGGGATCTTGGGTGTCGCGTTGGTGTTGGCAGGCATTTTCACCATGCGCTCGGCACGAGCGGAGCTCGCGCTCGCTGCGGAGCCCGATCGTCTGCGGCATTGGAGCATCGCGACCGTCAGCGGTGGCACCATTGGGGGCCTGGCGGGCTTCGTGGGCATTGGGGGGGGCGTGTTCTTGGGGCCCTTGCTCTTGGCGTTGCGTTGGGCGACGATTCGGGAGGTCACGTCGTTTGGCACTGTCTTTGTTTTGGTGCTCTCTGCCATGGGCCTGATTGGGCATGGTATCGGAGGCGCTTTGAACCTGGGAACGGTGCTGCCGCTGACCCTGGCTGCTTTGGTCGGAGGATACGTGGGTATTCGCCTGGCTGAGGGCAGTTTGTCGCCAGTGACGGTGCAACGCATCTTGGGAGGTGTGGTCTTGCTGGCAGGCGCAAAGGCCTGCTACGACGCGCTGTTGCGCTGAATGACGCGCGTCTTGGCTTGGTGATGCACTGAAGACTGAGCGCACTCGCAAGTCTTGCTGTGGATAGGCTTGGCGAGCGAGCCAAGATTGTGCTATTTCAGGGTGCCGTGGACGCTTCGCGCGTGCGCTTGGGCCAAAAACAGAGCTCGTCGAGGCCTGTCGGCAGAGCTTTTGGGGAGCCACGACGCGATGATGGCAGCCAAGTGTCGAGCTTCGATGCGGAGGAAAGATGAGCAGCGAAGGCCTGGAACAGGTGATCTCTGAGCTGAAGACGCGTGGTCTGAAGGCAGCAGAGAAAGAAGGCGAAGAGATCATCGCCAAAGCCAAGAAAGAGGCGCAGGAGCTGGTCGCCAAGGCCAAGAAGGAGGCCGAGGAGCTGCTTGCGAATGCAAAAAGCCAAGCCGCTTCGACCAAGTCACAGATGGAGGCTGAGCTTCGACAGGCCTCGAGTGTGGGCCTGGAGGCGTTCCGTCAGGCTGTGCAAGCGCTCTTCGTGGTGCCTGAGATCGACAGCAAAATTCGCGACGTGCTGTCCAAACCCGAGTTGCTGCAGCCGTTGATGATCGAAGCTGTTCAAGCTTTCTCCAAGGCGCAGGGCGATGAGCTCAGCGTCTTGCTCCCCGCTTCGCAGCAGGCGGAGCTCGAGAAGTCCATGGTCAAGACCCTCTCGAGCAAGCTCGGCAAGGGCGTAACGGTGCGCTTCGAGCACGGTTTCGACTTTGGTTTCAAGCTCGCCCCCAAAGGCGGCGGCTACCTCTTCGACTTCAGCGACGAGGGCTTTAGGGAGATTTTCATGCGCTTCCTCGCCCCCCGTTTTCGCAAGCACTTCCTGGCCGAGTCATGAGTAGCTGTGCTGAGAGGTGGCAAGAGCAGCAGCCCTGCAGCCGCGGTGGATGGATATGTCGTATTATCGATTGATGGCTGGACTACCTGCGCTTCCTGAGCAAGCCGAAGGGGCCCCCATCCCGTTGGCGGAAGTGCTCAGAGAAATGCTCGAAGAGCTCGAGGAGAGTGAGCGAGATCGAGCGCTCGTGCTCGCGCTGCTGGGCCAAATCGATTGTCGCAACGTCGAGAGTGTGCTGCGCGGCTTTCAGCTCTTCGACGAGCGAGGCCTGCTGAGCAAGCAAGCGATTGAGGAGCGCTCACAGCTACCTGAATACATCGAGGAATTCATCGAGCGTTATGAGTCTGGCTCTCTCTCGGAGCTGCACCCCTTCGACGCGCTGTGGCGCGCCTACTTCCAGCAGCTCTCTGAGCTGGCTCAGAGCGCAGGGAACGCCTTTTTGCGCGACTGGGTGGCCTTCGAGTTGGGGCTTCTCGACGGCTTGGTGCGTCTACGTGCCGAGGAGCTGGGGGAAAAGGCGGAGCTGCGCTCGACCGGTTTGGAAGACGAGGGTTCTGACGAGCATCAGGCGCTGCTGGCGAGCCTGGCCGAGACGAGCTCTCCCATGGAGAGGGAGCGGCTCTTGGACTCGGCCCGGCTGCGCGCTATCGAATCGTTTTCTGGCACCGATCCATTTTCTGTGGACGCGGTGTTGGCCTATCTGGTGGCCAGTTTGATCTTGGATCGCTGGGATTTGTCGAAGAACGCTGACGCGGCAAAGATCTTGGAGGTATTTGCTTGAGCGAGCGAAACGAGACGCGAGGTGTGGTTGCTGGCATCAACGGCAACATGGTGACGGTTCGGATCACGGCGGGCCACCCCATTCAGAACGAGGTCGTCTATGTTCATTGCGGCGACGAGCGTCTGAAGGCCGAGATCATCCGTATTCAGGGAAAGACCTGCAACATCCAGGTGTTCGAGGACACCAAGGGCATTCGTGTGGGTCAGGAGATCGAGTTCAGCGGTGAGCTGCTGACCGTCGAGCTGGCGCCCGGTTTGCTCGGCATGGTGTACGACGGTCTTCAGAACCCGTTGCACTTGCTCACCAACCGGCAAGGCTTCTTCCTCGAGCGCGGACAGTACCTCCCCGCCATCGACTTGGAGAAGAAATGGCGCTTCAAGCCCCTGGTCGAGAAGGGTGCGACGGTGCGCGCTGGTGACTGGCTTGGCGAGGTCCAGGAGCTGCACTATCCGCACAAGGTGATGGTGCCCTTCGATCTGTTGGGTAGCGCCGAGGTGGTCAAGCTCGTGGCGGAAGGCGAGTACCGGGTCGGCGACACCGTCGCCGTTGTCAAGGACGCGAAGGGCCGCGAGCGCGAAGTCAGCATGCGTCAGACCTGGCCGGTGAAGAAGCCCATCAAGGCCTACGCCGAGCGCGAGTACCCTCGGGAGGTCATGGCGACGCAGGTCCGCATCATCGACACCATGTTCCCGGTGGCGCGGGGTGGTACGGCGTGCATTCCTGGCCCGTTCGGTGCCGGAAAGACGGTCTTGCAGCAGATTCTGAGCCGCTACGCAGCAGTCGACATCGTGATTTTGGTTGCCTGCGGCGAACGCGCAGGCGAGGTGGTGGAGACGATCTACGAATTTCCGGAGCTGGCCGACCCCAAGACCGGCGGCTCGCTGATGGACCGAACCATCATCATCTGCAACACCTCCTCGATGCCCGTGGCCGCTCGTGAGGCCTCGATCTACACAGGTATCACGCTGGCTGAATACTATCGCCAGATGGGCCGTGACGTTCTGTTGCTCGCCGACTCCACCTCTCGCTGGGCGCAGGCCTTGCGTGAGATGTCGGGCCGCTTGGAGGAGATCCCCGGCGAGGAGGCGTTCCCTGCCTACCTCGAGAGCCGCGTGGCCAACCTCTACGAACGCGCGGGCCTGGTACGTTTGCACTCCGGAGAACACGGCGCCATCACGATGATCGGTACGGTCTCCCCTGCTGGCGGCAACTTCGAGGAGCCAGTGACTCAGGCGACGCTCAAGGTCGTCGGAGCCTTCTTGGGCCTCAGCCGCAAGCGCTCCGATGAGCGCAAGTATCCTGCCATCGACCCGCTCGACTCCTGGTCTCTGTATACGGAGCACCTGCGAGAGGACCTCGCTATTCAGCTCGACCCGGAGTGGGTCGACATGGTGAAGGCGCTCTCGCGCACCCTGAAGCAGTCTTCCGATGTGGGCCGCATGATGACGGTCGTCGGTGAGGAAGGCGTCTCCATCGAGGACCTCATCGTCTACCTCAAGGGTGAGATGTTCGACGCCGCCTACCTGCAGCAGAACGCCTACGACGCGATCGACTGCTTCGCCCCGATTCCTCGACAAATCCGGGATTTCAAGCTGATCAACCGTGCGATCCGCGCGCCCTTCTCTTTCGAGACCAAGGTGGCTGCACGACAGTTCTTTGCGCGCCTGCAGGACGCCTTCTACCAGAAGAACTATCACGCAGTCGAGTCCGAGCAGTACGCCGCCTATGAAGCGCAGATTGTAGAGATGATCACTCAGGGGGCCGAGGGATGATCAAAACCTACACAGGCATTCGCAACATCGTCGGTGATATCGCCGAGCTCGACGCCAAGGACGTTGCCTTCGGTGAGCTGGCGCTGATCACCAACCCCTCGGGCGAGCAGACCCTGTCTCAGGTGATTCGCATCGACGGCGATAAGGTCTCGCTGCAGGTCTTTGCTGGCACCAAGGGGCTCTCTACGGAGGCGACGGTACGGTTTCTTGGCCACCCCATGCAGGTTCGCTACTCGGACAAGCTCCTGGGCCGCATCTTCTCGGGCTCGGGCGTGCCCCTGGATGGCAAGCCGCCGATTGAGAATGCGCCTGCCATTGATGTCGCCGGCCCCTCGGTGAATCCGGTCAAGCGCGTGATCCCGCGCAATTTCATCGAGACCCGGGTCCCGATGATCGACATCTTCAACCCCCTGGTCGAGAGCCAAAAGCTGCCGATTTTCTCCGAAGCAGGCGAGCCCTTCAACGAGCTCTTGGCGCGTATCGGTTTGCAAGCGCACGCCGACATCATCGTCTTCGGCGGCATCGGCCTGAAGTTCGACGAATACATCACCTTCAAAGAGACCTTCGAGAACGGCGGCGTCATGGACCGCACGGTGATGTTCGTGCACACCGCCGCCGATCCGGTGGTCGAGCGGCTCTTGGTGCCGGACCTTGCCTTGGCCTGCGCCGAGCAGTTTGGCGTCGCCGGCAAGCGCGTGCTGGTACTGCTCACCGATCTGACCGCCTTCGCCGATGCGCTCAAAGAGATCAGCGTCGCGATGGAGCAGGTGCCTTCGAACCTTGGCTATCCTGGCTCTCTGTATTCCGAGCTCGCTTCCAGATACGAGAAGGCCGTTGACTACGAGGGCGCGGGTCCCATCACCATTCTGGCGGTGACCACGATGCCAGGCGGCGATGTGACCCACCCCGTCCCCGACAACACGGGCTACATCACCGAGGGACAGTATTACCTCAAAGGCGGGCGGATCAACCCC
>JAVFAO010000436.1:0-5670 GCA_034002465.1 Myxococcota bacterium
TCTGCGGAGGACCGCTGGCACGAGCGCACTGTGGAGGTCATCGACCCGGAACAGTCCGCCAACCCCGATGGCACCCAACCCGTCGAATGGGAGGGCGACTTCATCATGATCGGCGGTGAACAGGTGCACCTGCCCTAGTGAGGGATGGCTAACAAGCGCTTCCAGCTGTCGCGACAAGCGCTAGACTGACGATAAGGCTTCGCGGCGCGCAGCTGAAGCGCCACACGTTAGACAGACGGGGGGAATCATGCGGCCAGGCGTGGTCTTACTGGTTGCGGCGATCTTGGCTATCGCTCCTGCCGGGTGTGGCGGTCGAGCCGCGGAAGCCCCGCCCAGTCCCGCGAATCCTCCGCAGCCGAGCGAAGAGTCCCAAGCCCCTGCAGCGCAGTCGCTCCTCGACATCGGACTTCCCACGGACCTCGCGACGCTCCAGGAAAGCTTCGGGCCGCCGGACTCGGTCGAGCGGCCCTCGCCCGACGATCCGAGTCCATGGGGGCAGTGGGTGACCTGGGCGCTGGACGACGGGACGACGCTGCGCGCTCTGGCGGATGACTACAGCCCGACATCGACGGACGAACGCGCGGGCGTTCGCCTGATCGAGCTGCAGGCAGCGTCGGAGTCAGACGCCTCGTATCAAGAGCAGACGTCGACCCTCTACGGCTTCGCGCTCAACGGAACATCGATTGACGAGGTCGACCGGGGCCTCCCGGGCAGCCGTCCGAGCATGCTGCACGAGCGCGGCGAGTTCGACCCGGGTGACGCGTACCACGCCACCGTTCTGTACGAGAAGGACGACCTCTTCACCTACTTCTTCTTCAACGAATACGGCAGCCTCATCGCTGTCGCTCAAGCCACTCTATACGTGGACGGCGCCGATTGACGCTGTCTAACAAGCGCTTCCAGCTGACGCGACAAGTCGTCGTACACTGCAAGGCAGAGGCGCGCAGCTGAAGCGCCGTGCGTTAGGTGTGACGGAGTCACCCTTCCGTGACTAGGGTCGCAGGCCCGGTGCCGGGTCGGGTTCTAAGGCTAAGGTGCCGGGTTCCGATCCGCTCGCCAAAGGCCGTGCAGCGAGTCGCGCGCGAGATTGCGACCAGGTTGTCATACTCGGCGGCTCGCCGCGCCTGCGCGCAGCTTCGCCGCGAAGGCCGCAACCGCGTGCGTCCGCACACCTAACAAGCGCATCGAGCAGGCGCGCATGAGGTAGAATCGACCTGAAGGCGCACGGCGCGCAGCTCATGCGCCACACGTTAGGTACAGCCCTGGGAGGCCGACTCGCGCAGCGTGTCAGAGCCAAAGGGTAGGGTGTTGCCTGGGCATTCGAACCGTCCCGGATCTGCCGCCAGCGTTCGCGGCAACCAGCATGTCCGTCAGCTGAGTTGTCTCGCATCGAGTGTTGGTAGGGTCCGCGTTGTAGCTCGTTTGGAATCATGTGCGACCGTTGGCCTGCCAAGCGGGCGAGGCCCCCGCCACGTTGCGATTGCCCTCAGGGTGATGCATGATGCAGCAAGGTGGAAGGGGTGTGGGAATGGCAGACAAGCATCGCATCACCGTCAATCTTGATGATGATGAGTATCAGGCCCTCCAACGACTGGCGCTCGACGCGGATCGCTCGCTCGCGTGGCTTGGCAGGCGCGCGATCTGTGACCTTATTGAGCGGTGCGACGAGGGGGAGGGGCGCGTTCCCGGACTCCAGGTTGTGCCCGACGAGAAGTTGAGGCGGTCGGCACAATGAAGTATCTAGGCGGCGACATTCATCAGGGTGACTGCTTGTCGGTAATGAAGGAACTTGGCGACCAGTCAGTTGACATGATCTTGTGTGACCTGCCCTACGGGACTACACAGAACAAGTGGGATAGCGTGATTCCCTTGGATGAACTGTGGCGTGAGTACCGCCGTGTCATCAAGCCCAAAGGAGTCATAGCGCTCTCGTCCCAGGGCATTTTCACTGCGCGGCTGATCCTGAGCAACGAGCCTTGGTTCCGGTACAAGTTCGTCTGGGTGAAGAGCAAGCCGACGAACTTCCTCAACGCACGCCGGCAGCCGTTGCGCCAGCACGAAGACATCTGCGTCTTCTACGGAAGCCAGCCGGAATACCGCCCGGTTATGTCCAAAGGTGAGCCCTACGACAAGGGAACCCGGAAGGACCAGTACACCGGAAGCTACGGCGACTTCAGTCCAGTTCACGTGAAGAGCGACGGTGAACGATTCCCGACCGACACGCTGTACTGCAAGACAGCAGAAAGTGAGTCCGGCGGGCGCGTCTGGCATCCCACGCAGAAGCCGGTTGCCTTGGGGCGCTACCTGATCAGGATGTACACGGGCCCTGGAGACGTGGTGCTCGACAACGCCTTTGGAAGTGGGAGCTTCCTTGTTGCTGCTGCGTTGGAGGGCCGTCGCTTCATCGGTATCGAACGCAATGAGGAGACCCACCTGTTCAAGAACGAGCGGATTAACTACTTGGAGGTAGCTCGACAGCGGCTAGAAGAAGTCGAGCGTGCTATGGGCAACGGGGAATCCCCGCCACCGCTGTTCTCCGCCCTTCAACCGTCGGCGCGCACGGGTCAACAGAACAGGAAAGGCATGGTCGACGTGGACGCTGTGATTCGTGAGCCGCAGAGGCAGGCCGTATGAGGGCTGGAGGAACGAACTACAACGAGCGGTCCTGGGCGATAGACCTCATCGGGCATCTCAAGGCCCTCGCATCTCAATCCAATCACTCCATCAAGGACGCTGGGGGCGAGCAGACTGTTCGGGCAGAGGGAGGCAGTCTGTTCCCTGACGTCCTCCTCTTCGGCGATCGCTCGACGGCACGCATCCTGCAGGGGTGGGAGCTCAAGATGCCCGACACGGGCATCGATGATCCCGAGTTCCGCGAGAACGCCGAACTGAAAGCTCGGGCCCTTGGACTTGATAGTTTCGTGCTCTGGAACGTCGCACATGCGCATCTCTACACTCGTGACTCCGCATCCGACCGCTTTGAGCGCTCTCGCGTCTGGGACGATCTCCAAGATGTGACGACGCGGGGTGCGGTCGTTGCCAACAGGCATCGCTGGGAGGCGCTCGCCACCTCGATCTTCGGTTATCTGAATGACCTGTTCGATCGCGGTACGCTCCAGGGCCGCCAGTTCATCGATGCATACCGCAGCGGCGGTGTCACTTCGCTAATCATGGAGAATGCTGGCGAGGTCGCAGAGTCGCTCGCCGCCGCTGCCCGGCAAGACGCGGGTCTTCGGGCCGAGATGGCCTTATGGTGGGACAGGAGCAGGGCAGAGTATGCCCAAGGAACGATGGAGTCGGTTCTCGCCCAAGCGGTGATATCCAACTGGATCGGCAAACTGCTGTTCGCGCACATCCTTCGCGAACGTGATATACGCGCCCAGCAGATTGCCCTGATTGACGACGACACCACTCCGGAGCAGGCGCTTGGACTATTCGGGCAGCTTTCGAGAGAGTGCAACTTCTGGACGATATTCTCGGACAGCGTTGGGCTTGCGTCACTTCCCCCGAGCGTCTGGAACGAGCTCAAACAGTTCAACAACCTACTGGCGGACTTGCGAGTGGGCTCCATAGATCAAGCCCAGCTGTCCGCTATCCTCGAGGCTACCGCCGAGGTTGCAGTCCGCAAGCTGCGTGGGCAGTATCCAACCCCGCTGGCGCTTGCCCGTCTGCTCGTACATCTGTGTGTACGGGATATCGCAAATGACCGCGTCCTCGACCCTTGCTGCGGCAGCGGGACCATTCCTCGAGCTGCAATGGAGCAGAAGCTCACAGCCGGAACCTCACCCTCCGTCGCATCGGCTACCGTATATGCGAGTGATCAAGATCCCCAGGCGGTGTTGATTGCGACGTTTGCCTTGGCCAAGCCCAGCCTGATGAACGTGCCCCTGCGTATCTTCAAACGCGACGCATTTACGCTGACGCCTGAAACGGCGGTGGAGTTCAGGGACCCATCGGATGGAACGCCGTTCAGTGAGACCTTGGGGACATTCGAGGCGATAACCAGCAATCTCCCCTTCGTGGCCCAGGAAGGGCGTGCCCAGTACGGCAATGCGCTCGACCGGGTAACCGCAACACTGGGCGCTGGCGGGGAGAGGTTCACGAGACGTGCCGACGTTGCCGCCTATCTGCCCTTCTCGCTGCACCCTCTATTGGCGGAAGGTGGACGGCTTGGCATCATCATCACCAATGCATGGTTGGGGACGGACTGGGGCGATGCCTTCTATGATTTGCTCGGCCGCTTCTATGAGCTGAAGAGCGTCATCACCTCAGGCGCGCGTCGGTGGTTTCAGAGCAGCGAGGTTGTGACCAACATCCTCGTATTGCACAAGAAGGCGGATCCGAGTCAGCAGAGCGGCGACGTCCAGTTTGTGGTTCTGACGCGCCCATTGGAGGAGATGGCTGACGACGAGTCTGTCCGGATAGCCGCCGCCCAGGTCGAACTCGGCCAGACCCAGAACGACGCCATGACAATCAGGTCGGTCAGTCAAGTGAACCTCGCCAGTTTCAGGCGACTCGGTCTGGGCGGCAACGCCCAGTTTGTCAACTGCGACTGGGTGCTCAATCTGCCACTTGCCCGGCTCTCGGACTACTTTGACGTCCGACGCGGCGAACGACGAGGCCTCAATGCGCTCTTCTATCCCCGCGCCGGCCACGGAATTGAGCCCGAATACATCCGCCCGCTAGCGAAGAGTCCAACCGACTTCGTCCGGCCTTCCGGGCCCGCAGCGAAGGAGGCCTTTTCCTGCTCGCGGACGGAGCAAGAGCTCGAGGCTCTCGGGCATACCGGGGCACTGAATTGGATCCGCCGGTACAAGACGCCGGAGAATATTCGGAAGCTCACCAGGGCGGGGCACTTGTGGTACGAGATGAAGACCGACGAACTGACCGATCTTGTCGCGTTCATCAACTACGGCGATCGCCTATTCGTCGGCCGCGTTGACCCGCCCGCGTTTGTCGACCAGAGGATGGTTCGGCTACGACCTCGGGTGCCCGTTGACGTTGAGTTGTGGCATGCGTTGTTGAACACCGCTATCTCGATGTTCTACCTCGAGGGCATGGGATTCGGCCGTGGGCTTGGCGCGCTGGACTTGAACAAGGACCGGATTGAGCAGTACCTGCACGTGCTCGATCCTTCCCGTCTCGACCAGCAGGGGGTCGCTAGTATCAAGTCGGCGTTCCGGCCGCTTGCGCAGCGAGACTTGTTGAGCGTGGCAGATGAGCTGGAGCAAGAAGATCGATGCGCATTCGACGATGCCGTCATCGTAGCTTTCGGACTCGAAGTTGACCGGGAGCAGGTCTACGACGCGTTGCGTTCGCTAGTGGAAATCAGATTGACGGCGCTTGAGTAGTTGCTGGCCTACTGCGGTGATTGCGCGGCGTACCCAACAATGAGTTCGAGCCGACTCGCTTCGCTCGCGGCTCAACTCACAGACGTTAGCGGTACAGCACCGTATCCCTCGCTTCGATCTCCCAATTGTGTGGTATAGTTTCTATACCGTTTGGCGAGAGCCCGGGGGGCACGCGTGCTGTTCGAGTTCGATGAGGCCAAGAGCCACAGCAACAAGGCCAAGCACGGCATCGACTTCGTCGAGGCCCAGGAGCTGTGGCTCGACGATCAGCTGGTCGAGTTGCAGGCGCGCTCGGAAGACGAGCCCCGGTTCGTCGTGA
>JAVFAO010000437.1:0-5654 GCA_034002465.1 Myxococcota bacterium
CGGTTCACGGACGAGCGATCATCGAGGATGTTCTGGAACACCATGCCAACGGCAAACGCAGCCGAGACCCTGAGCAACATGACGACCAAACTGGTGATCATCTTCCCCATGGACCGAGGTTGTTTGATGCTGGGATCGTACTGATTGGGGTCGAAATCCGGCTTTTCCGGCACGGGAGGGGGCTCGTAATCGTAGCGATCCTCCTCGACGGGCGCGGGAGCCGGCGCGACGTAGGCGGGTGCGGCCAGCGGGTTGGGGGCTGGCGCAAAACCGGCAGGTGCCAAGGGGGACGCAGCTGTCGGCATCGGTGATGGAGCCATGCCCATCGCTGGCGCGACAGGGGCAGCCGCCATTGGAGGTGCCATGGGGGAAGCGGGCGCTGCGGGCGCTGCGCTCGGGTCCGGTGCAGCTCCCCCGTCCTTTGGGGCGTCATCCTTGGACTTTGCAAGTCCAAGGCGGGCCTTGAGGTCACTGATATCCTTCGCTCCAGGCTTTTTGCTCGAAGATGACAAGCTTGCCTCCCTGCTCGGGTGCCGGGGCACTTGCGCTGTCCACGACATCTCGGGACCCGCGAAAACCCCTGCTATACCGAAAGGACTGCCCTACCACACGCCTCACGGCGCAAACAACCGTGGCAACCTTAACCGAAGGGAGCGCGAAGCGTCAAGCGCACTTCGCATGGTTTTCTCAACCACACCGCGCACCCAAACGCCTCAGCCCAGCGCGCGCCCCTGTGCAAAGGCACAATGGGCTCCCCTTCAAAGTTGACGGGCACCTGAACACGTCGCGCACGAAGCGAGGGCAGCGAACGCGGCCCAAAGCAGGCTCCATCGAGCGCCGCACCGAGACGGTTTGACAGAATGCTCTCCCCTCCTATACTGCATGCGGGCGTCGAGTGATTGATCTGTCGACTGCTGCTGGCCAACACTCGACGACAGCGAGCGCGCGAAGCGTTTCCACAACGCCTTCGCTTTGGGCGAGCGAGGAATGAGTTCGTGTCGAACGGTCAACCGAAATCCAAGCCCGACTTCAAACCTGGTGCCGGTCTGAGCGCGAGTGATTTGCGCGCGCGCTTGGGGCTAAAAACAACGCCCGGCCCCGATCGCGCTGGTGCCAGCGACTTGCGCGCCCGCCTCGGTCTCGAGCCAGGGAAGCCCGCAGACTCCGGCAAGGGCCAGTCCACCCATGCACTTAGCCTCGATGAATTCGAGGACATGGTGGTCAACGAGCGAGAAGAGAGCGAGAGCGCCCCACATGGCCTCTTCAGCGGCATCTCCAGCCAGGAAGAAGCCGCCTTCGAGAGCGCGCTCGGTGGCCCCGCCGATGAGGCCGACCTGCTCTCCTCGAGCATCCTGATTGAGGATCTCGCCGCACAAGCCCCCGCTGCGAGCCCATCCGCCATGCCTGCGGCGCTCAAAGCACCGCCCCCACAAGCGCCGAGCCTCCCCGCCGTGCCAAGCCCTCTCCCCACCGCGGCTAGCCCCCTCTCAGCAAGCCCTGCCGCTCCAGCCCCAGAGGCCCCTCCCCCTGAGCCCGTCGAGGAAGAGGAAGACACCGAAGGCAAGACCAGTCTGCTCGATACCTCCGCCCTCAGCGACGATGGCGAGGACTTCGACGCTTTCCCAGACGGCGAAAAGACACAGATCATGATGTCGGCGATCGACTACGATCCGCTGACGGCCCGGCTCATCGTCGAATCTGGCGAGGCCCCCCAGAAGGAATACATCCTGGCGCGCGACAAGACGGGCGTGGGACGAGGCACCAAGAACGGTATTGTCATCCCAGACATCGCCATGAGTCGCAACCACATGGTCTTCGAGCGCTATACCGAGGGCTTCCTGCTGCGAGACCTCGACAGCGGCAATGGCACCACCCTCAATGGCCGCCGCATCGTCTTCGGAGAGCTCCGCAAAGGTGACATCATCGAGGCGGGAAACCTCAGATTCCGCTTCGAACAAAGCGGCGGCGACCCCGAAAAAATCTGGAAGGGTGAGCCGAAAGTCGAATACCACGCAAAGGATCAAGGGCCCGTCAAGGGCACTCCCAGCAGCTCACGCCCAGCCCCCTCCCCCAGCGTCCAGGTCAACCCCGCTCTCTCCAACGCCACCAACCCGGCTCAACCCCTCGCCCCTCCACAACCTCAAACCTTGCTCCAGCAGCCCATGGCGGCGCAATGGTCCCAGCCCAACATGATGCCAGGACCCTATGGCATGCAGCCCGGCTGGGCCCCCGGCATGATGCCCCCAGCCTACGCTTCCTATACCCAGCAAGGTCTGCAGGCGATGATGGCGCAGCAACAACAGCGCCGCAAAGGTTCGCCCGTCATCACCGCCCTGATCGTCTTCTTCAGCATCCTCCTCATCGGCCTCGTCGGGCTCATCCTGTGGAGCCTCGTCGAACGCAAGGAAGCGACGAATCCCGCCGACGCCCAACGCGCAGCAGAAGAACAACGTCTCGCCCAAGCCAAGGAATTCGTTGTCGCCGGAAGCACCCACTTCGAACAACGCGAGTGGGCCGAAGCCCTGCGCGCCTTCGAGGAGGCCTTGCGGCTCGATCCCAACAACCCCACCGCCTTGCTCTTCATCCAAGAGGTCATCCCAGCAGAACAAGCCGTCGATGACCGCCTCAAAGACGTCCGGGTCAAGCTCAGCAGCGACCCCTCCATCGCCAATTACGACGCCGCTCTCGACGCCATGAACGGCGTCCCGAGCGAGTCCATCTTCCACGACGAAATCCGCAGCCAGCATCTCCCTACACTCAAGAAAAACTTCCGCCGGCTGCTCATCCGCGAGGCCAGAAAAGCCATCGTGTCCGGAAACTTCCCAAGCGCCATCGTCAGCCTCGACAAAGTCGAGAACGCGCTCGGCTTCAGCAATGACCCCGAGGTCGTCGATCTGCGCAAACAAATCGCAGACAAAAAAGCTGCGCTCCCCACTCCCCCCAAGTAAGCAAGGGCTCGAGGGAGATGCGCAAACGCCGCAGCGGCGCGGCCATAAGCACCTTCCATCGCTGCCAGGCAGGGCATGTGGCGAGCATGACCGTAGGCTACGTCAGCTCAGCTGTGCGCTCAAGCGAGCACGTGGAGCCATTCCACCTGAAGGCATTGCTTTCCTCTCGGGAGCACCGACCTCGCGGCAGCCTGCGGAATGCCGCGAGGATGCGTGCCCTTCGCTCACTTGTGATTGCCTACACGCGCCCGCTCAAGACCTGCCGCATCGCCTGCTCGTCAAGCTCAAACGCCTTCGCCATCTGCCGTAGACAACGACCCTCGGGCGAAGCAAGAATCCCATCGGCAAGCAGAATTGAATACGCATAGGTCATCGCCTTCAAGCGCGTCGGGGCATCCGTCAACACCCGACTCAGCACCGATAGACGATTGGCGATCCCATCTGACTGAATGCGGGTCAGGGCATTGCGGACCGCGTCGTCGATCTGGCGTTCGCCAAAATCGCGAAAGTCCTCCTGACTCGCAATCGTCATGGCGAGCTGCGTGGCCTCCTCCGGCTGCACCTCACCATCGGCAGCAGCCATCAACAGCATCACCTCGATCAGCGCCTCTTCCCGACTGAGGCGTTGACGCTGAACCTGCTCGAGCAAGACCCCGATGAGCTCATCCATATTCTCTTGGCGCTGCATCGCATCCACGATCTGCGCCACATGCGCGTCGCGAAGACCAAACTCGATCTGGAACGTACGCAAGAGCGCAAGCTCATCATCCATCAGAATATCGTCTGCGAAACAAATCCGCGTCGCCATCGCGAACGCGAGCAGACGATCGGCGTAGTCCTGGAGCGCCGTCCGGATCTCGGCGAACATCTTCGTCAGACCAATCTCCTGCACCCGCTGAAGGCTTCGGCTAAAGAGCGTCCGCAGCCGCTCATCGGACATCCCGGCAAAGGCACGATGCTCGAGCGTGCACGCCAAGATCTGCTCAACGTGCTGATCGCTGAGCTCACCGCTGGCAAGCACCATGAGCGCCATCACCTCGACAAGCTGCTCGCCCAGTTTGTCAACGCTGCCTTGAGTCGCCACTGCCGTCATTTCTGTTTTCTCCGAAGCTGGGCCGCAAAAACATCGCCGAGAGTGGCAAAATTGCCGCCTGCCTCACGATGCTCGCGTTCCCCCGAGTCGTGTCGTTGCTCGGCAGCTGGCCCACGACGACGCCCACGGCGGTTGTCGCTGGGCTCAGCGCTCATCGACATCGTCTCGGAAGGGTCCCGCCGCGTCAAGGTCAAGCGCCGTCGCTCCTCATCCACCGCCAGGATACGCACCGCAATCTGGTCTCCAGGAGAGAACTCGCGGTCGAGCTTGGTCCCAGGCTTGGTCGCCGACTCGCTGTTGGGCAGCAGGCCGACGATTCCCTCTCCCACCTGCACGAAGACGCCGAAATCCGCCACCTTCTCGACTCGCCCCGTCAGCTCCTGCCCCACCGGGAAGCGGTGGCTCGCAGCAAGCCAAGGATCGTCACGCAAGGCCTTGAGCGAGAGCCCGATACGTCGATGCTCTGCATCCACCGAGAGCACCACCACATCCACACTCTCCCCGACCTTGAGGATCTCCTCAGGGTGCTTGACATGCTTATCCCAGGCCATCTCAGAGACGTGAATCAGGCCCTCGAGTCCAGGAGCGAGCTCCACGAAGGCGCCAAATGGAGCGAGCCGCTGGACCTTTCCCTGAATACGCTGACCCGGCTCCACCACACGCTCGGGAGCATCCCATGGGTCCTCCTGGGTGCGCTTGATCGAGAGCGACAGACGCTCCCCTTTCTCGCCCTGCTCGATGGACAGGATCTGCACCTTCACCCGCTGGCCCATGCTCAGCAGCTCACTCGGATGCTGCACCCGAGAGTGGCTGATCTCCGACACGTGGACGAGCCCATCGAGACCACCAAGATCCACGAACGCACCAAAGTCTTGAATACTCCGAACGGTCCCCTCCAGCACCGTCCCTGGCTGGATACGCTCACGCAAAGCAGCGGCCTTCTCCGCCTTCTCCTCGCGCTGCAGCGCCGCACGAGACACCACGAAGCGGCGACCGCCCTTGGAAAACTCGGTGATCCTGAAGGTGTAGCTCTTGCCCACGTGCTCGCCGGGGTTCTCAGTGAAGCCGAGCTCGATCTGGGAGATCGGACAAAACGCCCGCTTCCCCATCACCTGCACCTCGAAACCACCCTTGTTGAGTGCGAGTACCTGACCCGACACCGAGAGTCCTGCCTCGAAAGCCTCCTCGATGGCTTCGTTCCCTGCACCAGTGACAGAGCGCCCAAGGCGGTAGCAACCATTCTCGAAGTTGATGACTCTGGCGCTGATTCGCTCACCTACTTTGACGCCAAGCTCACCGTTCTGGTCGAGCAGCTCAGCCACCGCGATCGAGGCCTCCGCCTTCACGCCCAAGTCGACGAATGCGCTCTCGTTGCCGATGGAAACAATGGCGCCCTCCACCTGCTCGCCGCGCTCGAAGCGGCGCTGCATGAGCTGAGGAGCTTCGGCGAGCATCGACGCAAAGTCCTCCTCGGGCTCTGGCGTCGAGGGAGCGGCAGCGGCCGGCGACAGGGTGGGGGCGAGCGTTCCGCCTTTCGTCTGCCGAGGCTGGGTTGTGGACTCGGCCGGCGAGTTGCTGTTCACTCCCTCCGAGGTCGCGGGGGCCGAGGTCTT
>JAVFAO010000438.1:0-5643 GCA_034002465.1 Myxococcota bacterium
CGACGTGCGCCGACTCTAGGCCACAGTTCTTATTGATTGGGCACTTGGCCAGTTCTCCTCACTTTTCATCAGATTCCGAGCATACTCGTGGGGCTCTGCCCCACACCCCGCCAAAGGGCTTTGCCCTTTGGAATCCCTTTGATTTGGGCCTTTTTTGATATTCTCTGCTCCGATTGGGGGGAACAGGCCAAGTGCCCAATCAGCAAAAACTGGGGGGAACAGGCCAAGTGCCCAATCAGCAAAAACTGGGGGGAACAGGCCAAGTGCCCAATCAGCAAAAAACCTGGGGGAACAGGCCAAGCGCCCAATCAGCAAAAACTTTAGCTCCGGAGCCCCTCCGATGATCCGTCAGCGCTGCATCCCGCCCATCTGCATACTGCTCCCCATCCTGCTGCTCGCCGCCTGTGCCACTGAGTTCCCCGGCGATCCTGCTCCACTCGACGTCTTCGAGTACCCAGCCAGCATCGCCCTGCACCCCAATGGGCGCTATCTCTATGTGCTGAGCACCAACGCCGACCTGCTCTACCGCCAGACCGACGGCGGCGCCCTGCACGTCGTCGACCTACAGACGGGCGCCATGCTCCCCGAAGCCACCGTGCGCCTCGCCAGCTTCGCCGGCGCCCTGGTCCTCAACCACGACGCGAGCCGCGGCTACATCGCCGGACGCGGCGACTCCACCATCACCTGGTTCGACCTCTCCAATGACGGCGCCAGCCTCTCCTGCCCCCTGGAGAGCGGCAGCAAAAACCTCTCGAAGTGCCGCTTCGAGATCGCCGAGGAGCCCACTGGCCTGGCCTACGTACGCAGCTACCGCGAACAACCGCTGCTCGACCCACTCGGACGCCCCATCCTCGATGAACAGGGCCAGCCACGCGTGCAACGCATCGACTTCGACCTGCTCGGCGTCGCCCACCTGCGCCGCTCCCGGGTCTCCTTCGTCACCGTGCTGGACACCCCAGGCATCGCCACTCCCGTATTCAGCAGCACCACCGCTGCTGTCATCGACGGTCCCAGCGACATCATCGCCTCCCGCGGCGAGACCTTCTTCGTCTCTGGGCGATTGGCGTCGAGTTTGCTGGCCTGCCACCCCGCCATCGGAAGCGACGGCCGCGTCCAGGGCGTATTCCTGGATGCTCAGGTCAATGTACCTACACCGTTCTCCTCCTACGAGGGCCGCGCGCTTCGCTTCGGGCCTCGGCAAGAGCGTCTCTTCGTCACCAACCAGGCCCCCAACTCGCTGCTGGTCTTCGACACCTCCGCCGTCGCCACCCAAGGCAACCCCGGCAACACCCGCTTGATCGCCATGATGGACCTGCCGCGCGATCCCAATCGCATGCTCCTCGTCGAGCGCGAGGACGCGGAGCCCCTGCTCTACATCACCTCCTTCCGGCAGGACGTCATCAGCGTGGTCGACCCCGCCATCCCCGCCATCATCGGCGAGCTGCCCGTGGGCGATGGGCCCTATGAGTTGATAGCTGGGCCAGAGGGAAGCCAGCGCATCTACGTCAGCCACTTCCGTGAACACAGCATCGGTGTCATCGACATCAGCGACCCCGCCGCTCCTGTCTGGCTAGACAGCATCGCCACCGCGAGGACGAGCCCGTGAGCAGCCTCAAACCCAATCATTCATATTCGGCCGCGCTGACCGCAGTCGTCCTGCTTCTAGCCGCCTCGAGTGGGGGCTGCGACGAAGCGCTCAACAGCACCGTCTCCAGCCTGCGAAGTCCCGCTCGCATCAGCTACGCGCCCACCTGCGTGCGGGACGGCATCTGGCTCGACGCCCGCGACTGCCCAGACGACGCCACCCTCACCCCCTTCGCCTACGTCACCAACGAGGAGAGCGCCGCCCTGGTGTTTCTGCGCTTCGTCTCGGATGCCCCGCGCATCGTCGACACGCGCATCGGCGTACCCGGCGTCACGCCCGTGAGGATCGGTGAGCGTCCGCGCGCTGTCGCGGCCTCGGTGGAAGGCGCCTTCGTGCTCACCGCGAATACGGCCAGCCAAGACGTCTCCATCGTCCAGGTGGAGCGCGCCGTCGAGGTGGCGGCCATCCCGCTCGAGCAGACCCCCGTCGCGATGGTGGCCGGGCTCGAGGCCAACACCTTCTGGCTCGCCTATGCCTCAGGGCGACTCGAGCTGCGCAGCTTGGCTTTTGACTGTGGGGCCGGCCCCAATGTCTACGTCGACGCCTGTCAGCTCAGCGCCAATCCCAGCCTCGAGCTGAGCCTCAGCCTCGAGCTCGAGGCCTCGCCTCGCTCGCTGTTGCTCGACCCCACGCGCCCCAGGCTCTATGTCAGCTACGGCGACGTGCTCTACCTCTCGGTCATTGGCCTCGATGACACCCAGAGCTGCAGCGACTCCGCCGCCACCGCGCCCTGCGAGGTCCTCAGACTGCCCGGCGGATACTCCTGCGCCGATGGCATCGACAATGATGGCGATGGCTTCGCCGATGGCGCCGATCCTCAGTGCTACGGCGTCGATGGCGCCGAGAGCCCCGAGAGCACTGGCCGCTTCCAAGCCACCGCCTGCAATGATCTGGAAGACAACGATGGCGATGGCCTGGTCGACCTCTATGACCCAGGCTGCGTCTCTCCCAACGACGCTGGCGAAGAGGATGGGCTGCAGGTCCTCGAGCCCACGGCCTGCACCAATGGCCTCGACGACGACGGCGACGGCCTCGTCGACAACCGCGATCCCGACTGCATGGGCCCTGACGACGACAGTGAGGGCGGCCGTCGGCTCCTCGCCGCCTGCATGAACGGCCTCGACGACGACGACGATGGCAACGCCGACTTCCCGCTCGACGCCGACTGCAGCAGCCCCTTCGACGACACAGAGTCGCCCACCGCAGCCTGCGGCGACGGCCTCGACAATGATGGCGATGGGCTCGTCGACCTGGACGACCCGGGCTGCAGCAGCCTCGACGACCGCTCTGAAGACCTGGATGCCAGCGCCTGCTCCGACGGACAGGACAACGACGGCGATGGGCTCCTCGACCTGGCCGATCCCGACTGTTACGGCTCTGGTGGCGACACTGAGAGCGCCGTTGCCAGGCTGGGCCTGGGGCCCATGGGCATCGACCCGCAGGGACGCTGGCTCTACGTCATCGACCCCGCTGAGAGCGCGCTCCTGGTCATCGATCTGGTCGAGGGGCGCCTGCTCGACGCGGGCTCGCTGGATCCCTTCACCCGCTCTCCCGGCATTGGCGTCGCGCGGCTGCCGATGGCGGTGGTCGGCGACGTTCGCGAGAGCACCCTGTACAGCGCCAACGGCGTCACGGTCGAACGCGACGAGGCGGTCGCCTACGTCACCTCGAGCGCGGGGGCCGTCTACTGGCTCAGCATCCACCAGAGCTTCCGTCGCTACGTCGACGGCTTCCTCGCCGAGAGCGTGGAGCTGCCCACGCTGCGCCTGGCCGATGGGGCGGGTGAGTACCAGGCGAGCGCCTCGGACGGCATCTGCACCAACGCCATCTGCGCGGTCTCGGACCGGCCGGTGGTGGCGGTGCGGCAGCGCGCGACGGTGATGATTGGCAGCGCTGGCGAGCTGCAGACCAGCGTCGAGGGACAGGCGCAGCGGGTGCCTGCGGACGAGATCTTGCGTGACGAGACCTGGCGCCTCAGCTACGAAGGCGTGCTCACGGGCGGCAAACGAAGTGATGGCGTGTTTGATCCGGTGCACCCTGGCGTGCTCAGCTCGAGGGTGGATTTCTGCAACATCGGCGCGCGCGAGGGGGACTTGCTGGTGCTCAACGAGCGGCCCGACGTCAGCTTGGACACGAGCTGCGCTGCCCTGAGCCTGGGCCGGCTGGAGTATCGGGTGGCACACGTGCGGCCAAATCAGCTCGTGCTCGAGGCCACAGGCAAGGAGAGCGCGGTCGAGGCGCTGCCGTCGCGGACCTGCTTCCCCTTCTCGGTCTCTTTCGAGCTGCGGCCGGAGGGGCAGTGGTACGCGAGCCCGGTGAGTGGCCTGAAGGAAGCGCAGCGTGACAGCCGGCGAGGAATCTGTGTCGACCGGGCGCTGCGATACGGCAGCCTGCGTATCGACAGTAACAGTGTGTACCGCAACGCTTTCTGGAGCACCGCCATCGACATCTCCAAGATCCCTGCGCAGCGGGATGTCACGCTGGAGTTCAAGTTGAGCAGCGGCTTCTCGGCGCTGCGGCGCTCGATTGGTCCGATGCCCAGTGACGCGGTCCTCGTCGACCCCTTTGGGGAGAAGCGCTTGCTGGTGCCCGATGCGGGGAGCAACCAGCTCTTCGTCTTCGATGTGCCCCAGTTCAGCCTGCTCGACTCCCTCTGAGGCCAAGCCCGTGCGTCGCCACCTCAGCGCTGGCCAGATCTTTGGAACCGCCACCGCGGCGCTCGCCCAGCGGCCTTTGCTGACGCTCTCCATCGGGGTGCTGGGCACGGCCCCGCTCTTTTTGCTGTGGTCGGAGTGGCAGACGGCGCCTTGGCTCGGCTTTCGGTCGGCGGTGTGGGTGGGCGCGGTGAGCCTGCTCGCCTTGGCGCTGCAATCGCTGAGCGCGCCCCTCTTCTTCGACGCCTTCGATGGGCTGAGCACGAGCTTCCTGGAGGGCCTGCGGCGCTATGCCCAGCGGGCACCGCTGGGCTTCGTGTGCAACTTGGTGTTGGCGCTGCTGATGGCGGGCGCGGTGTTGATGCCCACCTGGCTCGAGACGAAGTTGATGGGGGTCTTTCCCCTTGGCGCGCAGCGCTACCTGGTGATGGTGCTGTTGGTGTTGCTCTTGGCCTCGGTGTTCTTGGTCTTGCTGCTGCTCCTCGCACCGCTCAACGCGGTGCTTGCCAATGAGCGCCTGGGCCTGTGGGCAGCGTTGAAGCGGGCGATGCGCCTCACCCGGCGGCATCGGATGATGGTCTTGAGCACACTCATCCTGACGCTGCTGACGATGTTTCTGCTCTTCGTGGCGGGGAGCATCCCGCTTCGCTTCTCGAGCATCGAGTCCCCCATCCTCTCGCTGGGGGCCTCCCTCGGCATCTGGCTGGCCATCGGCGTCAGCTTTGCGCTACAGGCCGCGGTGAGCAACGCCCTCTACCACGCGCTGCGTGTGCACGCCGACGGTTACGGCGAAGAGGTCATCCTCGCCATCTTCGAATAGGCGCAGAACGCGTATTCGCAGGACGTCCGATATCACTGGGTCGGGCACGGCATGCCGTGCCCCTACGAAGGTCCAATGCCAGCCGATGGTAGGGTCACGGCATGCCGTGACCGCTCCCTGTGCTCGCACGACCTAGCGCAGCAAAGCGCACGCGGCTCTCACTGTGCCCCGCCTTCGCCAGCACGTTTCTGTTTCTCGAGCTCGGGCCAGCAGAGAACAGGCTCCCCGCCACCCACTTCGTTCCAACCCGGCGGCCAGAGCACCCCGCGCTCTCGGTGGAGAACGAGTTCTTGTCCATTGGGCGCTTGGCCTGTTCCCCCAAGTTGTTGCGTGCCATCCCTGGCACGCACCCTTCGGGCTGCCTTCGCAGCGAGTCTCCGCCTCCTGGCTTCGACTTCTTGGTGGCTGGCGCCCCTGTGGAGGATTTCTACCACGGCGACACCGTTCTCATCAAAGGTGGCGGGTGTGCCGGTGACCTGAAAGGGGAATATCGACTTCCCGCTCTGGTCGACATACTCGGTCCC
>JAVFAO010000439.1:0-5625 GCA_034002465.1 Myxococcota bacterium
ATTGGATGCCAAAGAGGTCATTGAGCAGGGCGACGACGAAGTTGTGGTGGAGCACGCCCTGCTTGTGTTTGATGGCGAAGGAGACCAGCGAGAGGCGCTGGGCTGCGCGGTGACCGAGGAGCTCGACGTTGTCGAGCTCTTTCCAGCGCTCGATGGCGCGCTGAATGAAGTGGTGTTCGAGCGCCTCGATGCGCTCGGCGCCGACCGCTTCTTTGAGTTGGAAGACGAGCCCCGCGCGGATGGACTCGACGATTGCTGGGGTCCCCCCTTCTTCGCGGTGCTCTGGGGCATCGATGTAGCGATGTTCTGCGCGGTTGACGTAGACGACGGTTCCGCCGCCGGGGGTGGTGGGGACGCGGTTGCTGAAGAGTTTTCGCTTGGCGACGAGGAGGCCAGGGGTACCGGGTCCGCCGATGAATTTGTGGGGGGAGATGAAGACAGCATCTTTGTAGGAGAGCGGCGCGTCGTCGCTGACGCAGCCCATGTTGATGCGCACGTAGGGGGCGGCTGCGGCGTAATCCCAGAAGGAGAGGGCGCCGTGTTGGTGAAGCAAGGTGGCGATGGCGGCGCAATCGGAGACCACGCCCGTGACGTTGGAAGCGGCAGAGAAGCTGCCGATGCGCATGGGCCTGGTGGCGTAGCGTTGCAGCTCGCGGTCGAGCTGCGCGAGGTCGATGCGTCCATCTGGGTCTTCGTCGATGACGACCACATCGGCGATGCTTTCGCGCCAAGGGATTTCGTTGGAGTGATGTTCGTAGGGGCCGATGAAAACGACTGGGCGCATTTCCAGGGGAATGAGCGCTGAGAGTTGGTAGCGCTCATCGAGCTCGGCGGGTATTCGCAAGTTGAGCACGCCGATGAGCTTGTTGATGGCAGAGGTGGCACCGGAGCCACAGAAGATGACCACATCCTCCTGGGGCTCGCCTGAGACGGCCCGCAGGATGAGCGTGCGGGCTTGCTCACGAAAGCGGGTGGTCTGTAGCCCGGTGGAAGATGTTTCGGTGTGGGTGTTGGCGTAGAGCGGCAGGACTTCGTCGCGAATGAAGTCTTCGAGGAAGCGCAGCGCTCTGCCGGAGGCGGTGTAGTCGGCGTAGGTGACGCGCCTTGGTCCGAAGGGGGCATCGATGACGCGGTCGTCGCCGATGATGTTGGCGCGGATGGTGGTCAACAGGGGATGGCCGAGACTCACGTTGGACCTCGAGGCTGAGAGCGGCCTCGGGTCAGGCGCGGGCCAGCCATGCGTGGGCTTCCTCGAGGTGATCGAAGAAGCAAGTCTGGGTGCGGACGAAATTGGGCATGGTGACCGAGAAGGCGTCGGTGGCTTCGCGGATGCGTTGTAGCTGCATGCGACAGATGACGTGGTCAGGGCTGACGACGGCGAAGCGTTGCACGCCCTTGCTGCCCGCATCCTGGAGCCACTGAGCGAACCAGCCGGTGTCATCTTGGCTCAAGACGCGGGCGAGGCGCATATCTGCCAACCACGAGAAGCAACCGTGCCGACGTTGGAGCTCGAGTCCACGCTCGAGGGCCCAGCGAAGCTGCTCACCCAGCACGAAGCCGGACCATGTCAACAAGATGGTGCGGTGTGCGGCGTCGAAGACGACGTCGATATGGGCGTTCTGGGCGTTGGGGATGAGCGCAGCCACGCGCTCTGGGGCGCGGCGCCACTTGTCGCTGTTGCTGCGATCGAAGCGCTCTGCTTTGCTTGGACCGTCGGCAAGCTCTTCCGCGGGGGGCAGTTGAGCCTGCGGATGGGAAGCGCTCAGTCGAGGGGAGCTGCCTTCGCGAGCGGTCGGGGCTTGGACAGGACGGCTGGGCTCGCGAACGAAGGGACTTGCCGCGCCAATGCCGACACTGCTTGGTTCGCGAACGAAGGATGGGGCAGGAGGGCGCGGGGTGTTGGCGCTGCCGCCGCGGGGGAACACCCCCGAGCGCTCGCGCTGTTCCAGGCGCCGTAGCGTCTCTCCTAGGAAATCGGTCTCATCGGGGAGTTTGGTTTGTTCGGTGCTTGGGCCATCGGCGAACTCGGAGGTCTGCAGCAGGGCGCCGCTGAAATCGGAGCATTGGCGGGAAGATGGCATGTCATCGAGCCAGATGGACTGCCGATTTCTGGCGGTGGACTCGATGATCTCTGTGAGGAGTCCCATCGCGGTGCCATAAACATGTCGCTCCTGTGGACGCAACACAGGCATCTTGATGCGCAGGAAGCGCTCGAGGTCGATGCGCCGCCACTGACAGGGTGGAGTGGCCATGAATGCTACAAGTTCACTGAGAACCTGTTGGCAGATCTCTCGGGAGCTGCGGTCCATGCCCATGAGCTCGAGCGCTTCATGATAGGACCGTCGAAGTTCGATGTTGCTCGCGTTCATGTCTTCACAAAAGCCTCATTCGAAGACCAAACAAGGCATAGCTGGGCGAGTCGAGGAAGTCAATACGGAAGCCGCCAGCTCTGATGACGAGATGACACTTCCTGTCCATAACACTCGTGGAGCCCCCCCTCCTCGAGCTGCAGCGGATTCCACTCCATTTCGTAGGATTTTGCAATACCACAAAACGGTGAGGCGACATGTAGGTGTTCATGGAAAAGCGAGCACCTCCGCTTCTCCATATTGCGCGATGAGCGCGTCGACGTGGCGAAGCAGCCAATCCCGGCGCTCCAGAAAGGTCTGTCGACGAGATTCGTCTTCCTCATCGAGACTCTCCTGTCCCCAGATGAGCGCGAAGACGCGGTAGGGGTCGCACCAGCGGATGCGCTCGATGGTACGTCGAGAGAAGCGCCCCACTCGCCACTTCAAGCGCATCTGAGCTTCCGTGGTGGAACGCTTGGGGGTGGGGAAGCTCGCGCCGTTGTCGATCGAGAGCAAGCGTCCGTTGGACCACTGGCAGTTGGCCTCTCCGTTGCGGTCCCAGTTGTCCAGGAGCACGTCGAAGACGTGCAGGTCCGAGAGTTGTCGAGCGAACTCGATGGGAGTGGTGTCTGCGGCGTGCTCGAGCAGGTCGAGCTCCATGGCAGGATCGCCGAGTCTTCGCAGGAGGCTGGCGAGTGAGCGGTGTCGCCAGGGCTCGAGGGGCTCCTGCGGATCGAGCAGCTCCTCCCAGACTTCGTAGCGGGCGATGGGGAAGTGCGTGAAGCGCTTGACCCAGTCCTTGAGTGTGCCGTCGAGGTAGCGACCTTGCTCGCTCCAGCGCAGCTCACTGTGCGTCTTGCTCTGACTCGAGGCTGCGTTGACCAGACGTCTCAGAAAGAGTGAGCGGGGAAACCGAGCGGGTCGGTTGCGCGGTACGTCGAAGCTGCACTCCAAGAAGCGGCACAACCGATAGGCTGCGATCTCGCCGTGTGCGTTGGCAAACCACAAGCTCTGTTGGGCCTTGAAGGCGAAGGCGGGGCGATTTCTTTGCACCACGCGGTAAACCAGACCAGTGCCCGAACCGAGTAGCTCGAGGCGCTCGAAGTCGTCAGGACCCAGCAGGACGGGCTGCTTGTCGAAGTCTTCATCTTGGCGCAAGCTCTCCAAGTAGAGATTGGTGAATCGGAATCGCCACTTGGGGTGGCGTTGAGCGCCTCGCCAGGCCTGCTGACGCGCGCTGCTCAGTTCTCCGTTGGCGAGCTCGAGGCGGACGAGCGCAAATGCGACGGCGGCGGTGGTAGGGATGGTGTGGGCCGAGAGGATGCTGCGGGCGCTGTCGAAGTCTTCGGACTCGATGGCGATGACGAAGGCGCGCGCCCAAAGGCGAGCGTTGACGGGAATGGCCGCTGCGACGGCCTGAGCGAGGTGTTGGCGAGCACGCGCGATACCGACTTCGGTGGTGAAGGGGTGTGGGCGCTCGGCGAGCGCCGTGTGGGTCCAAACGGGGGAGGAGGAGGTGGAGACGACGACCCTTGGGCGGCGTTCCTCGACGCAGCCAAGCAGTGTCGCGCAGCACAGCCAGAGCGCAAGCCATCGTGCGCCTTGCGAGCTTGCTTCGCTGCGCGTCTCTGCTTGGCTTCGAGCTCTGGTTTCCCGGCTCGAGCTACTGGGCACAAGGGAGCGCACGTCTCAGCTCAGCTCGTATCGGTGTGGCATGCCATCGGGCACGGCAGAATTCCAGATTCTACACGCCATGCGGGGTCAGGCGCTTGGGTCGATGATGGCGAAAGCGCGCACGGGCCAGGAGCCCATGCCCCGCACCTTGGCGGGCACGGCAAAGAAGCGGAAGCCGGTGTTCGGCAAGGCCTCGAGTTTACAGAGGTGTTCGGCGATGATGATGCCGACGGCGAGCAACAGGCTGTGCACGGGACGTTTGAGGTCTCGGCTATCATCGATGTTGAGGGCGTCGATGCCGACGAGCGCGGGCCCTTCTTCGACGAGGAGCTGAGCGGCAGCTTCGGTGAGGAAGGGGTGGCTGTCGAAGTATTTGGGCGTTCTCCAGTGTTTCGCCCAATCGGTGTGGATGAGCACGGCCTTTCCGCTGAGCTCGAGGCCAGAAAAGAGCTCGGGGCCGATGCTCTGATGTCCAGAGGCGCGGACGACGACGCCGGGGAGGTTGGCGACGCTGGGGAGGTCGATTTCAGCGAGGTCCTGGCCGTGTTCGTAGCGATGCCAGGGGGTGTCGACATAGGTGCCAGTGGTGGCGACCATGGAGATATGGCCGATCTGGAACTCGGTTCCCTCGGCGTAGACTGAGCGTGATTGTTGTCTTCCGAGCTGATCACTGATCATGGGGGCCGGGAGGCCACGGAAAGTGACCATACCATGTTCAATGACGTGGCTCAGATCGACGAACGCCGTGGAGCTTGGGGTGCTTGAAGCCAAGCTCTTGCGCTCGGCTTTGGGCGGGGCGCTGCTTGGCGGGGACTCCGGAGCAGGTTTGGGATCGCGCCCTTTTCGCACGTTGGCTCCTTTTCTCGGCTGCGCTCGGGCCTGGGCTTTCGACAGAGGGCGGCCCCGCACACGCTCGAATGGTGTGGGGGCGCTTGCATTCGTTCGCTCTCGCGAGCCCCTCGCAGCGCATGCGCATCGGAGGCGCCCGCGACAGACGCTGACTCGTGGCTCGCTTCACTCACTGGTTTGCATCGACAGGACTTCGATGGCCAGCTCAGTCGGCCTTTTTGACTGCCTCGGCGCTGTCGTCTTCTTCTTCGTCCTCTTCGTCTTCGCCGTCGTTGTCAGCTTCGGGGGCTTGACTGGGGTCGTTCTCGGCTTGCTCTGCGGGTTCGGTCTCAGTGCTCGCGCTCTCCTCGGCGTCCATCGCCGGCGCGGGCTCAGCCTCTTCATCGTCGTCGTCGATGCCGAGGGTCTGGGCGATGGTCTCGAGGGCTGAGCGCTCATCGTCGGAGACCTTGTTGCCAAACAGACCCAGGATACCGCCAGAGGCACGTGCCACGACGAGGGAATAGCCGAGCAGGTTGCGCTTGGCTTGTTTGGTCACCTCGTCAGGCAGGGCCTCGTAGATGCGTCGCAGGGTATAGATGCAGGCGAAGACGAAGGCTTGCTCTGGTGCTTTCTGCAGCATCTTGGACAAGCTTTGGTGGGCGGGGCTTGCTTTGGCGGCACCGCGCTCCTCGGCGAGCTCGAGGATTTGTTGGGCTTCACGAGCAGAGAGGGAGCCATCGGCCCATCCTACGGCGATGAGGGGGACGATGGG
>JAVFAO010000440.1:0-5622 GCA_034002465.1 Myxococcota bacterium
GGCGCTCAGCTCGAGCAGCTCTTGACCATCGAAGCGCATCGAGCCAGATACCACACGAGCGGCGCTCGGCAGCAGCCCCATGATCGACAGCGCCGTCAGCGACTTCCCACAGCCCGACTCCCCCACCACCCCCAGCGGGCGGCCCCTGGCGAGGCTGAGCTCGAGGCCGTCCACGGCGCGTGCCACGCGGGCACCGGGGAAATGGATACAGAGCTCCCGAATCGCCAGCAACTCCTCGGGGCGCTCTGCAGAGGCGGCGTCCTCAGATGCGCGCGATGCCGACGCTGGCTCTCGACTCGCTTCGTTCGCTTGCCTTCGCTCGCTCTTAGCCACGACCGTCTCCTCCCCTGAGCTTGGGGTCGAGCGCGTCGCGCAGCGCCTCCCCCAAGAGGTTCAAGAGACTCACACTCAGAAAGATAGCGAGCCCCGGCGCGAGGATCATCGTCGTATTCCGAAAAACTCGACCATCGTTGAGTATCTTGCCCCAGGTGGGGAGGCTCGGATTACCCAGGCCGAGGAAGCTCAAGGTGGACTCGATGAGGATCGCCCCGGCCACCCCAAAGGTGGCGGTGACCAGCACCGGCCCCATCGCGTTGGGCAAGATGTGGCGAAAGATCACCCGCGCGGAGCGCGCCCCGGAGGCCCGCGCCGCCTGCACGAAGTCCTCGTTCCTCAGCCGCAGAAACTCTGCCCGAACCAGCCGCGCTGGCTCGGTCCAGCGCGTCAGACCGATGATCAACATCACGTGGAAGATGCTCGCCTCCTGCACGATGGCCGCCAAGGTCATGATCAAAAACAAGCTCGGGAAACACAGCATCACCTCGATGAGCCGCTGCACCAGCAAATCGAAGCGCCCGCCCAGGTAGCCCGAAAGCGCCCCAAGCGGTACCCCAATCGCCAGATACAGCAGCACCGACAAGATGCCAACCACCAACGCGATGCGGGTGCCAAAGAGCAAGCGCGCCATCACGTCGCGACCCAGATGGTCGGTCCCCAGCGGGTGCTGCCATGAAGGCGGCTGCGAGATGTCCCGTGAGGTGGCGCGAAAAGAATACGCCACCGGAGGAAAGACCGCAGCGTACTCGCGCCCCTCAGCCTCGGCCCGTTGAAGCTGTGCCCGCGGCTGTGGGAAGGGAGCCTCGTACCAGCCCAGCACCCCCGCCAAGCCCACCTCAGGGCGCGACGACAAGGAGGAGAGCGGATCGCTGCAGACCCACACGGCAGGCAGCAGCAACACCGCGACGGCCGCCCAGCGCAGCAGCCGCCTGCGTCCAGTGAAGAGCAACAGCAGCACCGCGATGGGTAGGGTGAAGATCGCCTGGTTGAAGCTCAGATCGACGCTGCCCTCGTAGTAGCTGCGGTTGAAGAGGTTCGCAAAGAAAGGATAACTGCGCTCCCCATCCAGCATCATCGTCAGCGGCAGATCACTCGCCAAGAGTGGCGCATACACCGCCAAGACCAAGAGGCCGCCAAGCCCCAGCAACGCCAGCAACGCCATCGGCCGCCGAGCGATCTCGTCGGTCCAACGCCCGCTTTGCCGCAAGTGAGCCTCCGACGAAGCGCGTGGACTCGCTTCGATGCCTTCGCCTTTGTCGCTAGCTTGTGCTCCCGGCGACGTCAATGCCCCACCCTCCCATCCAGCGCGATCCGAGGGTCGAGCCATGCATAGGCGAGGTCCGCGAGCAGGGTTCCGACCAAGGTCGCAAGCGTGGTGAGCAGCAGCCCAGCCATGATCACGCTGTAGTCGCGCATCTGAATCGCCATCCACATGTAGCGCCCGATACCGTCAATCTCGAAGATGGTCTCGACCACAATCGACCCCGAGAACAAGACCGGCAACAACAGCCCCATCATCGTCACCAGCGGCATGACGCCGTTTCGCAGAGCGTGCTTCACGATGACCAGGCTCTCAGGCAGCCCCTTGGCCCGCGCCGTGCGCACATAGTCGGCGTTGATGACCTCCAACAGACCGGAGCGCGCATACCTGGACATGCTTGCCAACCCCCCGTAACTCAGACAGAAAACAGGGAGGACCAAGTGCAGGGCGATGTCCTGCAATCGCTGCCATGAGCTCGCGTCGGGCGCCACCACCCGCGCGGTCTCAAAGCCTGCAGTGTACAGTGGTTGGCCGTTCGGAATGTACTCCACGAGCAGTGTACCCACGAAGAACGTGGGCAGCGAGTAGAGCACGAACAGCAGCAGGGTCATGCCCCTCTCCTCCCAACGGTCACGCCGGATCGCCGCGAAGGTCCCCAACGGGACCGCAATGAGAAAGATCAGCGTCAGCGAGAGCGCGCCCAGAATCATCGACACCTTCAAGCGCGGCAACAACTCGGCGAGCACGGGTCTGCGGTACACCGTGAAGCCCAGCTCTCCCCGGAGCAGCGCCCCAAAGTAGGCCGCGAAGCGGGTGTCGAAGAAGAAGGCATGCCATTTGTCGGCGGCGCTCAGCTCGAAACGCGGTTTGTGCTCGAGATACCAGGCGTTCCATTGTGCTTGCAGCGCCTCGAGCTGCTCCTCGGTGTCAGCGTCAGCAGGCGCCCAAGTGGAGACCATGCGGTTGTGTCTGACCACCTCTCGTTGGGCCTCGCGCAGCTCAGGGGGTATCTGGTCCTCGCGCCCCAGGTAGAGGTTGCGGCGCTGAGCGTTGACGGCGAGCTGCCGCATGGCGGCGCGCCGTCGGGCGCTGTCGTGGTTCATGATTTCGAGCAGCTCTTCGACGATGTAGGGGCCGAGATCTTCGAGGCGGTGCGTCGCCTCGAGGCGCACCGCCGCGTCGCCGGCGTGCAGCTGAGAGGCGTCGAGCAGCGCGCGAACCTCGTCGCGCTCGACCCAGAAGTCGGTGTTGAAGAGCACCGGTCGATCGTAGTTGAAGGTCTCCTTGAAGAGCCGGTACTGCGCGCGGGCCTCCTCGGTGCCCCCTCCACTCTCGGTCTCGCCTGCTTGGCCCGGTCGTCCTGGAACCAAGTTCAGGATGAGAAAGCAGATGAGCAAAATGGCGAAGCCCGTCGGCACCATCAGCGCGAGCCGCGTCAGGATGAAGCGAGCAAAGGCACGACTCATCGACAAGCCTTGGTCAGCGGCTGAAGGCGCGGCCAAGCGCCGTCAGCAAGCGCGAGCAGAGTTTGCTTGACCGCCCCCAATCGCCGAGGCGTCGGGAGGGGGTGTTTCTCACCCATTGTCGATGACTTGGGCTTCATGGCAGCGCCTTGTACCAGGGCAACGAGAGGTCGTGAGGACGGATGCTCTGGAAGACCATGTTGCGCATGTTGGGCTGCCAGACGCCGACCGAGAGGTCGGCGAAGAGGAAGGTGTAGGGCTGCTCCTCATGGACGATGCGGTGAAAGCGATGGAAGAGCGCTGCGCGCTCGCCTGGGTCGAAGGTCTCACGCAGGGTTTCGATGAGCCTGTCGGCCTCGGCGTTCCGAAACCCGACACGGTTGGAGCCTTCCGGCAGGTCAGCCTGGCTCGAGTGCCAGATTTGGAAGGCGTCGGAGTGCCACGAGAGCCCCCAACCGCCGGTGACCACATCAAAATCCCGATTGTTCATGCGCGTCTGCAAGGCTGGCCAGTCGAGCAGTTGAATGCTCATCTCGACGCCCAGCGCCTTGAGTTGCTCCTTGTAGTACTCCGCCATGGCGATGAACTCGGGGCGGTAATCATAGCAGAGCATGGTGAAGGTGAACTCGACCCCGTCCTTGTCACGAATGCCGTTGCCGGTGCTGTCCTTCCAGCCCGCTTCGTCGAGCAGTGCCGCGGCACCGACAGGATCATAGGGCCATGGCTGGATGGAGTCGTCGTATTCTGGACTCTTGACATAGAGCGGCCCCGTACTGGCCACCCCGAGACCCATGAAGAGCTCATCGAGGAGCAGCTCTCGGTCCAAGGCCATGGTCATCGCGCGGCGCACCCGGGCATCGGCAAAGTACACCCGGTCGGCGTTCCAGCCGAGGTATCGATAGGACATGCGTGGGAAGATGGCGTAGCCAAAGCGACCGTCGCTGGGGGTGCCCTCGGCATCGAGCGCGTCGGTGTACCGCCCTCGCGGCCCTGCGTCGCGGATCTTCTCCTTGTACGACGCCGCCGGCAGCTCCACATAGTCCAGCTCGCCACCCTCGAACTGCGCAACCTGCTGCACGCTGCTCTTGATGACCCGATAGACGATCTCGTCGAAGGCGCCAGGCTCGCCGTGATAGGCAGGGTTGCGCTCGAGCTTCACGAAGCTCCCCTCCTCGTAGTCTACAAACCTATACGGACCTGTTCCCATCATGTGCTGATACCAGTGTCGGTTGACGCTCTGGCCAAGCAGTTCTGGGGGATAGGGCTTTCCGTCCGGGTCGAAGGCGTAGACCCAGCGTGGCACTGGCGCGAAGTTGATGGTGAAGGCGAGCGACTGGAAAGTCTTCTTCTTCCAGACGAAGCGTAGCTCGAAATCACCGAGCTTCTCGACACGCTCGAGGTCCTCGAAGTAGTTGCGCAGCGGTGCAGCCCCCTCGACGGCCGGATCCTTGATCATCTGCATCGCGAACATGAAGTCATCGGCAGTGAGCCGATGCTCACCGGCAAGCCAGGGACTTCGTTCGAGATACTCGGCTTGTATGGGGTGCCAGAGCACGTCCTGCCGGAGCTTGATGGTGTATTCGGTGAAATCATCGTTCACCATCACACAGGTGGCCAGATCCGCAATCCAACGGTTCGGGTCCGCATAGTCATAGCGGCCAAAGAAGCCGCCAACATAGGCTTCGAATTCGATCACGTCACCCGCATGCTGGGTCAAGGGATTGAAGCCCTTCGAGGAGTAGCCGATGGACCGCCGCAAGGTGCCACCCTGACGCGCACCTTCGGGCAAAAAGGGTTCAGCGAGGTGCAGCAGATTGCCAGGGCAGCTTTCAGGGGGGGGCGTCGGTGCCTGCGGGCCCTGCCACACACCACGGCGGAGATGCTGATCCAAGGCCGATACCCGCGCCTCCAGAGCACGAATCGACTGCTGCGCCTCGATCACCCGCTGCTCCGTGTTGGACGCTTGCCAGCTGTTGAACACGGCAAGTGCGGCGATGAACGCGAGGAACAGGACCGAGCCCAGGCCCATGTAGATGCCTTTTCCCATGCCATACTCCGCATACAGCGGCCAGGTCAGCCTCCTCGGCTGACAGCCCTCATGCGTCCACTGCGCAGCATGTTCCCCATTGCGCGTCATCCGTCAACCCTTCGGCGCCTCAGCCGCCTCAGCCCAGCTTCCGACTGCCTTTCAGCCCCGCGAATGGACGCACACAACGCCTGTCCCACCCCTTTCGACCCTGCGAAGAGACGCACACAACGCTCGTACTACCCCTTTCGCCCCTGCGAAGAGACGCACACAACGCTCGTACTACCCCTTTCGCCCCTGCGAATGAACGCACACAACGCTCGTACTACCCCTTTCGACCCTGCGAATGAACGCACACAACGCTCGTACTACCCCTTTCGACCCTGCGAATGAACGCACACAACGCCTGTCCCACCCCTTTCGACCCTGCGAAGAGACGCACACAACGCTCGTACTACCCCTTTCGCCCCTGCGAATGAACGCACACAACGCTCGTACTACCCCTTTCGCCCCTGCGAATGAACGCACACAACGCC
>JAVFAO010000441.1:0-5609 GCA_034002465.1 Myxococcota bacterium
AGATGCGCGAGATAGAGCTCCTGGTGGTGGTCGTTCGCGCCTTCGATGACCCGTATTCTCCAGACGCACCACGCCCCACTGGAGAGGCTGCGGATATGCTGGCCGAGCTATTGCTTGCGGACCTCAGCGTCATCGAACGCAAGCTCGAGCGTATGCGCAAGGAGCACGACAAGGGCCAAGAACGTGAGCTCATCCAGCGTCTGCAGCAGGCGCTCGAGGCAGAGACGTGGTTGAGCGAGCTCGAGCTGAACGCGCAGGAGCTCGAGTCTCTGAGCGGATACAACTTCCTGACCCTGAAGCCAGTGCTGGTCGTCGCAAACACGGACGAAGACAAGGCGGGAAAAGAAGCGAGCGAAGAAGTCGAGGCGTCCATGGCGTCGCTGAAACACCCAGTGATCGCGCTCTCTGCCAAGGTCGAAGCCGAGATCGCCCAGTTGCCTCCCGATGAGCAGCGCGCCTTCTTGGACGACCTAGGCGTCCCCTTTTCCGCGCGAGACCGCTTCATTCGCCAAGCCTACGCCATGCTCGACTTGATCAGCTTCTTCACCGTCGGTGAAGACGAGGTCCGGGCCTGGACGCTGCGCCGCGGCAGCAATGCCCAGCAAGCAGCAGGAAAAATCCACACCGACCTGGCCAAGCACTTCATCCGTGCCGAACGCATGACCGTGGACGACATCCTGCACTACGGCAGCGAGGTCAAGGTGCGTGAAGCAGGCAAGCTCGAGCTCAAGGGCAAGACCTACATCCCTGAAGATGGCGACATCCTGCACATCCGCGCCAACGCCTAATGAGCTTCTTGTCCATTGGGCGCTTGGCCCGTCTCCCCCAACTTCCTGCGTCGCTCTCGAGGATCAGCATGGGCTCGACACGCACGCCCCGCGCCGTCATTTTCGACCTCGACGGCACCCTCGCCTACACCCTGCCTGCCATCTGCAACGCTGGCAACGCCGCCCTCGCTGAGCTCGGGCTCGAACCCTACCCACTCGAGCGCTACCGTCACTTCGTAGGCGATGGCATGCCGCTGCTCGTCGCGCGGATGATGGCAGAACGGGGCCTGCAGGAACGCTCCATCGTCGATCGATGCCTGCAACGATACCGCAGCTACTACGAGGAGTTGCAATTCGGGCACAGCGTAGTCTACGACGGCGTCTTCGAGATGCTCGAGGCGCTGCGAGCGCGCCACCTCGCGCTGGCGGTGTTGTCGAACAAGCCGCACGACTTCACCCTCTCTTTGGTGCAGCATCTGTTTGGGCGTATGGTTGTGGCCGATGGCGCGCGAGGCGACAGCGCCCGAGGTCCATTCGTGCTGGTGCAGGGGCTCGACGCACAGACTCCGAGAAAACCATCACCCGAGGCCGCCTCGAAGATCGCAAAGGTGATGCAACTCGACGCTGCCGACTTTCTCTTTGTCGGAGATTCGGGTACAGATATGGAGACGGCGCTCGCCGCCGGAATGGTTCCCATCGGTGTCAGCTGGGGCTACCGCGACGAGCAAGAACTGCGGGCTCGCGGCGCGGCTGCCGTGCTCGATGGCCCAGCACAGCTCCTCGATTTCGTTTCTGCTTGCACGAAGGAAGGATGAAGCGTCATGTTGTCCACTAAGACTCGTATCAGCGCCGTGGCGGCCCTCTTCCTGATGATTGGCTTCGCTTGCATGATCGATGATGTCAACATCGAGCAGAGCGAAGTGTACAGCTGCATGGAAGACAAAGATTGTCTGGACGGCTTCACCTGCCACGAGGGTTTCTGCGTCAAGAGCGTCCCCGAAGAGCTCTGTGAAGACCTGGATGAGGACGGCTATTATGCGGGGCCCGGCTGTGTACAGCCCCCGGATCAGCGAGACTGCAACGACACCCCAGGAGAAGGTCGCACGATCTTCCCGAATGCACCCGAGAAGTGTAACAATATCGACGACAACTGCAACGGCACGGCCGATGAGAAGCTCGAGAAGAACTGCGCCCCGCCAGCGCCTTCCAAGAAGGGTGAAGGCGTCTGCGCTGAGATCACCGTGGTGCAGAGCTGCGTCGCAGGCGAGCTCGATCCGCCCAGCTGCGACTACAACTGCCCTGGCGCCAACTGCGTCTGGGGCCCCAACTTCGTCCCCGACGAAAGATCGCCCGAACACTGCGACGGCCTCGACAACGACTGCGACGGTGACGTCGACGAAGGTTGCGCCGTGGAGTGCGTGCCCGACCAGCCCTGTGAAGCGGGCTGCATCTTCACCGACTACCCAAGCTGCGCGTGCAAGGGCCGCACGGTCTGCGTGGAAGGGGTCTCACAGTGTCAAAATTCCCTCGGTGTCGAGCCCTACTCCATCGGTGCAAAACCCGAAATCTGTGGCAATGGCGTCGACGACAACTGCAACGACGAGACCGATGAGGCGGGCTGTACCGAGCCGCCAAGCCCATAATCCGACGATCAGCCGTGGGCCTCGTTCGACTCCTGCGCTATCTGAGCGTGTCGTGCCACCGCTCCCGCTCGCACCGCTGCGTCAGATGGCTGCACGCAAACATCTCTGTGTGAGCAAAGCGCACGGGTTGCCTCGGTCATCCACGTCACTCACGCCAAGGCGTGTGCTCGAGAGCGATCACCCAGAGGCATTCTGCCCTAGCAACTCTTTCCAGCTCACACCAGACAGGAAGTCCGTTTTGAATCACGACGAGAAGCTCGCCCTACTCTGCGAACAACTGCGCAATATCCCCCCAGGACAGCGGGTCAAGGTGCTGAAGGGCTCGGTCTCTCACTTCGTCCCGAATCCGCGCCGCAAAGCACCCACCAACCAGGTCGATCTACGGGCCTTCGACCAGCTCCTCGACATCGACACCGAGAACCTGACCGCCACCGCCGAACCAGGTGTGAGTTTCGAACACTTGGTCGCCGCCACCCTGCGCTACGGGCTCATCCCCTACACCGTCCCTGAGCTCAAGGGCATCACCGTCGGGGGTGCCGTCTCGGGTTGCTCCATCGAGTCCATGTCGTACCGCTTCGGCGGTTTCCATGACAAGTGCTTGGAATACGAAGTCGTGAGCGCCGAAGGTGAGGTGCTGAGCTGCTCACGAGAGCAAAACGCAGAGCTCTTCGAGGCGGTGCATGGCGCCTACGGCACCCTCGGCATCCTCAGCAGCCTGCGCTTCGAGCTACGACCCGCCAAGCGCTACGTGCAGATGGACTACCATCACTTCCGAAGCTTCGATGAGTATTGGGACTTCCTCCAGGACCGCTGCGCACGGGGAGAGGACGACTTCATCGACGGGATCATCCACTCTCCCTGCCACTTTACCGCCTGCATCGGCACCATGGTCGACCGCACACCCTACATCTCACGCTACGATTGGCTCGAGATCTACTACCGCTCCACAGCCCAGCGAGAGCGCGACTTCCTTCGTATCGAAGACTACTTCTTCCGCTATGACGCCGAGTGCCACTGGCTCACCCGCACAGTCCCTCTGCTCGAGCGAAAGCCCGTCCGCTTCGCGCTCGGCAAGTTCCTGCTCGGCTCCGAGAAGCTGATCTCTTGGTCCAAGCGCCTCGCCCCGCTCATGAAGCTGAAGCGACGCCCAGAAATCGTCATCGACGTCTTCATTCCACGCCTGGCCTTCCCCCGCTTCTTCGATTGGTACAAATCTGCCTTCGATTTCTGGCCGCTCTGGATTGTTCCCTACCGCATGCCCCACGGCATTTACCCCTGGCTCCGGGACGACTTCGCTGCCCGCATCGGCGAGGCCTTCGTCATCGACTGTGCCATCTACGGCAAGGTCAACAACCATCCCACCATCGATCTCTCCAAGGTGCTCGAAGACAAAGTCTACGAGCTCAATGGCATCAAGACCCTGATCTCTCGCAATCATTACGACGAAGAGACCTTCTGGAGCATCTACAGCAAAGAGCGCTACGACGCCGCCAAAGCTCGCCTCGACCCCAAGGGGCGGCTCGGTGGGCTCTATGAGAAGATGTGTCGCGTCGAGTAGACGGCTCCACTGCACGCCCTGCTCCCAGAGGCCTCGACGCTCGCTCGATAGGCACCAGCGCAAGCTCAGCCGAGCAAAAAATACAGGAGCAGCGCCACTCCCCCGAGCGCCACCAGCAGCACCAAGCTCAGCACCACGAGCTTGAGCGACCCTGACTTTTGCACTGCAACGCTTGGGACTGTCGCTGTCTTGGTCTCGCGCTCTGAAGCAAGACCGACGCGAAACTCGGACTCTTCAACGGAGACGGTATCGGCCAGGCCCAGCGCCTGCTCCTGCGTGGCCCCATCATCGCAGACCGCATCCATGGGCACGGTCATCGCAACTGCACCTGCCAGGTCCTGGGCGGGTCGACGCAGAGCTATCGCGACATCTTCGAGCACATCTTTGACGCAGGAATAGCGAACCAAGGGATCACGCGCATACATGCGGTCAATCACACGCCAAAGAGGGTGGCTCTGCAGGCCCTCTGCCGGAGGCGCCGGATCACGCGTACCCTGAGCGGCGATACGCATGAGCTCAGAGATCTCGGGATAGGCAGCCTTTCCTGTGAGCATCTCGTAGGCCACGATTCCGGCACTGTATATGTCTGCCGCAGGGGAGACTGGCTCATGCGCGATGAGCTCGGGAGCCATGTAACCTGGCGTCCCAATGAGCACGCCTGCCGTCGTGAGCTGGGTCAGCCCAGGGTCCATCTCCTTCGCGATACCAAAATCGATCAGCTTGACGTGCTCTCCCTTGCTGTCGAGCGACACGAAGATGTTCCCTGGCTTCAGATCGCGATGCACAATACCAATGGCATGTGCAGCGGCCAAGCCCGACAAGATCTGCTCGAGCAAGCGAGCCACGCGCTCGACCTCGAGCGCCCCCTCCATGCGCAACAGGCGGTTGAGCGGCACACCGTCCAAACGCTCCATCGCGATGAACACCAGGTCATCCGCGCGCACGAAATCGTAGATCGTGACCACATTGGGGTGGTTCAGCTTGCCCATCAACGCAGCCTCGCGTTGGAAGCGCGCCACCGCCATCTCGTCCTGGGCGATGTTGGGGAGCAAAGTCTTGATCACGACCGGACGCGCGACCTCGAGCTGATGTGCTGCGTACACGATCCCTGAACCACCATCGCCGATGATACTTTCGATGCGATACTGAGCACAGAGCACCTCGCCAGTACGCAGCGTCCGATACAGCTTAGGGTTCTGCGTCATGCCACGGCACCGCCAGCTTCGAGGAACAGCGGTCAGTCAGCGAACGCGCTCAGCGTCGCCGACAGAGCCCACAGACTCACACAATCGGTGATTCTGGCGCAAATGACGTGCCTTGACAACGACTTCTTGTCGATTGGGCACTTGGCCTGTTTTCTTGTCGATTGGGCGCTTCGCCTGTTTTCCCCAACTTCTTGTCGATTGGGCGCTTCGCCTGTTGTCCCCAACTTCTTGTCGATTGGGCGCTTCGCCTGTTGTCCCCAACTTCTTGTCGATTGGGCGCTTCGCCTGTTGTCCCCAACTTCTTGTCGATTGGGCGCTTCGCCTGTTTTCCCCAACTTGTTGCGTGCCACCCCTGGCACGCACCCTTCGGGCTGCCTTCGCAGCGAGTCTCCGCCTCCTGGCTGCGACTGCTTGTTGATTGGGCACTTCTGGTTGA
>JAVFAO010000442.1:0-5603 GCA_034002465.1 Myxococcota bacterium
TCATCGTCAGGCGGTCTCCTCGCCGGTGACGCAGCGCTGCCGGGCAGCGTCGCAAGGCCCCAGTGGCCGCGCCCGACGGCAGATCACCGCGCGCCAGCGAGCTTAGCGGCGAGCGGACCCTGCGTCTAGAGCTGGCGAGAGAAAGAGAACACAGTGATGCGCGGGGCTCATCCCTCCATGAACAGCCGTCTGTTCAGCCAACACCGACATGACGGCTACGATTTCCGAGGCTTGGCGCGCCTCGACCACCGTCCCAGCCGCCTCTCCCCAGTGCTCCCTGTGCTCCAAACGCTCACACACTCGCTTTCAAGCGCTTCACCCGAGCGTGCACGGCAGCCCGCAGGAGCGTCACATCCCGTATCTCGCAGAGGATTCCGAACTCGGCTTCATCCATAATGCTCTGCGCCAGCGAGAGCAAAGCGGAGCGCTCCTCCCCTCGGCTTTCTTCTCTTCCCTCTTCTCTTCCCTCTTCTCTTCCCTCTTCTCTTCCTTGCTCCACCGCAAGCTGCCACAACGCACTGGACATGAGCACCTCCTTCATCGTTCCCCAGAGGAAAGCAGCAATCCCTCCATGAACAGCCGTCTGTTCAGCCAACACCGACATGACGGCTACGATTTCCGAGGCTTGGCGCGCCTCGACCACCGTCCCAGCCGCCGCATCTCCACCTACAGTCTGTGCGCCATCCACCAAGCGATGCAAGAGCTTTTCAATCTTGTCGACACTGGCGTCTTTGACCCAGGGAGCGAAGACCCACCAAGCAGGATCGCGCCCTTCCAAGTCCTGCATCGACAACTGATAGATCGGCTCCAGCTCGTAGGACACCTGATTGTCGCCCTCCTCCCATCCCCAAGAATAGCACCGTCGAGCGCGCTCCAGACTCGCCGGCCCCGAAAGGACGATGACGACGCTGCGCACCGGCAGCGCTCTCTGCTCTCCCTCCAAGGGTCTGGCCATGTGCAGAAGCGCAGAATACTCGAACAGCCGATAGGGCAGCTCTGCCTCCCAGCGCTTCTGAAACTCGAGGTGCAATAGCTGAGTGCCGCCTTCCCGCTCGACACATAGCACCTTGTCCATGCGCCTTTCCAGGCCGCTGAACTGCGTCTCCTCCAAGCGCACCGACTTCAACGGCCCCAACGGCCCTTCGCCAAGATATGGCTTCGCCGCGGCCATGGGAAAACAGCTGCCCCAGTGGCGCAATGCCTTGTCAACCACCTGCCAATCGCTCGCTTCACTCGCGCTCATCCCGTCACTCCTTTGGAGTCAAAGGCTGCCCCCTCGATTCGTCGTCTCCCTCCATAGTGATCGCGCTGCGTCGGAAAAAACGACCACATTTTTTGCTCCGAACCGAAAAAACTCAGGCTCGAGCTGAGGGAGAGCGTTGGGGGATGAGCTCTCTCACGCCATCCCGAATACCTCTGCAGTGCAATCTGCCTGTGCACCAAGCCGTAGCCAGGAGGCGGACACTCGCTGCGAAGGCAGCCCCTGCAGAATCCTTGGACGGCGCACAGGCAGGTGCAACGAGAACTGGCCCCCAACGAGACGGGCGAGCTCGGAGAGCTCTGTTGACGGTGACCGGCACAAGTGGGGAAATCAGGCCAACGCCCAATCAACAAGAAGGTCCGCCAGCATTGCAGCATTGGCGTCTCCTTGCTATGCCAGAGCCTGCATGCCACACTGAGCTTGACGCCTCGAGGCTTTCCCAAGGGAGTGTCCATGTTCGACGCCAAGCCCCGACGACGCAATCGAAAGACAACGAAGAGCACGCATTCTCTCGCCATTCTGCTCTCGCTGCTGTGCCTGTCAGTGCTGGCTTGCGCCGAGCCCATGGGCCAAAAGGCCGCTCTGGAGACCAGCGATGAGCTCGACTCCGGCGATTCCGATGACAGCGACGCTCTGGCGCCGGATGCCGACCTCTTCGAGCCTTACGACTGTGTAGATGGGACGCAGCGCGTCTGCGGCTCGTCGATTGGCGCCTGCCGTCCGGGAACGCAGGTCTGCGTGGGTGGTCGCTGGCTCGCCTGCAGCGGGGGCCAGGGCCCTGTCCCCGAGCTCTGCAACGGTATCGATGACGACTGCAACGGCTTCATCGACAATGACCTCTCCTGTGACTGCGTCAGCGGCCAGAGCCAGGTCTGCGGCAGCGACGTGGGCGCCTGTCAACAGGGGAGCAGTGTCTGTGTGGATGGCGCCTGGTCGGATTGCGACCACCTCGGCCCAAGCCCCGAGACCTGTAACGGTGTGGACGATGACTGCAACGGCGCGATCGACGATGCCTGTGTCTGCCATCTCGGGACGCGCGTCATGGTGGACAACGACCTGCCCGGCTCGGGCTACAGCGAGGAGCGCGCCGAGAACTGGACCAACTACGCCGTCAATGCCTGCCACGGAACCTACCGCTATCTGAGCAGCACCGTCGGTGACGGCAGCCGCCGCGGCAAGGCCTTTTGGCGTCCCACGTTGCCCATCGCTGGGTACTATCGGGTCATCACGCGCTACCGTGCGACCGAGAACCGAAGCACCGACGCAGACTACGCGATGTACACCCCAAACGCTCCGCCCATGCGACGGGTCGTGAACCAGCGCGATGGCAGCGGCTGCATCGAGGTCGACCTGGGGCTGCACTACTGCGAGGCTGGAAGCGACTGCTACCTGGAGCTCGACGGCAGCGACGACAACCTCTCCGACGCCGCTGACCTGAGCACCTTCACCCTCGAGCGCTGTGACGGCGGCAGCACCGAGCCGCCAAGCAGCTGTGCGGCCATTGCACAGCATCCAGGCTACGAGCTCTGCCACGATGGGGGCATTGTCTGCCATGGTGTCTACACCGACGGCGCAGGTTGTGCTGCCTTCTGCGCGGCAGCCGGCATGCGCTGTGTGGCCCGCTTCGGCGGCGAGCCCGGTTGCCAAAAGGAGGCCGACTCGCCCATCGCCTGTGACGCTCAGAACGGCCACCTCTCGGACTGGTGTGAGTGTGCGCGCTGATGCAATCGAAAGTGAGCGAAGGGCACGCATCCTCTCGACAATCCGTAGGATTTGCTGCTGTCGAGAGGTCGGTGCCCCCTGGCGGTATGTGCCTTCCCCAGGAGTTGATGAGGCAGGTCCGAACTGCTACTTTGGCACTCGAGGACTGTTTAAAAAGTCCTCAGTTGGTCTTGGCTTGGGTTGAGAACTGATAAAAACTCTCTCTGCGTCGCGGGGACACCGAGCATGAACCGCACCCTGACCGTCCAGATGAAGCTGGGGAGTCGCTGGCACGACGCGGCCTCGCTCGTCTTCGGCCGGGACCTCTCGACGATGATGCTGACCTACGAGGTCGACCACGTCTTTGCGTGCGAGCCAGAGGTCCTGAGCATGCCCGAGACGATGCGGGCTCTTTCGCTGCGTTGGCCGCTTGACCTGGCGCCCCGACAGCTCGCTCACTGGCCTGCACTTCTCGACGACATCGGTCCTGGAGGTGCCGCGCGTCGCTGGTGGCTCGGCCACCTGGGGGTGGCACATCTCGAGGAACGAGAGCAACGCTTTGTCCTGCTGCGGGACGCGACGATTGCGCCAGTGGGTCAGCTGCGCATCAAGGAGTCTGTCGCTCAGCTCGAAAGCGCTGCCGAAGCGCGTCTGTTTCCGGTCGAGAGCGTATTGGAGCGGCACCACGACTTCCTCGACCACGCCCAGCTCCAAGGGGCGTCTGTTGGCGGAGCGACAGGCGCAGGCGGGGAAGCCCCGAAGATGCTCCTGCGGCTGCGAGGGGATGAGGTCTGGATCGACGCCCACCAAACTGGCGACACCGATGATGCGCACGTCTTGGTCAAGTTCCCCAGGCGAAGCAGACACCGTTCGAGCGGCGCTGCCAAGGCCAGCGAGCGCGACCAGCTCATCCTCGAGTCAGAGGCCGTGTACTACCGGGCCCTCGACGCGCTAGGGGTCTCGACGATCGATGTCTCGCGGATGACCCTACGCCACAACAGCGGCGCTCAGCCCTCGCTGTGGATACCCCGATTCGACGTGCGATACGAGCGCGGTCAGGAGCTCCGTCTCGGGCTCGAGTCCCTGTATGCACTGACCGATACGCCCCCAGGGTCGCGAGGCGATCATCAGCGCTATCTCAATGTGCTGCATCGTTGTTTGGTCGAAGGACGGTTTCTGGACAACGGTCTCGATAGCAGCGTGCACGAACGTGGACCGCGCTCGACCGAGCTGGTTGTGGAGTACATCTGGCGCGACCTCCTCAACCTGGTCTTCGGCAACTCCGACAATCACGGACGCAACAGCGCAGTGCTCAAGACACCGGAGGGGGTCTGGCTGGCGCCTGTCTACGACTTCGCGCCCATGCTCATGGACCCCGAGGGGGTTGCGCGTTCGACCCGCTGGCCTCGCCCTCTCGAGGGTCTCAGCGGCATCGACTGGCGCGCGGTCTGTCAGGCACAGGTCCACCTCGCCGATCCCGACGAGGTCTGGGAGGCGCTGCGAGGCCACGCTGCCCGACTGCGCGATCTGGACCAGCGCCTCGAGGCGCTGGGTTTGGCAGACGAAACACTCGATTTCCCCGCGATTGGCCTCCGCAACATCAACGCTCGCCTGCGTCGCTGGGACCTGCTTGGCTAAGGAGAGCTTGGATGCGGCTGTCAGTTCGCGAACAATCGCCGGAAAATCGGCGACTTTTTTACGAGGTGGTGCAGACCCTGCTGTTGGATGCTCGGCTCACGATGGGGCAAGCGCTGCGCTTGCTGCGCGCGGTGCACCTCGGTGTGACGCGACGACAGTTTGCCAAAATGGTGGGGCTGTCGAGCTCGGCGCTGAGCGAGCTCGAGAACGACGCCGGCAACCCTACGCTGAGCAGCATCGAACAGGCCTTCAAGCCCTTCGGCTTTCGCGTCGGCCTCGTCCCTGTTCGAGGGAGCGCGGTGCAGATTCACCCTCCTGAGCTCGACCCCGAGCGCCTCGAGGCGCTCTCGACCCTCGTACTCGACGCTGTGGGCCGCCGCGCACCGAGAGCCTAGGTCCAGACGAAACCGCTTTCATCAACCCAGGTTTGAAAGGCTCTCGATGCATCGCTCGGCGATGTTGCGAAAATCTAGAGAAATCAATGAGTTTTCTCGAACTTCGCTCCAAAACTCGAGGGCTGCGCCGCGCACCTCCAGCTCGTGTAGAAAGGCTTCTGCGGGAGACGAACGTGGGCTGAGCCCGTTTCGACGAGGTGCCCCGCACGTGGTGCGAAGAGCAGGGGCGCCATGTCGTACACGGGAGCCAGAGAGAGCGGACGCATGGCTATGCCAAGGAGAATGAGCTTGCTGTGCTCTACGCTCGGGCATTGGGTCTGGACGAAGGCACGATTTCTCCTGTCGATCCCAAGACAGGAAGCGCAGTGCATTCCACACAGCAAGGGATCGATGGATTCCTAGATGGCCGTCCCTTCTCCTTGAAGGATCACGAGACTGGAGAGTTCAAGACGATCAGGGGCAAGTGGTTTGAGAATCGCAGGCTCATCAGTGGAGCCGGGTACGGCGAGGTCACCCTGATCGCCAGAACCCCCAGCATTCGCGCGGCCAAGTGGCAGGAACAAGACTGGGTGACAAAGGGCACGAGCGATGACAAGCCTCCGCTCCTT
>JAVFAO010000443.1:0-5561 GCA_034002465.1 Myxococcota bacterium
GGGTCGCTGCGGCGTCGCAGCAGCAGCTCATTGGCGCGCAGTCGCTGGCGCAGCGCTTCGACTTGTGCGCTGGCGCGCTGAAGAATGCTCGGCAGCGCGAGCTGAACTGGCGTCGAAACCGAGAGATAGGTGTCGAAAATGTATTCCAATCTCTCGATGGCTTCGTGTTTCACCTTGGGATCGCCGCCGACCAGTGTCCAGGCCAACTTGAGCTGTGGCAGCAAGGCGCTCTTGGAGAGTCCGCCCAGGGAGAAGCAGAGCGGCGCTGGGCAATGCAGCGCCCACGGGAAGGGGGCTGCATCGTGGCGAGGGGCGATGGGGAAGTCGGCGAAAACCTCATCGGCGATGATGGCGAGCTGGTGTGAGTGGGCGAGCTCGGCTAGTCGTTGGCATTCTTGGCGGCTGGGGAGGCTGCCTGTGGGGTTGTTGGGGGCGATCACGACGATGGCGCGGCAGCGTGGGTGGAGTCGTGCTTCGAGTTGGCCAAAATCGATGTGCCATTGGCGATCTTCGAAGAACAGGGGGTATTCCTGAAGCTCGATCGACTCGAGTCGGCAGAGGGCGTCGAGTAGGGGGTAGCTCGGGCTGGGGGCGAGCACGCTGTCCCCTGCATTGCAGAGCAGTTTGAAGAGGAGGCTGTAGGCCTCGCTGGTGCTGGCGCCGAGGAGCAGGTCCTGGGCTTCGATACTACCCCCGAAAAGGCAGGAGATGTGCTCTGACAAGGCCGTTCGCGTGCTCAGAAGGCCGAAAGACGAGGGGTGGTAGTGGCTGCCCTGGAAAGTGAGCGAATCGAGCCAGGTCTGCGGGAAGCCGTGGCTTGGATTGGACTGGCGCAGGTCGAGCAGGTCGAGGCCAGCGGCGCGGCGCACTTCGACGGCGCGGCTGAGACGGTTGGGCTCGAGCGCTGCGACCGGGGGGCTGCGGTGGGAGAAGGAGAGCATGATGGCGTCAATTGGGGAAGAGCACTCGAGAACGAGAGGGCGAGCGTGTGCTTGTGCGGAGGTGGCGTCGGACAAGGACGATTCGACCGCTGCATCGTATTCAGAAATTACTTGCTTGGTCGAGCTGCGTCGAGCTCGTATTCTTTGACCTTGCGGATGAGGTTGCGGCGGCTGATGTCGAGCTCGGCGGCGGTTTGGGTCTTGTTCCAGTTGGTGCGCTTGAGGCTTTCGAGGATCATGTGTCGCTCGAGCTGTTCGAGGGCTTCGGGCAGTTTCTTGGGGGCATTTGGGTTGAGCTCGATGGGGATGGGGGTGGGGGCGAGGCCAGCGCTGTTGCGGATGCGCGGGCTGAGCAGGCTTGCGGGGATGACCTTGTCGAAGCCAGAGAGAACCACGAGTCTTTCCACCTCGTTTTCGAGCTCGCGGACGTTTCCGGGCCACTCGTAGCGGCACAGCAAATCCATGGCATCTGGGTTGATGCTTTTCCGGCTGTGTCGGTTCTCGGCGCATTTGATCGAGATGAAGTGGGAGACGAGCTGCGGGATGTCGATGGCTCGCTGCCGCAGTGAGGGCACCTCGATGTTGATGACGTTGAGGCGGAAGAAGAGGTCGCTGCGGAAGCTGCCATCCTTGACCATTTGCTTGAGATCTCGGTGGGTGGCGGCGATGATCCGCACATCGACCTTGCGCACCACCGTGTCTCCAACGGGGAGGAAGGTGCCTTCCTGCAGCACCCGGAGCAGCTTGACTTGCAGCATGGGAGACATGTCGCCGATCTCATCCAGGAAAAAGGTCCCGCGATCGGCGAGCTCGAAGAGCCCTTGCTTGTCACTGATGGCACCAGTGAAGGAGCCCCTGCGATGGCCGAAGAGCTCGCTGTCGAGCAGGCTGTCGTTGAGGGCGGAGCAGTTTTGCACGACGAAGGGCTCGTTGCGGCGCCAGCTGTTGAAGTGGATGGCGCGGGCGACGAGCTCTTTGCCGACGCCGGGGTCACCCTGGATGAGCACCGTGGCGTCGCTTTCGACCACTTTGTCGAGCAGGCCGAAGAGCTGTTGCATGGCAGCGCTTTGGCCGATGATCTGCGCGTAGTCGTGTCGTCCGTGTGCTTCCTCGGGCAGCTCGAGTTCTTGCGTGTGACCGAGTGTCCGCAAGCTCTCGCCAGCGAGCAGCTGAAGCAGCTCTCCGAGCAATCGCTGTTCGCGTTGGCTTAGGCGAAGCAGCTCCCTGATACCGTGTTGCAGCAGGCCACGCTGAAAGCCGAGCTTTTTGCCCCGGCGAAGGAGCTCCTCTTCGGCGTTCTCTTGACTGGGAAGTAGAAAGCCCGAGGCGTAGACGGCGGCGATGACCTTGCCGCGCACGCTGATGGGAGCGAGCATGGCGCTGAGACCGGCATGGCAGCGAAAGTTTCTGCAACCATCGGCGTTCGGGGCGCTGGCGAGTTCATCGAACCACTGGCAGATGCTGCCGTGGCAGGATTCGGCGTCGTGACGGCTCATGAAGGCTTCGCACAACGGCTTGTCGACAGCCTGGCGCAAGCCGATGGGGGCGAGCATGCCGCTGGGCCCCAGATAGCCGAGCCAGACGTTGAGCTGGCGGCGAATGAGCTCCCCAAGGGTGCGAATGACGTCGTTGTCTGCGAGCTGATGCCAGTCGATGGTGGCCATGCGCGTGCACCTCGAAGTGGCCTATGAGCAGGCCAGATTGTCACGATCGCGCATTTCTGGCGCACGTCAAGGGTTTGGCTGGCAATCGAGAGTGAGCGAAGGGCACGCATCCTCTCGACATTCCGCAGGAATTGCCGTTGTCGAGAGCTCGGTGCCCGAGAGCGAACGAATGCAAGCAGGGAAGAGCTTCGCCGCGAGCGGACTCGCCGGCCCGAATCGCGTTGCGCACGCAAGCTTTGCCTTCGCAGCGCGTCTGCGCCGCCTGGCTTCGACCTCTTGTCGATTGGTCACTTCTTGTCGATTGGTCACTTCTTGTCGATTGGGTGCTTGGCCTATTCCCCCAGATTCTTGCTCTGGGCGTGGATTTTTTCTTGGCGAGCCTGCTTGGGCTGTTGAATAATGCGAGCAAGGAGTCGTCGATGCATAGCCCCTTTCGGGGTCGACGAGAGGCCCCAGCCCAGCCCGATCAGCCATAGGAGTCGAAGATGAAGATCGCGAATCTACTTGCGGCGCTGCTTGCTACTGCTCTGCTCTTCGTGTGCGCTGCCGAGCTGCAGGCCAAGACGGTGAAGCATCCGACCGGAAACATCGAGTTCGAGATTCCTGACGATTGGGAGAGCCAGCTCGAGGAGGATGCGCTGGTATTGGCCACTAAGGATGAGGGTGTTTTCGTGTTGTTCTGGGCGGTGGCGCCCGAGGCGGTCGAGGATGGAGTGACGGCGCTGCTCGAGAAGCTCAATGAGGTGGCCACCGATGTGGCGGTCAACGGTGAAGCGCAGGAGACCGAGGTCAACGGCATCCCGACGCTGGCCGTGGTGGGAACGGGCAAGATCGAGGGCACACCCATCATCTGGACGGGCGCCATTTTGGTGGGCAGCGAGGCCAAGCCGGTGATCTTGGCTGCCGTCGCCGATGGGAGCAAGTGGAGCACCTACGAGAGCCAGCTCGTCGGCGTGATCAGCAGCATCCGTCGGCCCGGGAGTAGCGAGAAGTCGATGCCCAAGCTGCCCAAGATTGGCAAGTGATTTTTTGTAGATTGGGCGCATGGCCTTTTTTGTAGAATGGGCGCATGGCCTTTTTTGTAGATTGGGCGCATGGCCTTTTTTGTAGAATGGGCGCATGGCCTTTTTTGTAGAATGGGCGCATGGCCTTTTTTGTAGATTGGGCGCATGGCCTTTTTTTCCCCACTTGTTACCTGCCATCCCTGCCACGCACCCTTCGGGCTGCCTTCGCAGCGCGTCTTCGCCTCCTGGCTGCGACTTCTGGTTTCCCAGTGCACTTGCGCAGTTTCCAGCAGATTCAGCGCACACTTTTTCCTTTCCCTGCAGCACCTGCTGAGATAGTGTGCGCGTCGCTCTCGGCCGAGAGCGCCATGTGGTCGCGGCCGCTTTCGCGGAATCGAGGAAAGTCCGGGCTCCATAGGGCGGGATGGTCGCTAACGGCGACCGAGGGTGACCTCAGGGACAGTGCCACAGAAAGCAAACCGCCAGTCTTCTGCCTGTCAGTCCGAAGTGAGTGGCAGGACGTGGGCTGGTAAGGGTGAAAGGGTGAGGTAAGAGCTCACCGGGCCACTGGTGACAGGGGCCGCATGGTAAACCCCATCCGGAGCAAGATCGAACAGAGAGCGCCGCGCAAGCGGCCGAGACTGCCCGTCTCGATTCGCTCTCGGGTATGATCGCTCGAGGCCGTCGGCAACGACGTGCCCAGATGAATGACCACACCGCGGCGATGAGCCGCGCGACAGAACCCGGCTTAGCGGCGCTCTCGGCCAAGGGCATCTCAACGTCGCAGGGGCGAAGCTGCCCTCGGTTCCTCGTTGTGGCGCGTCATCCCTGGCACGTACCCTTAGGGCTAGGGCTTGCTTCGCAGCGACTCTCCGGCTCCTGGCTCCTCGTTCCTCGCTCCTCGCTCCTCGCTGCTCGCAAGCAGCGCGCGGCCGATGATGGGGGAGTGGTCGCTGAGGCCGGTGAAGGCGTGGCTGCGGTCGTGTGGGTGGGTGTGATCGAAGTCGAGCCATTCGATGTTGGGGCTCGAGAAGACATAGTCGAGGTGCATGCGCAAGCTCATGAAGCCTGCCGACGGAGAAGCGCGATAGGCGTCGGTGTCGAAGCTGTGCAGCGAGTCGAGGGCGTCGATGAAGAGGCCCGAGGAGAGGACCTGTTCGTAGACGGGGGAGCCGGGGAGGGAGTTGAAGTCACCTGTCAGGATGACATTGGGGCTGAGGGGAAACGAGGCGATGAAGTCGAGCACATTGAAGATTTCCAGCAGTTGGTTGGGGGCATAGCCCATGCGGCTGGGGTATTTGATGGAGCTCCAGCTCAGAAACTGGGGCAGAGAGAGGTGGGTGTTGAAGAGCTCGAGCTCGGCGCCAGAGTGTCGGTGGCGCAGATGCAGATGGGCGCAGATACGGGTTTGTTTGAGCCGGCGGAGCATGGAGATACGGCGGTGGGTCACGTCCATGCTGCCTTCGCTGCCCTCAATTTGCCACTCGTCACTGACGAGCATGGCCAAGCCCGTGGTGTAGAGCGAAGGGCTTCGGCCGACGCTGTAGCGGTGAGAGGGGAAGTAGCGTCCCTCGAAGCGCTCCTTGCGACCTCCCATTTCGAGCCAATGGTTGAGGGTGTCGAGCATACGTTCGAGTTGGGGTTTTTGATGACGTCGCCCCAGGTTGGCACGCAGCGAATGACTCTCGACCTCTTGCAGGGTGATCACTGAAGGCATGGGGTCGAGGGCGCAGAGCGCCTCGACGATGCCGCGCATGGCGCGCTCGGTGGTGGTGAGGCCTTTGGTGGGCTGCGCGAAGTAGCGCACATTGTAGGACATGAGGCGCAGTTCTTGTCGATTGGGCGCTTGGCCTGCTTCTCCCAGTTCTTGTCGATTGGGCGCTTGGCCTGCTTCTCCCAGTTCTTGTCGATTGGGCGCTTGGCCTGCTTCTCCCAGTTCTTGTCGATTGGGC
>JAVFAO010000444.1:0-5555 GCA_034002465.1 Myxococcota bacterium
CCGCGGTAGGTGGCGCCGGACGCCACGGGGGGCCGGCTTCCAGCCGGCCGACCGGGGCTTCGGCGGTAGGAGGCGCAGGACGACACGTGGGGCCGGCTTCCAGCCGGCCGACCGGGGCTTCGGGGGGCGGCCACGGCCTGCCGTGGCCCGACGAGGGTCGACGGCGCAGACCATCGGCAGGGCCTACTGCTCGCCTCACAGGAATACTCACGAACCCGCGACTCCCCCTCTCCATGCATGGAGAGGGGGTTGGGGGGTGAGGTCTCAAGCGTCAGCGCGAATACAAAGCCTGCAGAGGCACTCCCTCGCCCCTCATTCCTCGTTCCTCGTTCCTACCCAAGCTCCGCCTCTAGCTCTTCCAGCGCTGCCTGCGTGCTCTGCAGGTGCTCCACCGCCTCCTCGAGCTGCGCGCTGGCGCTCGCATCGGCGCGCGCCAAGTAGGCGAGTACCGCGGCAGCAGCGCGGTCCAGGCTATCGCCAAGGGCTTGCGCGGCGCGCAGCGCGTCTTGGAAGCTCTGCCGAGCATCCTCGCTGGCCCCCGATTCCGCAGCGCGCAAGGCGAGTCGATGCAGGTTGGGGGCTCTCTCGACGAGCTGCTTCATGGTCGACTGGGCCCGCTGCCACAAGGCGTTGGCATCGAGCACGCTGTCCCCTGTCCAGCCCTCGAGGCTCTGTTCCAGATCCACCAGATCGTGGGTGGCCCTGTCCAACAACGGGAGGATTTCACCACTTCCCGCGGCCGAAAGTGTCGAGCCTGGCTGCCCATCCCCCACTTCCGCCTTGGCGAGAGCGCTCAGCGTCGTCAGCAAGTCGGCGGGAAAAGCCACGACCGCGTCAATCAGTGCGCGCTCGTAGCGGAGCGCGGCGAGCTGGGCCAATCGCTTGCGGCGACCGTTCAGAGCGAGCCCAAGCTCCAGCACCACCCCGCCCCCGGCCAAGGCCGCGGTGGGCAGCACGGCACCGTGCACGCCATAGAGCACCCCGAAGAGCGCCAACATCCCAAGACACCACCCTAGAAACTTCGACCACGTACCGCCCACCGAATCCAGAATTCCCGCGAAAAACGCGCTGCCAACGAAGCTCGCGACGAGCAGCAGCAGAGCCCACGCCCAGGACCAGGCTGCAGAAAACCAATCGAGAAAGACGCCAGTCACGGCGTAGGCGATACCCAACAGCAAGGCGCTGAGCACCATCGCCTCGAGCTGTGCATCATCGGGCAAGAGCAGCTTGCTCCAGTCGGCACGCAGCTTCTCGAACGATCTCTTGTCGATTGGGCGCTTGGCCTGGTCCCCCAAGTTCTCTGTCTCGGCCATTTCTTTCCGTTGTCCCACTGGCTCGGCGAAAAAAGTCGCGCCGCCGCCGTTCGAGCTGAGATCAGCACACCCATCGAGTGAGCGCCAGCTTGAAACGAGAATCTGCCGCCATCGCGAGAGCTCGCTGTCCAGGAGCGACCGAACGCAGCGCCAGTGCGTTGGAGCGAGTCATCGTTTACCCCAACCAGTGCAATCCACGGCAGCAGAGAGCGCAGGGCCATGCCTGGGGCAGGCTTTCCAGCCTGCCGACCGGGTTGGCGGTACTCAGTGAGCGGCCAGGCGTCGGATTCCGGTAAATCGACATCGCCATCCTTGAACCCATCCTCTAGCCATACTATGCATTCCTGCGAGTATCGTACGGACGCCTTCGTCCGTCCGATTGTATCAGCGCCCTCTGGCTGCAGCTGTGGCGACAAGCTCAGCACCCCCTCGCGCCGCCAGGCGCTGCCTCGCATTCAACCCACCGGGCAAAGCCATGTCAGACGAGCAAATCCCACCGTCCGATGACCCGAAGAGCGCGCTGCTGAGCGAGTACCAGGCCGCCGCCAACTTCTTGCGTGGGATCGGGCACCCAGCGCGGCTCCGCATTCTCTGCGTGCTCAAGCACGGACCTCGCTGCGTCAGCAAGCTCAATGAGCTCGTCCCCGTCACCCAGCCCAACCTCTCTCAGCATCTCATGAACCTGCGCTCTCTCGGCGTGGTCCAGTGCGAGGTCAAGGGGGCCCAGCGCTGCTATTCCCTCAGCGAGCCTGCGTTCACGGTGAAACTGCTCGATCTGCTCCAGCACCTCGGCCGTATGGATGAGGTGTTTCCCGAGCCAGGAGAGTGCCCTCCTGACCAGGCTGAGGAAGCCAACGACCCTCATCAATCCTGAGCGCCTTCCGCTGAGGGTGCTCCAAAGCCAGACACGACGCATGAAGCGCAGCAGCAAAGGGCACGCTTGACCTCGCTGGCGCCGCGCGGCATGCTCCCCACCTACGCGAAGGCCGCTCTGCGCCAACGCCCAAGGAGAATCAAAGATGCTGAAAGAAGAACTGCAAAAAGCCCTGAACGAACAGATCAACGCCGAGCTCTTCTCGAGCTACCTCTACCTGTCGATGGCAGCCTACTTCGAAGACCTGGGACTGGCCGGCTTCGCGAGCTGGATGAAGGTGCAGGCTCAAGAAGAGCTGCTGCACTCCGGAAAGTTCTACACCTTCATCAACGAGCGACGCGGCCGCGTGCAGCTTCTCCCCATCGAAGGTCCGCAGCTCGAGTGGGAGTCTCCCCTCGCCGCCTTCAAGGCCGCCTTCGAACACGAGTGCTACATCAGCGAGCGCATCCACAAGCTCGTCTCCCTCGCCCGAAAGCACGAAGACTACCCCACCGAAAACTTCCTCCAGTGGTTCGTCGCAGAGCAGGTCGAAGAAGAGGCCACTGCGGACGGAATCGTTCAACGCCTCAAGCTCATCGGCGACAACTCCGGCGGCGTCTTCATGCTCGACCGCGAGCTGGGCGCCCGCACCTTCGCGCTGCCTGCAGCAGGCGCCGAAGACTGAGCCCGTCACCCGATAGGCCGGGCCACGGCTCCTCGCCGCGGCTCGATATGTATTGGTTTTCAAAAGCTAAAATACCTTTGGCAGGTGGCGGGGCAAAACCCCACTCAACAGCCACTGGCCGCGCAAGCAATGCTGAGCGGGTGCGTTTTTCACCGATGAGGAACGAGTGACCATGTCCCACTTCGAAGCCATCAAAATCAGCGACGACATCTATTGGGTCGGCGCCATCGACTGGGAGCTGCGCAACTTCCACGGCTACCAGACCTCGCGCGGCAGCACCTACAACGCCTTTTTGATCGTCGACGAGCGGCCCACCCTCATCGACGCGGTCAAGGCCCCCTTCCTCGATGAGATGCTCGCGCGCGTGGCCAGCGTCATCGACCCCAGCAAGATCGACGTCGTCGTCTCCAACCACGCGGAAATGGACCACTCAGGCGGCCTACCCAGGCTGCTCGAGCGCGTCGCACCCAGCACCGTCTTGGCCTCGCCCAATGGTGTCAAGGCGCTGCAAGCGCACTTCCACTGGGACAAGGCAATCCAGGCGGTCAAGGACGGTAGCACGCTGTCGCTCGGGAAGAACACCTTGCGCTTCGTCGAAACCAAGATGATCCACTGGCCGGACAGCATGTTCAGCTACGTCGAGGAGCAAGGCGTGCTCTTCTCCAACGACGCCTTCGGCATGCACCTGGCCAGCACCGAGCGCTTCGTCGATGAGCTCGACCAGGCCGTGACCGACGTCGAGGCCGCCAAGTACTACGCCAACATCATCCTCCCGCTCTCTCCCATCGTGGGCAAGCTGCTCGAGCGGCTCCCAAAGCTCGGCTTCGACCTCAAACTGATCGCGCCCGACCACGGCCCTCTGTGGCGCCAAGACCTGCAACGCATCATTGGCGCCTACGCCCGCTGGGCCGAGCAGCGCCCCACCCGCAAAGCCGTGCTGGTCTACGACACCATGTGGCACAGCACGGAAAGCATGGCTCACGTCATCGCGGAGGGCATTGCCAAGGGCGGCGCGCGACCGGTGTTGATGCCGCTCTCGGGCTCCCACCGCAGCGATATTGCAACCGAAATCCTCGATGCAGGGGCGCTGCTCGTGGGCTCGCCCACCATCAACAACCAGCTCTACCCCACCGTGGCTGACGCCATCAGCTACCTCAAGGGATTGAATCGCAAAAACCTCGTCGGCGCGGCCTTCGGTTCCTATGGCTGGAACGCCAAGGCCGTACCCTTGCTGGACGCCGCGTTGACGGATATGGGTGTGCAGTTGTTGGGCGAAGGGCTTCGGGTCAACTATGTCCCCGACGCCGAAGCACTCGCCGCTTGCCGCGCGCTTGGTGAGCGCGTCGCTGCTCGTCTACAGGAGAATCAAGCATGAAGTATGTCTGCGAGGTGTGTGGCTACATCTATGACCCAGCGGAAGGTGATCCGGACGGCGGTATCGCCCCAGGAACTGCCTTCGAAGACATCCCTGAGGACTGGGTCTGCCCCATGTGCGGAGTGGGCAAGGACCAGTTCGTTCCTGCAGACTGAGCATTCCGAACGAGAGGAGCTCACGTGAAGTACCAATGCAATCTCTGTGAATACGCCTACGACCCGGCCGTCGGCGATCCTGATAACGGTATCGCGCCAGGTACCGCCTTCGAAGATCTGCCCGACGACTGGGAGTGCCCTCTCTGTTTCGTCGGCAAGGACGAGTTCACCCCCATCGAAGACTGAGGCCAAGACTGCTTTTCAAAGACTCTTGCTGGGCTTAGCCCAGGTCTTCGCGCTCGAGGCGCGCCTCGAGCATCCCTGCATCCAGGCTGAGCGCTCGCTCCAGCGCCTCTCGCGCTTCTTTTCGGCGGTTCAGAGCCTTGAGGGCTTGGCCACGGCGCAGCTGCAGCTGTGCATTGTCGTCTTCGGGCTGCTCATCGAGCAAGTCGAGCGCCAGCGCGGGCAGGTCGCGCTCCAGATAGAGCGCCGCGAGCTCCACCTCGCTGAGCACCGCTTCTTCGCGGAGCTGCTGGTGTGCTGGAGAGCAGTCGCGATAGAGGTAGGCGCACACGTCGGTGGGCAAAAAGTCTTCCCGGACCGTGAGATAGCCCCCCAACGCGGTGAGAGAGCGGTACAGAGAAGGCATCGAGAAGTAGGCGAACTCGTCATCGGGGCTGGCGGCGGCGGCGCGGTGGCGGCGAGCGCGCTCGCTGGGCACGAGCAGCACGAAGGCCTTTCGACAAGCCGCCCAGCAGGCTGCGGTGGCGTGCTGGAAGTGCTGTGCGTGCTGGGGATGGCGTAGGGAGAAGGTGCCGCAGGCGACGACCAGGTCGAAGCGTCCCAATTCGCCCAAGTCCTCGGCGTCGGCGCATGCGAAGCGCTCGCCCGGATGGCGCGCCGTGGCGGCGGTGATCATCTGCGGGGAGCTATCGATCCCGAGGTAGCTTGCGGTGCAGCCGCGCTTTCTGAGGTAGGCGCTGAAGTCGCCCAGGCCGCAGCCAACATCGAGTACGCTCTCGACTTGGCTCAAAGGCACGGCAGCGCAACAGACACTGAATCGCAGCATCTGGTCGCCGCGAGCGCGCCAGCCGACACGGCGGGCGGGGTCAGGATGAGCGGCGAGTTCATCGTAGAGCATGGAAGCCCCAAGCGTCTGTTGAGTCGGGATCGGGCGGTGTTTTTTTTGCGGCGAGGGTGGTGTTCTCTTTCGTGGGGGGGGGCCCCCCACCCC
>JAVFAO010000445.1:0-5553 GCA_034002465.1 Myxococcota bacterium
CGTTCCATCGACCTCAGCCCCCATCAGCTCCAAGACGCCCTCACCCAACACCCGGGCGACCACCGCGCCGCCGCCGCCGCCCTCGGCATCAGCCTCTCCGGGCTGCGCCAACGACTCGGACACAAGGAGCCGCCATGAGCACAGGAAGCAACAGCTCCCTGCTCCCTCGCCTCAGCCTGGGCGAAGAGCTCGGACGCGGCGCCCTCTGCGTCGTCCGTCGCGCCACACTCCCCGACGCGCAGCAGTGCTTCGCCCTCAAACACTTCGCCAGACACTACACCGAGGAGAGCAAAGAACGCTTCCTACGCGGCGCTCGCCTGCTCTGCGAGCAGCTCGATCACCCCAACATCGTGAAAGGTCTCGAATACGGCGACAGCGAAACCCTCGGCCCCTACCTGCTGATGCCTCTGCTCCCAGGTCAGCCCCTCTCCCGCATCATCACCCAGGGCCCAATCTCCCCCTCACACTGCCTCTCCCTGCTCACCCAGGTCGCCCAAGCCCTCGCCCACAGCCACCGCCTCGGCATCTGCCACCGCGACCTCAAACCCAGCAACATCATGTGCACCGAGGAGCGCGCCCAGGTCCTCGACTTCGAGCTGGCTTCGTACAGTCGAGAACACGAGGAAGGAGCGCCTCGCAGCACGCAGCATCACAGCATCACCCGCTCCGGCTTCACCCTCGGCACGCCAGCCTACCTCGCCCCAGAATGCATCTGCTTAGCCCCGCGCGTCAAAGCCCGGATCACACCCGCCGTCGACATCTACGCCTGGGGCATGGTCTTCGTCGAATGCGTCTGCGGTGCGCCCATCTACCGCGGCGAAACGGTCTACCAGATCCTCGGTCAACACCTGCGCCCTCATCCCGTCCCCCTACCCAACGGCTGGCCACAGACCGAGCTCGGCACAGTGCTCGCCAAATGCCTCGAAAAAGACCCCTCTCGCCGTATTCCAGATGGTTCTGCGCTCCTCGCCGCCCTCGAGACGCTCCCCGACACCGCAGCCAGCGCGCTGACCGTGGACCATGCCGAACAAGGACTGGAGCAGCCCACGCTGCTTCCCCTCGAGGTGCAGTGATGCAGGGTTCGGGGTTCGGAGAGGAAGGATGAAGGAGAGGTTATTTTGGGAATACGCACTGCCTGGCGGCTCCCCCTCTCCATCAATGGAGAGGGGGTTGGGGGGTGAGGTCCGGCGATGGCGAACGAATACAGCGCTGGCGTCCCGTGCTTAACCCGATACGTGATGCGCATTACTTGCAAATCCAGGAACCAAGAGAGCAAAGGCATAGGGGGGCGAAAGATTTTTCTACCCTACCAGGCAGGTCATCTGGGAATACGCACTATCCCGCTTCTCCCCTCTTTCCATCAATGGAGAGGTGGTTGGGGGGTGAGGTCCGAGGATTGAGCGCGAATACAGTTTCGAGGACCCATGAGCATGAGCGAATCCCACTTTGCCCCTGGCCTCGTGTTGCCTCCGCATTTCGAGCTCATCGAGAGCATCGGGGCGGGCTACTATGGCGAGGTCTTTCGCGCCCGCGACACCATGTTGGGGCGGCTGGTGGCCATCAAGGTCTTGTCACAGGAGCGCGAGCGCCTCTCCCTCATCGTCGAGGAGGCGCGGCTCATCGCGCAGCTCGACCATCCGAACATCGTCAAGGTCCATGCTGCCCATACCTTGAGCGAGCAGGCCAAGGGCCCAATCGACAAGAAGTGGGGGGAACAGGCCAAGCGCCCAATCAACAAGAAGTCGAAGCCAGGAGGCGGAGACTCGCTGCGAAGGCAGCCCGAAGGGTGCGTGCCAGGGATGGCACGCAACAACTTTACGCGGGCAGCCAAGACGCACGCCTTCATCGTCTTGGAGCTGCTCGAGGGCAGCACCCTCTCCGACATTCTGGCGAGCCGGGGACGGCTGCCCTTGCTCGACGTCATCGAGCTCTCGGCGCAGCTCCTCGACGGCCTCGAGCACGCCCACCGCGCTGGCATCATCCACCGCGACCTGCACCCTCGCAACGCCATCGTCCTGCCCACAGGCCGCCTTCGGCTGCTCGACTTTGGACTCGCCCAGCTCGAGGAGCACGCCCAAAGCCTAGGCCCGCTCAAGCCCAACGGCGCCATGGCCTACCTCTCTCCCGAGCAACTGCGCGGCAGCAGCCGCGGCAGCAAAGCCTGTGACCTGTGGAGCGCAGCCTTCATCATCTTCGAGCTGCTCACCGACGCCCACCCCTTCGAGCTGCTGCAAGCGCAGTTCGACGACGCCGTCCGCGCCCCGCTGAGCGCCTTCGCCCCAGAGCTCCCTGCCGCGCTCGAGCCCTTCTTCGAACGGGCGCTCGCCCTCGACCCCGAGCTGCGCTTCGCCACCGCCGCCCAGATGCGGGCCGCTCTGCTCGAGCTCGAAGCGCAAGAGAGCGGGCACTCCAGCATGCCCTACCGCTACCTCGAGGCCTTCGGCGAGGACGATGCGGCAGATTTCTTTGGCCGCAACGACGCCGCCGAGGTGCTCCGAGACCGCCTCCGTCGACAGGCGGTCTGCCTGGTCCTTGGAGCCTCTGGGGCCGGGAAGAGCTCGCTGGTCATGGCAGGTCTGCTGCCGCGCCTGCAGCGTGAGCGTCGCCACCTCAGCGATGGCAAGCGCTCGCAAGGCCCTCGGCAGCAGGGCGGCTTGCGAAAACCTTGGCGTCTCTGCCGTTTGCGGCCAGGCGCCCGACCTCTGCGCAGCCTCTTCGACGCGCTGAGCTCGCTCCTGCAGTCCCTCGGCGTGCCCGCAGCGGACGCACCGTTGCCGGTGGAGCCGGGGCGGCTGGCGAGTCTCATCCGAGAGTCCTTGCGAACCGAGCGCTTGCTGCTCTTCGTCGACCAGTTCGAGGAGCTCTTCAGTCGTGGGGCGGAGCTTTCGACTCGGCGGCACTTCGTCGCGCTGCTGCTGGCGCTGGCCGACGACCACCGCGCGCCCATTCGACTCGTCATCGCGATGCGCGAAGACTTTCTCTCGCGTTGCACCGAACACCCCGAGCTGCAGTCCATCGTCGACGCCAACCCCTTCGTGCTGGGTCCGCCGACGCGCGAGGGGTTGCACGCGGCCCTCGTCGAGCCCGCGCTGCGGCAAGGCTACCGCTTCGAGGCAGGCTTGGTGGGTCGTATTCTCGATTCGTTCGAGGGCGTGGCGACGCCACTGCCGCTGCTGCAGCTCACGGCCAGCCGCCTCTGGGAGGGAAGAGACCAGGAGGGGCGGTGGGTGAAGGGGGGAGCGAGCGCGAAAGACGACGACCTCGAGGTGGATGTGGAACAGATTCTGTCCGCTCACGCCGACGAGGTCATCTCTCGCCTCACTGAGGAGGAGTGCAACGCTGCGCGCAACGTGCTGGTCCGCTTGGTCAGCGCCGACGGACAGCGTCGCGCGGCATCGCGTCAGGAGCTCGAGGGCAGCGGCGTCGTGGAGCGCGTGCTGGAGAGCTTGGTGGCCGGGCGGCTCTTGGTGGTGGGGCGTAGCCATGCTGAGGCGAGCTATGAGCTCGTCCACGACTGCCTCATCGAGGGCTGGGGTCGGCTGCGGGACTGGCGCAGCAAGCACAGTGAGGAGCAGCGTTTTCGCGAGCGGATGGGCGCGGCCCTGCGGCACTGGCAGAGCCATGGACGCGCGACGGCGGGGCTGTGGCGAGGCGAGCTTTTGGACGAGGCGCTGCGCTGGCGCAGGGAGCAGGTCTTGGGCTGGAGCGCCGACGAGGAGGCTTTCGTGAAGGCCTCGCAGCGTGCGGCGGTGCGGGGCAGGCGGCGTCTGCAGAGCGCCGTGGTGGCGCTGGTGTTGTTTTTGGCGTCGGCGGCGCTGGCGTCGTACCTGGGCCTGCTCAGCTATCGGACGCAGAAGGAGGTGGCCTTGCAGGCGGAGCAGCTGGCTGGCTCTCGAGAGCGTGATGCCAAGCGCAGCGCCCTCGAGTCACGTTCGCGCGAGCTTGCGTTGGCGTCCAAGGACGCGCTGGACAAAGGCGAACCCGTCTTGGGTTTGCTTTTGGCACAGGAGTCCAACCTGGTGGCCGACACGCCTGAGGCGTTGCGGGTGCTGAGCGACGCGCTGGCCGTCGCGCGTGAGCTACGTCGCGTCGGGGTGCATGAGCACCGGGTCTGGCGGCTTGCCGTGCATCCGACCGAGGCCTTGGTGGCAGCGGCGTCCTGGGACGGCAGCGTCTCGATTTCGGATACGCAGGGGCGAACCCACGCGGTGTTGCGGGGTCATGGCGATCGGGTGGTGGCGGTGGATTGGTCGCCCGATGGTGAGCGCGTGGCGACGGCCTCGTGGGATGGGAGCGTGGGGGTGTGGCGACGCGATGGCAGTCGCGAGCACAGTCTGCGCGGGCATAAGGGTCATGTGGTGCGGGTGCGGTGGAGCCCTGATGGGCGCTGGCTGTACAGCGCGGCGCTCGATGGGGTGCGGGTGTGGAGCGTGAGCGAGCAGGCTATCGTTCTGCAGCGTTGGCTCGCGTTTCCTGAGGGCCGGGTACGGGTTGTGGAGCTGAGTGCGGACGGGCGCTTGGTGGTGGCTGCGGGCCAGGTGCTGCAGCTCTGCACGGCGAGCGGCGAGCTGCTGAGGCGCTTCGAGGGGCACGAGCGCGAGGTGATGGCGGTTTCGATGGACCGGGAAGGGCGCTTGCTGGCGTCGGTGAGTCGTGACCGCACGGCGCGGGTGTGGGACCTGGGCAGTGGCGAGCTGCTTCGGACGGAGTCGCTCTCGGTGCTCGACCCGCAGGCCATCGCCTTGAGCCCAGATGGCAGTCGTTTGGCGGTGGCCGACGGTGCGCGGCTCATGCTGATGCGGCTCGACGAGAGTGGTTCGAAGGTGATTGACGTCCACACTGATGCGATCGAGGTGTTGCGCTTCTCTGAGGACGGGACGCTCTTGCTGTCGGGGGCGTTGGACCACAGCGCGCGGCTGTTCAATCACCGTGGTGATGAGATTGCGCGTTTCGTGGGGCACGATGAGGGGGTGTGGGATGCGCGCTTCGTGGAGGGAGTGGCAGCGGGCGAGTGGGCGCGGCTGGTGGTGACGGCGGGTGACACGAGCCTGCGGTTTTGGTCTGTGGGTGGGCAGGCGGAGCGTTTTCGCTTGTTGCCGAGCACGCCGTTGTCGGCGGCGCTGACTGCGGACGAGGGCATGGTCTTGGTGGGTGACCAGGCTGGTTTCGTGACGCTCTTGGACCTTCGGGAGGTGGGCTTGCCGCAGCGTCTGCGGTTTGCGGCGCACGACAGTCATGTGAACCTGCTGTTGATGCACCCTGATGGGCAGAGTTTCCTGACGGGAGGCTATGATGGTCGTGTGTTGCGGTGGTCGATGGAGGGTGACTTGTTGGACATAGCCCGCTTCGCGGGGCCACAGTAGGCGCGACGGTCAGTTGATTCTTGCCAACGGCATCGCCGCGACTGGAGCGTTCTTGCCTTGGGGGACATAGCGTCCCCCTCGCCGGAGCAAAGTCTTGATCCACAAGCATCTCCGGCGAGGAGGTTGCTATGTTGTCTCAAGATGCCATGCTTTCCGTTCTTCGTCACGCAGGCCGTTCCGAATCGACTCA
>JAVFAO010000446.1:0-5500 GCA_034002465.1 Myxococcota bacterium
GAATCCTTCTTTCTCCCTCGTGCACTTGCTCTTGTGTTTCGTGGGGTTGCAAGTGATGCGCATCTCGTGGGCTTTGGCGGGGTGTGGGGCAGCGCCCCACCATCGTATTCACAACTCAACAAACACCAACCATCTAGTAGGGCCAGAATCGCAGCACGTACGCAGCGGGCTCCTCCCCGAGCCGCTCTGCTGCCTGCATCAACAGGCCTGTGGGCTGAGGCCGAAGCACCAGAAGCTTCTGCAGCGCAGGCTGTGCGTCTTGCCCTACCACCAAGGCCTCCTCCATAGCCCAGAACGCCCGATTGGCCTGCGCACGCTCACCGCTGCCCGCCAGCTCCTGCAATTGCCCAAGTGAGCGCTGCGCTTCATCCAGTTCACCTGCTCGGCGCTGCAGTCGCCACAGGAAACGCAGCGCCATCATCCGTTGATGACCGGGGATACGCAGGTCCTGCGCCAGCCTCTCGAGCTCGGCCCGCGCCTCGCCCAGCTCCTCAGCTCGCTCGAAGCCGAGCAGAGCCCCCAAACGCGCGATGCGGACGTAGAGCTCGCCGCTGCCCAGTGGCACCCTGCTTCGCACCTTCGCCGCGCGCTGCTCGAGCAGCTCGAAGGTGTCGCGTTGCCCAAGCGCTCCTGCCAAGCGATAGGCCGCGCTCAGCGGATAGGAGGTCTCCTGATACGCGTTGAGTCCCATCCACCCATCGATCGCCTGCAACTGGTATTGTAGCCCCAGCTCCGGATTGCCCGTCACTGCATGAAGCCGGCCCACTGCCCCACGCAGCTTCTGATGGGGCGCAAAGGACGCGTCGCCAGCAAGCTCCTCCTCCGCCTGCGGCACAATCTCCTGGACGGATGGAGTTCCCAGGTCTGCCGCATGTTGGACGACATGCGCGAGCAGCTCGAGGCGACGGGGCTTGGGCAGGCAAGACCAAAGTTCAGGTACTGGCGCCTGATAGGCACGCGGCTCAGCCGCATGCCGACCGGCGAGCTGCTCTGCCATCACGAGCTTGCTGCGCTCAACCGGCTCCAGCGCATCGCCCCAGTGCTCGCGCAAGGCCTGTGCGGCGTTGGCGATGGGCCGCCAGCTCACGGTGGTGCTGGGTTGAGAGTCGAGCACGAAGTCGAAGAGCTCGTCGCTGCGCTGTCGGGCGAGCTCCAGGTCTCCCTCGGCCAAGCCCTCGGCGAGGTCGCCGAAGAGCTGTGTGAAGAGGGGAGCCAAGGCGCTGACCTCGACGAGCTCGAAGCGATGCTGCCAGCGAGTGCGGAGCGCTGCGGCGTTGTCGGGGTGCAACATCACTCGGCGGACGCTGGGCGCCACCTGATCCAAGAAAGCGAGCTTCTGTTCCACGCCGTCCACTGCTGAGACGCGGCCGAAGGCGTCGACTTGCGCGCTGAAGGCGCAGTCGCTGGGGATGGGGCGCGAGAGCAGCTCTGCGGCGATGGCGAGGGCGAAGGAGAGACCAAACGAGCGGCCGCCGAGCGCGGCAAAGCTGGTGTTGGAGGAGCCTGCAGCCAGCAGTTGCGCGCGCGGCTCGAGCTGCGTGAGGCTCGACATCGGGCGCCAGAGCATGGGGAGTGTACGCGGCACCGCCGCCAGCGCGTCGGCCCAGGCTCCCAGGGACTCTTGGTCGAAAGCGTAGCGTTGCTGGCCGGCGCAAGGCGCCGAGCCCTCGAGGCAGAGGCGAAAGAGCGCGCTGCCATGGCCTCGAGGGTCGTAGGTGAGCAAGGGAATAGCGGTGCTGTGGCTGCCCGGCTGGGTCAGTGAGAGATCGTCGCACAGCGCCTGTCGGTCGTCGGGGTCGGTGGGCCAGCACCAGGGTCCTCGTTGAAGACCTCGGCGGGCGTGTTCACGTTCGAGGGGGCTTGCGCCTCCGCCCAGTACGGCTTGAATGGCTTGGTTCATGGATGGGTTTCGGGTTTCGGGTTTCAGGTTTCGGGGTTCAGGTTTCAGCCAGGGCCCTGGGCTCGCCCCGCTTTCCCTGGAGCTAACTGGGGTTGCCCCGCCCAGCAGGGAAGGGCTGGAGCGCGCGTGCGCGCGAGACAGACAGGGGTCGGACAGAGCGGGACGGAGGCTTTCGGTTGACGATCGACTTGAAGGTCTCACGCAGAGGCGCAGAGACGCAGGGGCACAAAATAAAAGAGTTTTAGCCTGGCATGGATGGATGCTCGACGACGACTTAGTTACGAGCGCGGGCTTCCGGCTGGGCCTTTCCCCAGTAGGGGCGTATGGCCATACGCCCTCCCTGCCCTTCCCGACACCTCGATCGCGGTAGGATGGGCGTGGCCTTACGCCCCCACTTTCTCACGTTTTCATCTGCGCGTTCCGACGACGGTAGCATGCTGAAGGTCTCATCGCGGTACATTTTGCTCTTTTGGTTCATGGAGTTGCGAGTGATGCCCATACCTGGGTTTCTACGGAGTGTGGGGCAGCGCCCCACATTCGTATTCCATTCCCTGAGAACCCTACCCACCTAGTACGACTGCGTCCACCAGGCATCAGGGGAGACGATGCGGGCGCGCCGCAGCAGCGGATCGTCGGGCAAGCGCAGCACTGGCAAGCGCTCGAAGAGCAACGCTGCATCATCGTCGAGCAGCTCCAGCGCTGGTCCCAGCTCGGCGCCCTCGCCAGCCCGCTGCAGTAACAAGAACACACCCTCGAGCTGCTCCCGCTCCTGCATCAACGCCAACACCCGCCGATGCCAGCCCTCGCTGTCATCGGCAGCGGCCTCCAGAAACTCGAGCTCACGGGTCAGCCGCGTGCTCACCAGACAGGCCTGCGCCTCGAGCTCTCGTCGCTGCGCCTGAGCGAGCCCGCGCATCCAATCCTCGCCAGGGCCAGGCGCCTCGGGCAGCTCCCCAGCCAGGAGCCGCGCCACAGCAGCCTTGGCCGCGCCGGCAGACGGCCGAGAGAGGCGCTGGAAGAGCCCCAGAACCACTGCCAAGCGATAAACCAGCGGTCGCAGCGGTGAATCGTCGACGAAGTCCTTCAAGAACGGCTCCTGCGCCAAACACGGCTGCAAGACCGCCATCGGATCCTGCTCGGACTGCTCGCAATCCGTGCTCTCTTGCTCCCCCAGCGGCGGTACAAACAACGACGTGCTCGCCCCTTCGAAGACAAGCTGCTCCCCTACGAATCCAAGCAACCAGTACTCTCCACGCCGATACTTCAGCAGCACCTGCTCGCCGTCGACAAGGCGCAGCTCCAACTGCAGCCCTTCCTCGAGCAGCCTGGGCTCGACCTGCCCAGTCACGGTCTTGACCTCGTAGCGCCCAGGCGGGGGCTTGATGAAGAGGTGCGCCACGGCGGCGCAGGCCTCGAAGCGCGTCCTCGAGCTTGCGTCCGGCTCCGTCAGCGCAGGCGACAGCGCCTCGCGCAGTACGCCCACCCTAAACCCAGCGCGCGCCAATGCCTCTGAATCCACCAGAGAGGCAAGGTCCATGCGCTCCTCGTACGTGATGGTCTGCACGGTGAAGCCCTGAGGCAGCGGCGGCGCCTGGGGCAGCGCGACCTCAATGCGCTCGTCCACCTGCACAGCCAGACCACGCTCACCTTCAATCTGAGCTTCTTCCTGGAGGAGCTGCTCGAGGCTTTTCATCTTGCACATCCTTGAACCTGAAGGGGCATCAAAGCCCTTCGCACGACAGAAACTGGAGACCGAATCCGATTGTGACTGCCCCTCGACCTTTATTCACGCTCCAGAGTCTTTTTTTCGGCGGTTTGATGAAAAAACGACGAAAACCATTTTGCGCTCTGCTCATCTAGCCTGCCTTCCTCACAGTCGGCCTCGATCAGTTCCAGGAGCTGTCTGCTCGCCCGCGAGGCGGCAGCACGCAAAGCAGCGCTCTGCCTACGGATCGACTCGGAATCAGTCTCGATGCCTGCGCGAGCACCGCAGCGCGCAGACACCGTCCTGGGCCCCCTGAGCACGCTGCAGGCGCCCGAGCTGGCAGCGAGGACAGACGACAGCGGCGAGCTCCTCCCAAGCCCAGCCGTGGCTGGCGCGGGCGAGGAGGTCGTCGAGGGCCTGGACTCGGCCTGGGGTCATCCGCTGAGCCTGGCCCATTTGCTCGAGGTAGCGGCCGAGGCGCTCGAGGTCCAGCTTGATGCCAGGGTCTGCGGCAGCGATGCTCTGGCTCGGCAGCTCTGGGGCGGCCTGCTCGTCGTCGAGGGGCTCCGCACGCAGTGAAGCACGTTCGGCGTTGGACAGGTCCTCGAGCGCCCACTTCAAACCGCGTCGCAGGAAGCTGCGCACCTGTGCGTCGGCGTAGCGCTGTTCGCGCTGCGGTCGCTGCAGCAACTTCAGCAGCACCTGCTGGATCGCTTCCTCTTTGAAGCTCTGCGGATAGCCTCTGAGGGGAGAGCGTTCGACGATTTCTTGCAGAGTGTGCAGCAGCAGCGCCGCGGCGGCGGCACGGCGCTGCTTGGCGTCGGGCTCCTCGCTGGGCACTGCGATATCGTTGAAGGCGCGACTGAGTGAATCACACATGGGGACTCCCATGGACTTGGGACGGAGATTCGTGTCTTCTTGTCGATTGGGCACTTGGCCTGTTTCCCCAAGTTTTTTGTTCTTGGATTGCTTCGGTCAACACCAATGAGGCCTAGCCCCTGGCGGCGCGTCTCCCGCGCAACGGATGCACGGACGCTGACGCGACCTCACTTTCAATGACGGGCGACGATGGGGGCCCAGATGCGCGCGTCCTCATCGGCCCAGCGTCGAATGGGTGGCTCGAACAGCGGCCCAGGTGAGCTTTGATAGTCCTGGCGGCGGCGCGCTTGGTTGATGTGGAGCTGCGGCGGTCCATTGGCGCAGACCTCCTTGGAAAGCGCAGGCAGACAGAAGCAGCGCTGCTCGAACGCCTGCACAATCTCTGCTCTGCTGTTCCGGTAAAGGCTCTGACGCCCGCGCGTGGCGGCAAAATCCGCGAGCACGTGGTGAGCGTCGGCGTCGCGGTCGAAGCGTGCGGGATGATCCGCGATCAGGTCTACCTGGCCACCCGCGGCGATATACGGCCGAGGGCAAGCGGATTGGCGAATGAGGCGCCCCAGATCGGCGGTAGAGAGCGGCCGGTTCCGCCCAATCAGAGGGTCAAAAATGTCCAGCTCACAGGCCCGCACCCACACGGTGTGCAGCCCCCCGCATTGGATCAGGTGATCGACGACGCGCTCGAGCAGCGCAGGGAGCAGCGCACGGTAGCGATCGGGCTGGCACTCGGGCTGACGCGAGCGCGGAAATGCCGGGTCGCTGGCCATGAACCAGGCGAGGTGCTGGGGAGCACCAGGCAGGCCCTGAAGATCCTGGAGGAGCTCGCCGAGTTTTCGCCAGGTGTCGTCGACGAGGACTTCCCACAGGTAGTGAATAGAAGACGTTGCTCAAGCGCTCGACGGTCGGTATGGAGCTTGAACGACTGGCTTGAATACGTTTCTCGACCACATTGAGGCTCTGCGGATCGCGTTCCCGCAATGCCTGACACACCTGCAGCGCCCTCTCGCGGAGCGCTGGGT
>JAVFAO010000447.1:0-5490 GCA_034002465.1 Myxococcota bacterium
TGTCTCGAAGTTCAGGTAATGTATTCCAACTCCGATGATTGCGAGCGCGGCGAGCCAGGCCAGGAGCTTTGATTTCCCTGAGGAGATGGGGTTGGCCCATTTGCCCAAGGTCCAGAGGGCGGCCGAGAGCAAGCCGAGGAAGATGAGCACGGTGTCGACACCGTCGTGGGAGAGCTGCGAGGTGAGCACGGTGAGCAGGTAGATGGCGGTGCCAACGAGGAAGAACGCGATGATCTGTTTGAAGGTATCCATCCAAGCGCCCGGCTTGGGGACGAAGCTGCGCATCTTGGGGATGAGGGTGATGATGGCGATGGGCGCGGCGAGTCCGAGTCCGATGAACGTGAAGATGGCGGCGATGCTGAAGGCGTCTTGGGTGAGGGCGAAGGCGAGTGCGGAGCCGAGGAAAGGTGCGGAGCAGGGGGTGGAGAGGGCGGTGGTGAGCACGCCGTGCACGAAAGAGCCCTTCAGTCCACTGCTGTGTCCGCTGATGCTGATGCCGGGCACCTCGAAGACGCCGAACATGCTGAGCGCGAAGCCATAGATGATGGCGGTCATGGTGAGGACGTAGCTGGGTTGTTGGAACTGGAAGCCCCAGCCAACGTATTCTCCGGAGAGCTTGAGTCCGATGATGACGCCAGCCAGCAACCAGAAGGAGACGAGCACGCCGAGCACGTAGGAGCCGACCAAGCTGCGCACGCGCTTGCTGGAGTTGCCTGCCTCTTCGACGAAAGCCAGGGCCTTGAGCGAGAGCACGGGCAAAACGCAAGGCATGATGTTGAGGATGAGGCCACCCAGGAAGGCGAGCAGCAAGGCCTGCCATAGCGGGATGCTGCTTGGGCTCTGGATGCTGGCGGGCGAGCTTGGTGGAGCCGCTGGCGAAGGCAGGTCGGCGAGCAAGGGGTGGCTGACGGCTTGGACCTCGCTGTCGGCCGAGGCGAAGGCAAAGGGGACCGAAAAGCGCAACGCGAACGGCTTTTCTTGTAGATTGGGCGCTTGGCCTGTTCCCCCATCTTGTAGATTGGGCGCTTGGCCTGTTCCCCCATCTTGTAGATTGGGCGCTTGGCCTGTTCCCCCAGGTTCTTGGCCGGAGTCGCGGATGATGCCTTGGATGAGGCCTTCGAGCGCTGCGGGAGGGCTGCCGTCGTATTCCGAACCGAGCTCGACGCTGGTGGAGACCAGCAGCTCATCGGCTTTCCACTCGATGGAGGGCGGCGCGAGCTCGAATCCAGGGACACGATCGAAGACCACCACTGGGGTGTGTGTGCTGTCCTTCGGGGGGGAGAGACCCGGAAGTTTCAGGGAAAGGATGAGGGAGCGTTTGTCGCCAGGGCGCAGGGGCTGGTGACTGAAGGCAGAATCGAAGCTCGCCCCCTCGAGTTGCAAGGAGGGGTGGCGTGCTTTGGCGCGTTCGAAGGGATGGCTCCATAGCACCTGCGGAGAGCTGGGGAAGGCGACGACGGGTAGCTCGAGCTCCAGCGAGGCCTTGCCGCGGATACAGCGATCGGCGCAGAGCTGATAGTCGAAATCTGCGCCGAGCTTGACGGAAGTGCCGATGCTGAGCTGGCTTGGAGCGCGCAGCTCGGTGACCAGGATGAGCTCGTCCTCGTAGACGTTGGAGACGTCTCCCGTGGGCTCTGGGTAGAGGCGGGGCGCTGGCCAGAGGAAGGGGCTGTGGGTGAAGCCTTCTGGGAGCCGGAGCTTGACCGAGGTGGGGAGGCCGATGCCGCCGGGATTGGGCCCGTAGTAGAGGTGCCAGGCGGGGTCGAGGTTGAACATCAGCGCGAGCTGGAAAGACTGATTGGGGGCAATGGCGCGCTGATCAGTGAGCATGACGAGACGCAGCTTAGGCTTGTACGTGACGGCGTGGTGCGCTGCGCACTCGCCGACGCCGAGAAAAGTGCCCGTCTCGGCATTCTTCATCAGCGCAAGGGCGAGCTCACGGGGGCTGGCTTTGGCTGGCTGCTGCTCAGCATCGCCGTCGACTTGAGCGCTGAGGGGAGCCGACCACAAGAGCAAGAGAAAGAGCGTCGTGAGACGAGTCCAAGGACGAAACATGGTACGGCTCCTCGAAGGACTGAGGATGGGGAACGAGCAGCGCTGAGAGGGTCTCGCGAGAGCGAGCGAAATCTTGTACGAGCAATCGCAGGAGGTTTTTTTTGCACTTCTCTCGACGCCGAGAGAAGTGTCGCGCAAAATAGACATGATGCGTCGAGAGACCAGCGGCAACTTGCTGTTAGCGAGCAAGCGCTACCATTTACGTCGCGTCTGTGAGCGGACTCCAGCCTGGAGAGCCTCTCGAGAACACGGTACAGTGCCCAGCCCAAGGCAGCCCTGCCTTGTCCATCCGAGTGAGCGTTGCATGTCATCGAAGATCCCGCGCGTCTTGAGTTTGTTGGACCAGCTCTCAAAGGAACCAGAGAAGGCCGTCTTGCTGTCGGATTTGGCTGAGCGCTTCAAAGTGCATCCGCGCACCATCAAGCGTGACGTGGCGACCCTGCAGGGCATCGCCGAGAGCACGGGGCTGGTGGCTCGCGTTCACATTCAGCACCGGCGTCAGGGCAAGGCGTGGGTGGTGCTCAACGAGCGAAGCACGTCGGACAAGGCACCTGGCGCTGCGGCGGTGTATCGCTATGCGGCGGTGCGCTGCGCGTTAGGGAACCTGAGCGTTCTGGGCGAGACCCCGCTGTCTCAGTCTGCCGAAGGCCATCTGGCCGAAATGCAGTCACAGACGCCTGAGGAGCTCATCGAACGGGTTCGCACGGGCTTCCACTATCTGCCCTTTGGTCCCAAAAACTACGATGACAAGGAAGACGTGCTCGAGGCGCTGGTGGTGGCCATCGTTCACCGGCGCCCCTTGATCCTGAACTACCAGAGTCGCGCCGGGGAGAGGCGTCATGAGGCGAAGCCGTATACGTTGGTGGTGTACCATGATGGCCTCTATCTGATTGCCGACATCGGTCAGGAGAGCGGCCCCACGCCTTTTGCCGTGGACCGGATCCTGAGCGCAGAGGTCCAACGCGAGCAGACCTTCGAGCTGCCTGAGGACTACGATCCAGAGCGCTATTTTGGCGACACCTTGGGTATCTGGCGCAGCAAAGACGAGCCGCTCATGATTCGCGTCGCCTTCGAACCCGACGCCGCAGCGACGGCTCGGGAGCGTCGGTGGCCTGGGATGCAGTCTTGGGAGCAGGTGTCAGAGCGCTGGGTGCTTCGCATGCAGCATGCCATCACCCCCGAGCTCATTCATTGGTTGCGGAGCTGGGGCCCGAGCGTCGAGGTCTTGGCCCCTCCAGAGCTGCGCTTGGTGCTGCGAGAGGAGCTGGAGAAGACCTGGCAGCGTTATGCCTCTGATCTGCCCACGGCGCAGCTTCTCGACAAGAACGCCAAGGGAAGAGGACGAGGCCGGCCCAAGAAGCAGAGCAAGGCCTCGACAGAGACGCGACCGGCCGACACTGCGGTGGCTGCGAAAGCGCCCAAAGCAAGCACCCGCGCCAAGGCTGCGGCCAAGGCCCAGCCGCCGAGCCCCGACTTGGAATCACCCAAGACGTTGGGTGAACAGGCCAAGCGCCCAATCGACAAGAAATCGACCCCCAAGCCCTCTCCTCGCCGCAAGGGCTAGAAGACCCTTGCTGGGGGGTTTTTGTGTGTATGGAATGCGATTGTGGGGGGCTGCCCCCCACCCCGCCAAAGGGCTGTGCCCTTTGGAATCCCTTTGAATTCAGGTTGTTGTTCGTGCGAGTGAGGCGCGCTCCGGCTCGGCGTCCATGACTTCCGAGCTTCGCCGCAAGCAGCGGTCACCTACTCGAGCACGACGCCCTCGCAGCGCTGCTCCTGCGCATCACAGGTGCGGCGACAGAACCTGACTCGTGCCTCGCTTGCGTCCCCCTCGAGTTGGAGCCGTTGAGGGGAACAGGCCAAGCGCCCAGTCGACAAGAAGTTGGGGGGGCCAGGCCAAGCGCCCAATCGACCAAGAACATGGGAAACAGGCCAAGCGCCCAATCAACAAGAAGTGCCCAATCGACCAAGAAGGTCAAGTCATTGACGCGTTGTGCATCCTACCGTAGCCTGTGAGTTGGAGGCGCGCCCGATTGTCTGACCGTTTGGGCTACGCACGCGCTGAGTGTTCTTTGGTGTTTTGGGCGGAGATGGCTCATGATCGTCACATGCGAACGTTGTGAACAGCGCTATCGGATTCGGGCTGAGAAGCTCCCGCCGCAGGGTGGAAAGATTCGTTGTCCGACCTGTCGGCACGTGTTCATCGTGAAGCCGACTGGAGACGCCGACGACGACGATCGCACGCCAGTGCCAGATAGCGCAACGGCAGCATCGAACATGATGAGTCCGCCCAAAGCGGCGGAAGCACCCAAAGCGGCGGAAGCACCCAAGGCCGTTGAAGCGCCCAAGTCCGCTGAAGCGCCCAAAGTCACGGAGAAACCCAAAGCCGCGGCCAAGGCGGTGGAGAAAGGCAAGGGCGAAGCCGCCGAGGATGATGCGCCCAAAGGTTCCACCTGGAAGCTGCGTGTCTCTGGCTTGACCTATGCTTTTCAAGGTCTCGATTCGTTGCAGGGCTGGCTCAGCTCCCGCGACAATGTCGAGGGCATCAAGATCGCTCGGGACGCCGATGATTGGGGTGAGCTCGGTGACTACCCCGAGGTTTTGACGAGCCAGCTCGCCATCAAATTCTTCCCTCTTGGCGACATCCCGACCAGCTCTTCGAAGTCGGCCCTGGCCGAGGCGGCGCCCAAGCCTGTCGAGCCTGCACCTGAGAAGAAGCCTGTCGAGAAGGCGAAGTCGAAGGCGGCACTCAAACCCGCGGCCCGCCAGTCCATGGCGCGTGAGCGCGCTGTGAAGGGCAAAGCCAAAGGTGGTGGCGGTGGTGCTGGCGCGCGCACTGTGCTGATCGTGGTCATGGTGGTGCTCTTGGCGACCGCTGTGGGGTTGCAGCTCGGCGGCGTTTTGCAGTTGCCGTTCTTCACCACGAACCGCACAGAATTCAATATGAAAATTGAGACTGGGGGGAAGGCTGAACGCGGCGCTACCACCCCCGATCCAGGCACCAACCCAGGACAGCCCGACAAGGTGGTCACCTTTGTCGAGCCGGACGTCGTCGAGGAAGGTGTCGAGGAGCCAGATCCCAACGCAGAGGCTGCGGCAGAGCAAGCTTTCCGCGAAGGACTTGGCAAGGCTCAGGAGCTCATCACGCAAAAGCAGTGGGCCATGGCCAGAGGTATCCTCGAGAAGCTCTACACCGAGCGGCCTGATGATCTCGCGCTCAACGAGGCGATGTTCGAGGTCTACAAGGGCCTCAAGATGAAAGATGAGGCCGCCGAGGCCAAGAAGCGCATCGCCGAGCTGAAGACAGAGAATCCCGGTTAGCGAGGAACGAGGAACGAGGACCGAGGCGAGCGCGCATAGCGCGCGAGCACTGTCGTTCGAAGGCGCATTCACCCCTGAAAGGGATTCCAAAGGGGAACCCTTTGGCGGGGTGTG
>JAVFAO010000448.1:0-5459 GCA_034002465.1 Myxococcota bacterium
CGAGCTCGAGCCGTCCGCCTTCGGCCCAGATTCGCTCACTGCGTCGAGAGCACTGGGTCCGAGCAGCCCCACTTGACGATTGGGCACGAAAAGCGACAAGAGCATGTAGGGGCGTATGGCCATACGCCCCCCGTATTGCCAGGAGGGGCGTATGCCATACGCCCCTACAGGAGTGAATGGGGTGTCGGGAGGGCCAGGAGGGGCGTATGCCATACGCCCCCCATATTGCGAGGTGGGGCGTATGCCATACGCCCCTACAGGAGTGAATGGAGGTGTTGGGAGGGCCAGGATGGGCGAATGCCATACGTGCGCTTGTCAACCAACTATCAGCTTCAGATCGCCGGACAGACGTTTTTCTCAGGGGTGGTGCATGGCGAGCGGGTAGCGGGCTTGACCCGCACAGACGCGACACGCACCCCACGCACCCTGACCGAGCGGGACAAGAGAGCACTGCTCAAGGTCACCGGCGAGCACCGAGCGGCTTTCAGAGACCACCTGCTGCTCAGCGTGTTCAAGGGCGCGGGCAAAGCCGGTGGCACGCAGGATGTCCGATGCGCAGGTCGACGCGCGGGTGGGCGACTACGACGGTGCTGGTCGTCTGGTCGGCACGCAGGATTGGCAGGTGCAGAGCGCCTCGACCTGGGACGCGCTGGCCTCGTGGCTGGACGGACGTCGCTCACCATCAGCAAGGGTCTTGAACCGCAGTCGTACACGGCGCAGTCTGCTTTCGGGCAGAGGGCACTTGAAACGGTGGGACGAGCGAACGTGGCAACTGGATCCAGAATAGAGGCCGTTCGACGTCCATGTCGGTGCAGACGCCTCCGATGGCGCCGCAGATGCTGTCGTGGATCCCTCACAGCGCCGGGTCACAGGCCGCATCTTGCGCTTCGCATTCCACCACCACGAAGAGATACTCTCCTGCCTGGGCCTCGCCGCTCGCGTTCACCCAGCTATCCAGGACGACGGTGTAGCGGCCCGCCGCCAAGGTCCCCTGTATCATCCGGTGCGCTCGCGCCCGACAGCTCTCTGCGCTCGCCTCTGCCCCCAACAAGTGCAGATCGATGTCGGCGCTCTCTGAATCGAGCACCAGCATCCTCAGCCGCGTCGGCACCGTCAACTGCAGGTCGTAGTAGAACTCTGGCCCTGACTCGTCCTGAGTCGCGTTGCAACCACTGTAGGTGTCCAGATCGCTGTTGCTCGAGCGCCGCGTGTCCTGCGCATGGGCAAAAGGCAGCTCGCCAATCACGAAGGCTCCCTTCTTCGAGCCGTCACCCTGAATCCGTATTCCTGTCTCGTCGCTCGCCTCTTCGAATTGGACGGCGCGCCAGGTGCGATCCAAGGCCTCGAGCGTGATCAGGTTGCGCATGTTGTAGCCATAGCTGAGCCCCTCGGCATCAAAGCGACAGGCCGAGCCAGGATGCGCGTTGGCGTGGACACCGTCCCCCGAGAGCCCACGATTGGGCAGCGTCGAGACCGCAAGGTGATAATCGACGAAGGGGATTTGGCGGGTCTGGGCAATCCCCCGGATCACTGCGTTGTAGGTCGGGACCCACAGATCCGCGGCGCTCGAGTCGCCACGTGGCAGGATGCTCGTGACCACCGGGATGATCCCCTGCGCCGCCACCTGATCGAGCAAGCCGGTGTAGTTGTCGTAGAAGGGGTAGAGCGCGCTCTCGTAGGTGGCCCCCATGTTCATGTCGTTGGTGCCGTAGTTGACCAGCGCGAAGCGAGGGTTGATGGCCTCGCGCTCGCGCTCCACTGGCGACGGGCTGCCGCTCATCGCCCAGGCAGCGGTGCGTCCCACCTCGGCGGCGTAGGTCGGACGATCGAAAGGCGTCAGCGGCCCACTGACCCCGCCATCATTGGCGTTGCCTGCGACAAAATGGTCGATGCAGGGCTGCAGCTCGTCTCGGCCGTCGAGCTCTACCGACGATGTGGCGAGACAGTAGAAGAAGCTGCTGCTCACGGTGCCCGAGGCGCCCACCTTCATGAAGACATCCTGCTGCGGCGCTGACGAGAGGGCGGCTATCTCTCGCAGCCTCTGGACCACATACGGACTCAACGGCGACTGCACCTGAGCTGCAGGGTAGAGCAGCGGCGCGTCGGGTTCGGGTTCGACCTGGTCGAGCTCGTCCGGCTCGAGGTCTTGCTCGGCCTGATCCCCATCCTCGTATTCATCCTGCCGGTCGGCGGCGTCGGGGGTGAGGTCCACTGCGTCGCTCTCGTCAAGCTGCTCATAGAGCTCCTGCTCCTCCGTCAGGTCAAGCGTATCCGGCGCGCTCTCATCGAGCTCGCTTTCTTGGTCCATGCCGTCGAGCTGGTCTGGCGGCGTGTTGACCGTCGCCTCGAGCTCACAGCCGCCGAGCGCCAATGCACCTGCAAGCAAGAGCAGCATCCACGGCTGTAGCGCTATGATTTCGCTGGGTTTGGTTCTCACCTTGGCCTCCGCTCCTGGACCAGCTCCCGAAGATGCTGGACTGCGCCCAAGTTGGCGAACGCCGTCTTGGCTTCGGCGTAGAGCAGCTCTGCCCTCGCCGGATCGGGCTCGAGCCTGGCCTCGACTTGCGCTGCGACGGCGACACACAGTGGATCGGCTGCCTCTCGTGCCACCTGACGCGCCTCCTCCAGGCACGCCTTCGCCAGCTCTGGCTCGGCTTGGCAGCGGTACAGCTCGGCTCGCCAGACCAGGGCGATGCCCAAGCGAGAGCGAAAGCCCTGTTCGCGGGCGAGGTGCAAGCAGCGCTCGAGGTCATCCTGGGCGCCCTGGAGCCAGGCTGCGCGCTGCTCCGGTTGCTCTGCCAGTTCTCGGCATCGAGCGGCGCGCAGGCGCAGCTCGGCGCGGTCCATGAGCGCTCCGGCCAGCGCGACCTGTACGCCGAGCGCCTCGATCTTCTCGATGGCGCCGTGCCAGCGTTGCAGGGCAGCGTCGAAGTCTTCGTCGATGCGATCGAGCTCGGCGAGGGCTTGCAGGGCGTCGGCCTCTGCGCCGAGGTTCTTCTCTGAGGCAGCGCGTTGCTGCAGGTCTTCGAGCTGCTCACGCAGCTTCTCGACGTCGCCCAGCTCCATCTGCAGCAGCGCTTTGCTGAGCCTGGCGTTGTCGGCGAGGCGCAGGCGACCGCTGTTTTCGAAGGCCTCGATGGCGACCTCGAAGCGCCCGAGGGCTTCGGCGAAGCGGCCGCAGAGCTGATGGCGTTGTCCCTGCAGGGCGAAGACGGAGCCCAGCAGGGCGCTGAGGGAGAGCTCTCGGCAGTCTTGCTCGACGGCGTCGAGGAGGCTGTCGAGCTCGGCCCAGCGCGCCCTTGGTAGCAGCAGGTTGGCGCGGTTGAGGCGGCTGGAGGCGACGCCGTATTTGTCGCCCAGCTTCAGGTAGATGCTTTCGGCCTCTGCGAGGAGCAGCTCGGCTTCTTGCAGGCTCCCGCTTTGTCCGAGTTGGGTTCCCAGTGCCAGCAGGGCGCTGGCGAGGGCGTCGTTGGAGGCGGCGCGGAGTTGGGCGAGTTTGACGGCCTCTCGCAGGGCGGCGAGGCCTTCGTCGGTGGCGCCTCGGGAGCAGAGGGCCTGGCCCAGATCGAGGTAGGCGGCGGAGACGCCGCGGCTGTCGCCGCTTTGGCGGTGTAGCTCGAGGGCGCGTCGGAAGTGTGAGCAGGCGAGCTCGACTTTCCCTTCGAGCAGGCGAAGTTGTCCGAGGGCTCGGCGGGCGTAGGCTTCGCCGCCGAGGTCGTCGTTGTCTCGGGAGAGGAAGAGCGCGCGTTCGAAGGCTTCTGCGGCCTCGGCGGTGTTTCCGCGTCGTCGAGAGAGTTCGCCGAGGAGTCGCAGCACGGCGGCGGCGCCGGGGGCGTGTCCGGCGCGGACGAAGTGCGCGGCGGCCTCGTCGAAGCATCGTTCGGCGCGTGGGTAGTCGCTTTGTTCTTGGGCGAGCATGCCGAGGTTGCCGAGCTGGTTGGCGATGCCAGTGGGGTCGTCGAGTTCTCGGTAGAGTGCGAGGGCGTGTTCGAGGAGTGCTTTGGCGTCGGCGTGCTTGCCGCGTTCGAGCAGGAGTGCAGCGCGGTTGCCTTGGCAGAGGGCGAGTCTGCGTGGGTCTTTGCTTTGTTCTGCGAGGGTGAAAGCTTTGGCGAGGGTGTTTTCGGCGTTGTCGAGGAGTCCGAGGGTTTGTTCGGCGGCGGCGCGGTTGCTGAGGGCGAGGACGATGCGTTCGGGGAGTCGGGCTTTTTCGTAGTGGAGGATGGCGCGGTCGTAGTGGAGGATGGCGTGGTGGAGCTCGCCTTCTCGGCGTGCGCGAAGGCCTTCTTCGAGGGCGCGGTCACCTTGTCGTTGTGCCGCTTCGCGGCGACGATCTCGCTGTGGGCGCATGGCCAGCCTTCACGGTGCAAAGCACAAGCAAAGAGAAAGGGATTCCAAAGGGCCAAGCCCTTTGGCGGGGTGTGGGGCAGAGCCCCACGAAGGGCGAGCCGCGCGTAGCGCGCGAGCCAAAGCATCAATCGAGGGGCGAGCCGCGCGCAGCGCGCGAGCCAAAGCATCCAATCACACGAAGGGCGAGCCGCGCGTAGCGCGAGCCAAAGCGTCAATCTAGCCTATCGTGGGGCGAGCCGCGCGCAGCGCGCGAGCCAAAGCATCCAATCACACGAAGGGCGAGCCGCGCGGAGCGCGCGAGCCAAAGCATCAATGGAGGGGCGAGCCGCGCGCAGCGCGCGAGCCAAAGCATCCAATCACACGAAGGGCGAGCCGCGCGTAGCGCGCGAGCCATGAAGAACGAAGTCTGTAGGGCCACGGCCTGCCGTGGCCGGGATAGGCGCACCCTGTCGGCGCTGCCCTACAGGTTCTTGGTGCAGACCACGCTGTCGATCTGGATGTGGTCGCGTGCGGGATCGGTCCTGGCCACGTACAGGATGAATCGGAAACCACGAACGTTTCCGGGGGCATGGAAGACGTTCTGCACCCACTCGTCCGTGTCGTACTGCACAAATGGCGTCTCGGTCGACCAGCCTCCCGAGCTGTACCAGCGATGTCGCACGTCGCCTTTGCCGCGCACCCAATAGGCGCAGGTGTAGCTGCCTGCGGCGATGTCGAAGTCTTCTGAGGTGAAACGGTCGGGGGCCAGCTCCACGGTCTGGATGATCTGCAGCGCAGTGGTGGCGCTGTGCGGTGCGCTGGTGTAGGGCTGCAGCAGCTCTGGGTCAATCTCGGTGGCGCCGGTGTGGTCGCTGAGGTCTTCGAAGGTGCCGTACCACTCGTCGGGGATGAGGTGTTCGCCGTGGTAGGGGATCTCGTAGACATTCCAGCTCTCGAAGCCGCCGTTGGGGAAGATGTTGACCTCGTGTTCCGCGGAGACGCAGAGGTGATTGGCGGTATCACAGGCGGGCAGATTGCCCACGCAGTCGGCGGTGGTGATGCATCGGCCTGGGCTGAGCTGGCAGAGGCCCGTGTTGGGGTCGCAGCTCTTCCACTCGTCGCAGCTTACGTCG
>JAVFAO010000449.1:0-5454 GCA_034002465.1 Myxococcota bacterium
CTATCGCGAGCGCGTGGTCGAGGCAGCGCTCGGTTTGACCGCCGACGAAGCAGCCAATGTCTTCTCGAAGAGCCTCATCCGCACGCGTGATTTCGACATCGACACCATCATCGAGGAGAAGAAGAGCATCATCCGCAAGAGCGGTATCCTCGACTTCTATCAGAGTGATCTGAAGTTGCGCGACATCGGTGGTCTCGAGATCCTCAAGAACTGGTTGCGTCAGCGCGCCGCGGCCTTCAGCTCCGAGGCCCGCGAGTTCGGTCTTCCCTTGCCCAAAGGTATTCTGCTGCTTGGTATCCCAGGCTGCGGAAAGTCGATGACCGCCAAGGCCGTCGGCGCACTTTGGCAGATGCCGCTGCTGCGCCTCGACGTGGGCAAGGTCTTCTCGGGCCTGGTCGGCTCCTCGGAAGAGAACATGCGCAAGGCCATCTCCACCGCCGAAGCCGTGGCGCCCGCCGTGCTCTGGCTCGACGAGATCGAGAAGGGCTTCAGCGGCACCCGCAGCTCCGGTCAGACCGACGGCGGCACCTCGGCGCGCGTCTTCGGCTCCTTCATCACCTGGCTGCAGGAGAAGTCGAGCCCGGTCTTCGTCATCGCCACCGCCAACGACGTCAGCATGCTGCCCCCTGAAATGCTGCGTAAGGGCCGCTTCGATGAAATCTTCTTCGTCGACCTGCCCAACCCACGCGAGCGTCGCTCCATCATCGAAATCCACATCGCGCGGCGCGGTCGCAAGCCAGCCAACTTCGACATCGACAAGATCGTGGCGGCCACACAGGGTTTCTCGGGCTCCGAAATCGAGCAGGCAGTGATCTCCGCCCTCTTCGACGCCTATGACTCCAAGCGAGACATCGACACCGAAGGCCTGATCCGAAGCTGCACCGAGATCATCCCGCTCAGCTACCAGATGAAGGAACGCATCGATTACATGCGCGACTGGGCCAAGAGCCGCGCACGGCGGGCTTCGATTGACGAAGACGCCATCGATGACAACCAGCAAGTGCGCAAACTCGAGATGTGACGCTCGCGTATTCTCGCGGACGCCCATCTCTCATTGGAGGTCCTGGGTCATGAGTCACTTCACAGCGGTCGAAACCAAGATGAACGACCTCGAGTGCTTGATCGAAGCGCTCAAGGAGCTCGGACTGCAGTACACGGAAGCCGAAGAAGGCGTCAACGTCCGCGGATACAACCAACAGCTCGAGAAAGCACGGCTCGCCATCAAGGTCAGCAACAAGTATGACGTCGGCGTTCGACAAGGGGTCAACGGCCTCGAGTTCATCGCCGATTGGTGGGGCGTCGAAGCCACCCGCGGCGTCACCGAGCAGCAGTTCATCCAGCAGGTGCAACAGCGCTACGCCTATCACAAGGTCCTCAAGGAGGTGAAGGCCCGCGGCTACACCCTGGAGACCGTGAAGCAGTCCAACACCATTTCACTGACGGTGAGAAAATGGCAGTAAGACACGAAATCGAATTCACCATCACCGAAGAAGGCAACATCGAGATGGAGGTGAAGGGCGTCAAGGGAAAAGACTGCATGGAAATCACCAAGGCACTCGAAGAGGCCCTCGGCGTCGTCAGTAACCGGCAGTACACCAGCGAGTACTACCAGCAGGACGTGCAGCAAACCATCGCGGTCGAGAGCAAAAAGGAGGAATAGCGCGACCCATTTGTTGCGTGCCATCCCTGACACGCACTGCTGCGGGCTGCCTAGCAGCGAGTCTCCGCCTCCTGGCTTCGACTTTTCGCGCCCGACCTTGGCGCGCCGCTTCCCTGTCCACAGACGCTGCCACCAGGCCCGAGTATGAAACCGCATATCGAGCACGCGCTGGATTGCTCACTTCTGCGTCTGCTGCACTTCGTCGAAGCTCGAGGCTGCCACGCGCAGGACCAGGGAAGCGAAGCGCAGCGACCATCGGCTCGAGAAGCGCTCCAAACGGCCTGTCCCGAAGTGCTGGAATTGTGGCTGGACAGCCGCGCCAAATCACGATTCTGGCAAGCGCGGCGCGCGCTGCTGCGCCTCTCCGAACAGCTCTCGCGCCCTTTTCCTGCACCCCCGTTTACGCTCTCCCGTCCTGATTTCAGCTCCATTGCAAGCCGCTTCGACAGCGACGCTTTTTTTGCCGCTCACCAGCTCGAGATTCACATCGCAACCGAGAAGCGAGAGGTACAAACAGAATACGCAGTCCAAAGCGCGATGGAGGAGAAGTCGCCGCAGTTCTTCTTGCGCAACGTGCCTCGCGTCCAGCGCGATGTCGAGCTCAGCCAGGCGCTGCGCTTCGATGAGGACGAGAACGAGAGACATCGTGCATATGCGCTCATTCAAGAAGTACGAGAAGCCCACATTCCTCGACCAGAAATGGCAGAAATCTGGACCTCGGCGCTGAGCACGGATTTCCGGATCTTCCTCGAGGAGGTGCTCTTCCTCTGCCCATGGGAGGAGATGCCACGACAGCTCGCCACACCCAGCGAGGACTCCACCTGGAGTCCCAAGCACTCTCGCGCCAAACTCACCTATGAGTTGATGGACCGAAAGCACAAAGTCTTCGTCTTCGGTCACCAAGGAACACCACAGAGCGTGCGTCGTCACGCCCCCAAGAGACTGGCCAAAGTCCGCAGCCTCACGCCCCTCGACGGCAACAGCCACGAACCCATGGCCTGATCCCCCTCAGAAAAGGAGTTGCTTTCATGAAACGTTTGCTCGAACTGTGCCTCGTCCTACTCGCCTTCTCTGCCCTCGCCCTCAGCGGTTGTGGCAAAGACCTCGACGCCCAAGCCAGCGGTCCCGCCACCCCCAACGTGTCCAACGTCAGTATTTCCAACGACGTCTTCACACCCAACGCCGTCACCATCGCCGTAGGCGGCACGGTGGTCTGGAAGAACGCCGACGCCATCAAGTACTCCGTCACCGTGGACGGGCTCTTCGACCACATCCTCGACCCCGGCACCAGCTTCCAGTTCACCTTCAACAGCCCAGGCACCTTCATCGTGCGCGACCGCATGCAGGCCACTGCGCCGAGCATGACCGTCATGGTCAAGTAGCTGCTGAGCGCGACCGAAAAACAACCGACGAGCTCGGGGCCTACCCCACCCTGCCAAAGCCTTGCACCCTTTGGAATCCCATTGATTTCATGGTGTTGCTGACGCAGCTCAGTCGAACACTGGCAAGGGCTGCTGCTGGCAATGGGCGAGGATGTTGAACCAGACGTCCTCGAGATGCTGCCGAGCGTCATCGGTGTTGCTCTGAACCGCCGAGATGGCCGTGTTCAGCTCGATGGCCGTGTATTCTCCATTAGCCCTCATCGCCACCATCGAACCGCTCAAATGGTCGATGTAGGTGGTGCCGTCGGTCTTTTGGAATGAGGCCATCCATCCGACCACATCTTCGCCCTGCATCACTGGGCCCTGGCGCCAGGTCACATCGAAACTCACCGTGATGATCTGCTTGACCACGTTGTGAGTTCGAAAACTCCGGGCGTATCCGGTCTCGACATCGTCGCTGACTGTGTATTCAGACACCCTTCGACGATTACTGACCACCGCAGGCTCGGCGAGCGCGTCCATCACCCGCTCGAGGGGTTGGTGTACGTATCCGCGTAGCTGTGCCCGAGAAATCTCGCCATCCTGTGAGACCTCGAGCACATAGCCCTCTGTGCTGGGTCCCGCCTCGGGCCAAGCTGCGAGCTCGAGCTTGCTGAGCTCGATGCCCGGCGCGAACACGGTGCTGGCGACGCCACCACTGCATGCCGAGAGCAAACCCACACAGAACAGCAGGCAACCCAGCAGAGGCGACAAAGGCCCGGTGATCGGCCATTCCTGACGCACCGCCTTCGGGCTGGTCTTCCTGCGTGTCTGGGTCTGGCGCTTCATGCTCAGCTTCATTCCAACACGAAGCCCTGCTTGAGCTCCACGGTCTTGCCTTCGAAGGCATCGAAGGTCCAACGATCCACCTTGGAAAGCAAGCACTTCTCGAAGAAGGAGCCCTGAACTTTCTTGTCGATGGTGACCTTGGAGACGTTCCCGCTGGGTTCGACGGTGAGGCTGATGTAGATCTTGGCTGAGACGGTGGTTCCGTCTTTCATTTGACGTTTGTGGCATTCCTGCACGGATTTGGAGACCTGCTTGAGCCCCGACATGAACTGGTTGCGCTGATCGCCGGAAACCTTGCGCGTCGAGGAGGCGGCGGGCGCTTCGGGCATTTCATCGAAAGCCGGATTTCCATCCAGCTGCAGCTTGGTGGAGCGCCGCGTCGTGGGCACCCCGGAGTATGAGGTAGCGCTGGTGAGGGCGCCAGTGCCTGTCTTGATGTTCGGTCCGCCCGACTGCCCGAGCTTGGTTCCGGCACCATCTGGTGAGCTGGAGTCTAGCCCCTCTAGGTCGATTTCCCCGACGATGCCTGCAGAAATGGACTTGGCGTCGACCAGCTTCTTGGGTTTGGAAGTGGACTTGCTGGGCTTCTTGTGCGCGCTCTCTTGTGGAGCCTCCTCACTCGCTTCCTCTTCCACGACCGCCATCGAGAACTCCGTCTCGGGGGCGATTCGCTCGAGCTCATCGGCATCGAGCGTACGTCCAACCTGGGCGAGCATCACGGAGCGGGCGAGCAGGCTGTCCTCGGCCTTAATCTCGCTCTCGCCGTAGATGGAGATCAGCGCGATCACGCCGATGACGAGCGCGACGAGTCCGAGGGCGCCGAAGGCATAGAGCCGGACCTTGCGGTTTTGCTGCCGCAGGTGGTCGATGTGGATGATCATGCTGCGCTCGACGGGCGCAGACTCGGGAAGGCTCTGACGTGTCTGTTCGATGGCGGCAAAGAGCGCTTCACGGGCGCGGTCCTGCTCGCTTGGCTCCTCTTGGGCCGCTGTTGCCTGTCGACCGCGGTGTGCCTGCAGCAGAGAAGCATAGCTGACCACCCGACTGGCACCATCGATGTCGAGATCGATGCCACCGTCGTCTTCACCCTCCTCCGCCTGCTCTGGCTCCTGGTCATCGACCAAGGTGGCCGCCTGATCGTCCTCTTCCTTCTCGACACCGTCGAGGCGTTGTCGCAAGTTCTGCAGCCGCTCCGAGCTGACCGCAGGCTGCACTGCGGCCGCAGTCGCCTGAACCCCACTCTCGCGCTTGACCACCTGGGCGAGCTGGAGGGAAGGGCGAGAAGCTCGTGCGCCAATCACGGCGCCGAAGGGAGCCGTCGAATGTGCCGCTTTCCACTCTCCTAGGTCCCGGTGCCACACGTAGCACTCGGCACCGAGCTCGGCATTCTTGAATTTGCCGAGCAGCGCAGTCTTGGTGAAGGGGCCAAAGCTCTGACCATCACTGGAATAGTACCAATCCACCGGCTCGGCCGCAGCGCTGTTGGCAGGAGCCTGTTCACGGCCGGAGACACCGAGGCGGGCACGCAGCTCCGAGGCACCAGCGACGGCCTGCTCTTGGGCACGGCTGGTGCGGATCAGGTGC
>JAVFAO010000450.1:0-5453 GCA_034002465.1 Myxococcota bacterium
GGTGAGACCAACTACCCCGTGCCGCCGGCGGTGCCCACGGGCATCTGCGACGCGAGCCTCTCCTACACTGGGCCCAACCCGGGAGAGCCCGAGTCGCTCTTCATCATGAACCCCTCGGACAAGAACCTCTACAACATCTTCTTCGCCGTCGCAGGCGATGACACCACCGGAACGAGCGGTGCCTTCACCGTCGAGCTCGAGCTCGAGACCGGGACGACGCATTGTGAAGAGTACCTTCCTGGCCAGAGCGGCCTCACTGCTTGGCCGTCCAACGTCAACGTGCACAGCCTCAACGCCGAGGGTCAATACGACGGCAGCGGTAACCTCTCGAGTGGTGCCTGCATCAACCTCGACTTCGCCTCGGACAGCAATGTCGCCTGCTTCCCTGCCACCCAGAACGACAAGTTCAACGGAAACGTCGTCTTCTACGCCCTCGACGAGCTGATGCCCCCCAACTCGGTGCTCACTGTCACGGTCGATCCCGCAGCAGGGGTCGATGTCAGCCTCTTCGGCCTGCAAACCGGCACCAGCAACTTCTTCGTTCCACCTTATGTCCCCTCGGGCATCTGCGAGTCGAGCCTGTCCTACGGACTCCCTAACCCCAACCAACCCGAATACATTACTTTCTACAATCCGACGGGCAACAGCTACAATATCCTCTTTGGCGTCGCTGGCGCCGATGCCGCTACCTCCGGCGCCTACGACATCAACGTCGCCCTCAGCGTCGCGCAGACCCACTGCCCCGAGTCTCTCCCCGGCGCCTCCTACTCGAGCTGGCCGTCCACGGTGAAACTCGTCAGCCTCAACGGCGGCACCGCCACCGTCAACGGCGACCTCTCTCAGGGACAATGCGTCAACCTCGGCTTCGCCGACGACAGCTCGGTCGCCTGCTGGCCAGCACCTCAAAACGACACCTACGAAGGCAACCACGTCTTCTATGCCCTCGACGCGCCCCTCCCCCCCAACAGCGAGCTTCGGATCGACGTCACCCAGACGGGCTCGTCGCCAGTCACCGTCTACGGCTACACCATCGGCACGCATTCCTATTACGTCCCGCCGTTCGTGCCCACAGTCGTCGCCTGCGAGGCTCCCACCATTGCCCTTCCCGATGGGATCATCTTGAATACAATCGCCAACCCTTTCAATGTCTTCTTCGCCGTCGCTGGTCCCGAAGGTGCCACCGCTGGTAGCTATCGCCTCGACCTCACCCTCACTCCATAAGCCCAGCGCCGTTCGGGCAGTCGGTCCCGAGCTCGACAGAGGGCCACAGCCACCCACATGGGCCGACCAAAGCCAGGAGCTGTGCACGCGCGGGACCACGACTTCGATCGCAATCGAAAGTGAGCGAAGGGCAAGCATCCTCTCGACACTCCAAAGGAATTGCTGCTGTCGAGAGGTCGAGAACGAATCAAGATGCAGCAGCGCGGCTCACCACATCGTAGAGCTCTGACAGCGGGCGAAGTGGCAGCACCACACCAAAGGGCGCGCGCAAGCGCCCTTTGTGGTCCTCAGCCAGGCCGTGCAGCTCGAGCTTTGCGCGCTCCAGGCTAGTCGCTGGTGCCTGCAGCGGCTGGAGCTCCAGCCGTCCATCTGAACCGACGGCAAAGAGCGTGCGCTTGCTCCGCTCCACCTGTGCTTCCACCGCCAAGCCCGCCTTCAGCAGTGCCTGCGCAGCCGCCTGGTAGCGGCGGCGATCCCAGTCGTTGTAGCGCATCACCCGCTCTCGGGTCGGCTCGGGCAGCGCCCTGAGTTGCAGGAGCAGCACCGCAGGGTCTTCGGCCAGCCCATATTGCTCTGCAACCCGGTTCAGCGCCTCAGGGGCGCTGAGCCGGGGCTGAGCATCGTAGCCGCTGCCCGCAGCGCCCAACTGGGCGCAGAGCGCTTGGAACGAAGGCTGTGACCAGGTGACGAAGCTGCTCAGGTCAGTGAAATCGACCACCGTATGCTGACCGAAGTTGAGACCGCAGGTGCAGCCGCTCCGGCGAGGCTGGAATACATCTCCGAAGCCGAGCTCACGGGCAAGCTGCAGGAGGAGCTCGGGGTTTCGCAAGGACGCAGGACGGAAGGCAAAGAAGAAGCTGTTCTGCAGATCCCTCGGCCAGGTGAGCACCAAATCGCCTCTGTCGAGCCCCTCTGCCGACGAGGCGCCCTCGCCCTCGTCGAGGGCGCGATAGCGCGGGCCGTCAAAGCGTCCACGCAGCTCGGCAAACGCGGCCGCCAAGCGGCTTGGATCCTCTTCGAGGCTGAGATCCACGGCCCCCGCAAGCAGCAGCAAATCGGGGTTCTTGAGCCGCTCATCGATGAGTTCGACCATCCGATGCGCCCCCAGCCGCAGCGGATGCTGGCGCGGCAGCTCGAGCTGCGCCCAGGCTAGATACACCAAGAAATGGCGCAACACCCAGCCCGAAAAGGCATGCTCCACGTCAGGGTGGCAGTCACCCTCAGGCATCCCAACGTGCTTGGGCCATCCCGGCGGCAGCCAACCACGCATGTAGGAGATATTGTTTTTGAATGCCGTCCAGGGGCGGATGACCCAGCGCTCGTCCTTGGTGAGGAAGTCGAAGCGCTCTGGCTCGGCCAAGACCCGCACGTCCAGGTGATAGGGGCGCTGTCCCCGAAGCTCCTCTCTAAGCCGCAACACAAGCTCCGCTGGCAGTGGCGTGCGCGGCCCCACGGTGTCCAGCACTGCTCGAGCCATACTCTGGGCCACCTTCGAGGCCGTGCCATCGGAGTTTTCCATGGAATACAGCTCAGCCGGGCCGTGGGCTGCCATGACCCGATGATAGGGCTCATGCCAGGACAGATTCAGCTCCTCACGCCCCAAGCTCGCCTCGGCCTGCTTCAAGCCCAAGGCCTTGCGTAGGTCAGCGGCACACTCCCAAGGCTGCCACGCCGCCGCCAGGAGCAAACTCGCCGATGGATAGAGCAGACCCGTTTGCTCAGAGACGTGGCGCGCGGCTGCGGGAGCGACCGCGAAGGGACCGCGCTCATCGAGCAGTGCGAGCGCGGCGGCGATACGCTCAGCGTCAGGGACACGTTCAGCAAGCTCGACAGTCCAGAGCACTGCCTCGGTCCCGGGCGGCTCGGCAAAGCCCTCACGCTCGCTTGCCCTCTCCAAGACCTCGAACTCATAGTGTTTCTTCAGGCCATCGAAGTGGCGCGTGGTAACGAAGTAGCGATGTTCCCCATCGCTACTGCTCAGCAGCCGTTGGCCGTTGTCGTGTCGCATCCCTGGAGCGAGCCAGTCAGCACAGCGAATGCGCATCAGACGATAGCGAGAGGGCTCGGCAGCGAAGCGGCTAGCCTGCACGAGCGCCAGAAACGCTCGTAGCTGATGCCGTTCATCAGCAGGCGTGCCAGGGGCCAACAGGCGATACAGCAAGGAGCGGCTCTGCGCCAAGGCCACGAGCCACGGCAAACCGCTCTCAGGGAGCGACAAGGCCCGCAGTGCGCCTTCTGCCGCGTCTGCCCCTGCTTGCTCGGTGCCAGCTCCAGCCGCTTCGCTCAGCCCCAGGTCCACCGCGCGAAACTGTTCCTCGAAGCGAGCGTCACACCAACCTGGTCCATGGCCGAAGAGCGCGGAGATGGCCTTGAAAGCGTAGTCGCGTCGCCCATCCTCCAAGACTGGCGGCTTGGCCTGCAGTGCCAGCTCTTGCAGGGTGCGCAGTCGGCCCTCGAGCTCACCAGCCAGAGCAATCACACGTGCCAAACCAATCACCAGCCGAGGCGCGCGCACTTGCGGGAGCTGCTCGCGGATGGCGTCGATGATCCTGGGCAGCCCAGGGGTTGCGTTGGTGCGTCGGTGGCCTGGGAGCAGCACCGCAACTGTGCTGCCCGCCTGAACCTGCGCGGCGGCGTCTTCCTGCAAACAACCTTGCGCAGCGGCAAAGAGCGCACGCGCCTGCTCGGCTGTGGCGTCGCGCATCGCCCGACTGGCCTCGGGCTGCGCGGGCTGCAGCAGGTGCCAGTAATGCATGGGAAGCCACTGAGGAGCCCCAAACCAGTACTGATACCAGTTGGCGTGGCGCGCTGGGACCACAGGAAAGCGCGCACCTGGACTCCACAATGAGAGCTCGTTTTGAATACTGTAGACGGGATAGTCGCCGTCGCGCTCGGGGAAGCGAAACAGGCCGACGGTCTTGACCGTGCGGGCCGACAACATGTAGGGCGCCAGAGGTGCCGCCCGGCCATCGATACCCTCCGCGTGGGTCACACCCTCTGCGTCGGTGTAGCAGCGCCAGCCAGCCAGGCCGTCTCTCTGTCCCAGAGGTGAGTTCGTAATGGCGCTGGGCAGCGGCATGAGCGAAGAAGCAGCCGCGATGAGCCCCTTCACCTCGGACAGAAAAGGAGGTGGTGGCGAGCTGACAGCCCCTCCGCTTCGCGGATCGAAGGCCATGAGCCTCTCTTTGCTGCAGCGCCAGGCCCCCGCGCCGTCACTGAAGAGCTGGTAAGACTCAGAGTGGTATTTGGCGAGCTCCGTGTCGCCGGGACGAAGACAAGCGCCGCCCTCGCTGATGCCTCCCTCGGACAAGATGATGGCCTGGCCCCAGGTCGTGAGGTAGTTGCCGCGAAGCAATTGCTCCGGGCGGCTGAGCCAGGCAGCGGCAACCAAAGAGCCGTGGAAGAAGACGAAGAGAACATCCCCCACCTGACCCTCGGGACCAGGGACGTAGCGCATGGAGCGCATGTTGTTGACGCCCTCGGGAGGCTCGAAGCGGCCCTCGAGGAGGACGCCCGTGGGGCCCACGACCACCACGGCGTGGCTCTCTTTGTCCCACAAAACCAGGTAGGGGAAAGGGCCATCCGTATCGTACTGGCTGATGTCATAGCCAATTTTGGCGTTCGCCTGCTCGAGCGCAGGCCAGCACCACTCGTCCATGACCCCGCTCTGCAGGGTGCGCAAGGTCGCGGTGCTCAGGTCCATGCCCAGCACCGCCTCCCGCAGTCCCTCGACATGCTGCAAGCTGGTGGCGCTGACAGCCTTCTCGAGTTTGGGCAGCAGCATGTCATAGGCGGCGATGGTCCCCTGCTCTGCCGCCTCGTGGAGGTATCCCACCCATTCCCTCGCCACGTCCTCGAAGATGGGTGTTTTCAGCCACTTAGGCTGAAATGCTCGGCTAGACAAGGCCTCTCTGAGCACGGAGAAGAGGCGGGGTCCAAAGAACGGGTCGGCACAGACCCGCTCGAGCGATTCGTGGCGGGTCGGCTCGCGCCGCTCCCACTCCCAAGTCGACCAGAATTCGGGCTCGAAGTGACGCGTTTCGAGGGGCAGGCCACACTGCAAACAGAGCTCGATGAGCTCTGGGTCGGGGGCCTCGCCGACGTCTATTTTGAGGCCCGAACCAGCCAGTCGAGGGGCGAGGGCGCGTACCCAGCGTTCGAGCCAGTCGAGATGCGTAGCGTCGAGCTCAACGTCCCACTGCAAGGCACGCTGCAACCAGTTGGCAATACGC
>JAVFAO010000451.1:0-5443 GCA_034002465.1 Myxococcota bacterium
GCTTCCCGAAGTCGAACACCTGGATGATGTTGGGATGCCCAATTGCCGCAGAGGCTTTCGCCTCCCGCTTGAACCGCTCCTCGGCCTCCCCTGACGACTTTATCCCGGAGCGCAGCACCTTGATGGCCACGAACCGCTCGAGATCCTGGTGCCACGCTTCGTAAACCTCGCCCATCCCCCCCACTCCCAGCAGCCGGATCACCTTGTACTTTCCGGCTACCACTAGGTTGACGAGCTGATCCATTCAATCGGCTCCCAGGCGACGAACCTCGTGACTCTCCCGTGCTACATGGAACTCAGGGTATCAAAATGTCCAAGATAACGGTAGCCAATCGGCAGCGAGGCCGTTTTCCTGCATGGGACCGCCGGGGCCAGCGAGGAGATCTGCTACGAGATCATTGACGAAATCGTGAAACCGTGGAGGCGGAGAAACTCGGCATCTTCGCCGACGCCCAGAAACGCTACCTGGCCTCCATCCGCCACCACTGGGCGTTACTTCTCGCGCAAGTCCGGCTCCAACTATCCCGGCCCCCCCCTCCTCCTCACCGCACCCCTGCCCCGTCCCCACTACAACGGCGCACCCATCTCCTCTCTGGGGAAGAGGGAGGAACCCCGTCCGCGTCTCCCAGAGGAGACGACAACTTCCCTGACACAGGGGGCGTTCGCGGTGCAAAGGGCCACAGCTTAACTGGGGCCATAGCTTCTGGCAGCGCTGACCGAGACAACCTTCCACTGGCCTTCGAGCTTGCGCAGGAGAAGGGCCCCATGCCGCAGCTTCACGTAAATGGCGGTGCCCGACGAACGTAAACGTATTTCGCTGCGCAGGTTCCGACGCATAAATTCACGGGCCTTCGCCCCCAAAAAGAACGAGTGCCATATCCGACCCGAAATCAGGGTAATGAACTCGTCTCTGGACTGGATGGAATGGGGTGGTGTACCCCGATTTTTGGACAGCCTAGCATCGTTCGTGCCAACTGGTATGCTCCTGTCAGAGTTCCGGCCCAGGAGGAGACGTGGCGATGAGGAAGGAACGGGCAAGAAAGAGACGGACCCACTCCGCGGCGTTCAAGGCCAGGGTGGCCAGGGTCGCACTCAAGGAGGACAGGACGGCGGCGCAGTTGGCCAGCGAGTTCGGGGTCCACTCAGCGCAGATCGCCCAGTGGAAGAAGAGGGCCATCGAGGGAATGCCAGACATCTTTGGCGCTGGTTCAGGGGGCGACCGCGAGGTCCACGCAATGGTCCAACGCGAGGCTGCGCTCTACGAGGAGATTGGGAGACTGAAGGTCGAGCTGGACTGGCTAAAAAAAAAGTCTGAAGGCCTCGGCTGAGGAGCGGCGATCATGGATCGAGCATTGGCCGGGGCTGAGCATCAACCGCCAGTGCGAGCTGGTGGCGCTGCCGCGTTCGACGGTCTACTACCGACCGAAGGGCGAGCCCGAGAGAAACTTGTCGCTGATGCGGCGGATCGACGAGGTGTACACCCAGTGGCCCTTCTACGGTGCACGCAAGATCACGGAGCACTTGCTCAGGGAGGCACTGGAGGTGAACCACAAGCGCGTCAGCCGGCTGATGCGCCTGATGGGCATCGAGGCCATCTACTGCAAACCGAGGACGACGAAGTCGCACCCGGAGCACCGGAAGTTCCCGTACCTACTGGGCGGGCTGAAGATCGTGCGCCCCAACCAAGCGTGGGCGACGGACATCACGTACATCCGGCTTCACCATGGGTTTGTCTACCTGGTGGCGGTGATGGACTGGTACAGCCGATACGTGCTGTCGTGGCGCCTGTCGAACACGCTGGAGAGCAGCTTCTGCATCGAGGCCCTGCAGGAGGCCCTGGGACGCTTTGGGCCGCCCGACATCTTCAACTCGGACCAAGGCAGCCAGTTCACGAGCACGGACTTTACCGATGTCCTCAAGGCCGCCAGCGTGCGTATCAGCATGGATGGTCGTGGCCGTGCGGTCGACAACATTTTCGTGGAGCGACTGTGGCGCAGCGTGAAGTACGAGGAGGTCTACCTGAAGGACTACCAGACGATGCGGGAGGCGGCCGCAGGCTTGGGCTCGTACTTCACGTTTTACGACGACGTCAGGCTTCACCAGGCGCTGGACTACAGGACGCCAGCGGAGGCGTACGCGTGCTGAGGGACGGTGGTAGGATGGTGGGGAGAAAAATCGAACCGGACTATACGTGTCCGAATTCCCGCCCCCCTAGGGGGGCGACCGCCCCGCCTGCGGCGGGCGGCAACAAGGAACCCGAGCTTGCTGTCGCAACCTCGGGACTGATCCGGGGGCCTACCGGCCCCCTCAACCAAGGAGTCGGAGGCCCTGATCTGAGCTTGGCGCTAGCGATTCGCTGTCCAACGATCGGGGTACACCCCCCGCTCCATCACGTCTTACGAAGTGCAGCGCTCTCAGCTCCAGATCAACTTGGTCGCGAGCAACCTGCGAAAGAGCTTCTCGCTTCCTGAGCATTTCAGCTTCAATCTGACGCAGCACGATCGTCTTTTCGTCGGTCACCTCTGCCAGGCGCTTCTCAAGCTCGCTGATCTGAAACTCGAGATCCACGACCGGCGAATGGTTCAACACGCCCTGATCGATGAGGCGGCCGCGCTGGAGGCTCAGGTCAACGACGGCGTACCGTAGCGTAGCCTCTCGTTCCCGGTATTTCGCGGCGGTCTCGTCGTAGTGGGCATCGACGATGGCGAGGTCGGTCTCTAAACCGATGACCCTGTTGTCGCACCCTGACAGCTCACCGATAGTCTGGAAGAGCTCCTGGGATGCCAGGCGAATGGAGATGAGCTTTGCTGCAAGCTCCTTGGTCTTGTTGGTGATGCGATTCCACAGCCATTGACGCTGAGGATCCTGTGCTGTCTGGAGCTCCGCCGGCGAGGCGACTCCTACGGGGAGGGTAGGGGAGACGGCGTGATGCTCTCGAGTTGAACCGCTAACCCAGTTCGGCTCCGGGCTGGTCTGAAGTGCCTCCCCGGACGGGGGAGGTGGATGGAAGCCAGAAACCCTGGTCTGCTCACGAACGCGCTCTCCGAGTTGCTTGAAGAGAATCGCTACTTCTGAGGCGTTTGCTGGACGCTGGTCGGGAGCCTTCTGAAGGCAACGTAGGACCAGGTCGTCAAGCTCAGGCGGGAGCGGCACGGCGTTTGGAGCCATGCAGTCTGATGGAGTAGGGGGTATCTCCTGTGAGTGCGCCAGCAGATAGTGTCGAAAGGTCTGGCATACGAACGGCAACCTGCCAGTACAGAGCTCAAAGGCCATCACGCCCAAGGAGTAGATGTCTGCTCGTGAATCGACGGTTTCACCGATGGCCTGTTCTGGGGACATGTAGGCGGGGGTGCCGAAGATCTGTCCCTTGCGTGTGAGCGCGGTGGGCTCCACCCCGCCGATGATCTTTGCCAGGCCAAAATCGAGAATCTTGATTGCCTCGGATCCGGGCTTGCCGCGACACAGGAGGACATTCGCCGGCTTGAGGTCGCGGTGGATTACTCCCGCGCCATGCGCAGCGGCGAGAGCTTTCGCAATCTGCTCGAGGATGCGGAGGGCCCGATACAGTGGGAAGGGCTCTGGAGCCAGTTGATCGAGTTCCTCCTGAAGGCTGCGCCCAGGCGTGTACTCCATGACCAGGTAGAACTGCCCGGCGTCGGTCCGACCGAAGTCCGAGATGAAAACGATGTTCGGATGCTCGAGCCTGCTCGCGGCCTGTGCCTCGCGCCGGAATCGCTCGACGATTTCTGAATCCTCTTGAAACTCACTCTTGAGCACCTTCACGGCGTAGTCGCGGCCGAGGACTGTGTGACGCGCCAGGAACACCTGTCCTGTAGCCCCTTCACCCAGGGAGTGAATGAGCTGAAACCTGCCCGCGAGCAGACTGCCCACACTGGCCTGCCCAGCGTGTGCCTGGTGGGTCGTGTAGTCCATCATGAAACGAAACCGAACTGCCCCGAGTCTAGAGAAGTTACAACGGGGCATCAAGAAGAAGGTGTGCAGCCCGTGGAGGGGACACCTGCGCGGGTGCTGAGGGAGGTCAAGGGCGCGCGGGAGCCGAGGGACCAACAGGACAGGGACAGGTCGGTGCGGCCGGCCCCGGTCTGACCCGAGCCTTGACACTTGACCCGTAGAGCACGATCACTGATGATCTCAGCATGCGTTCTGGTTCACTGTGCGCCATCGAACTGGGAGCCGGCGCGCCCCGGGAGGCGTGGATGATGCTGCCCAAAGGCGAGATGTGCAGTTCGCCGCCGCTACGCAGGTAGTTCAACAGCGTGTGGGGCAAACCCCGATGGACTCTAGTCCACACAACAAGCAAAGAAAACGTCAGCATGATGAGCAATGTGAATCGCATTCGGTTGATACGGCGCATGAAACACATGTCGTCCTGGTTTGTGGGGGCGAGCGCGCTGCTTTTGTTCGCTGCGCCTAGCGGAGCGCGCCAAATGAGCCGATGCAGAAAGTCCGCGTCTGAGGTCGTTAACAGAACGAATTCTGCGGTGGCTCTTCTTTTGCAGCGGCGAGTGGATGCCTTCGTTAGCAAGTTTGCTGCCACTAGGGTGCGCTTGACCATCTACGCACCGGAGGTCAAAAGTGAGGGGGTGAAGATGTTGGTGGACCAGGAACAGCTCAAGCGAATTCTCCGAAATAAAACTGACATCGTTACGCGTAATTTTATGGTTATGTCACTGCTTTCCGACGTGCAGAAGAACGGAATCAGCAGTTCCACGTTTTCTACTCAGGAGGAGCGTAACCGGTGCCGGCAAGCAAAGGCTAGGTTTCGCAACATGACGATGAAGGTGGCCCAGTTCAGGCCAAGAAACTCGAGCCGCTTTCGCGCTCTCAACCGACGGCTTGGCGAGTTATATCGCGTGCAGCGGAAAGACTGCGGTGAGTCACCACACGAGGTGCATCTGGGAATTGGGAATTGTAGTATCAGGCTGGAGGTCTCGGTGACAGATCAGCAGACCAGGAAAGTGGACCTTTCCTGGGAGAAGAGCGGCGGAATCTGGCGAATAACAGAGATCACTCTGATGAACGATAGCAGCCTCTTTCAGCAGAGGGTGTCACCCCGCGGACGTTGATCAATGCAGGCGTTCTTCTTCCGAAAAGTAGTAGATTTTCAAAGGGAAAAGATCACTGCGGAGAACGGGGCCGGCGGGATGTCGGTCCGGAACCCGGGTCGGCGCCTTGCAGGCGTCCGAGGGGGCGTTAGGCAACTGGTGTTGAAGCGTAGAGTGTGGCTACTCTTCTCTTCTATACGTTTCGTCACCAGTCCTGCTGGCCTGCGTAGCACTGCGTAATGCTGCGATAATGGTCGCGCTTGGCGATCTTCCTGTAGGTACTGCGTGAGGGTCGTGTGGTGACACCGCGCGACTCGCGCTGCAGCGCGTACACCTCCGACAGCATCAATGAGCCTGCGAAGCTCCTCGGTTGCCAC
>JAVFAO010000452.1:0-5425 GCA_034002465.1 Myxococcota bacterium
TCCTCAGGGAAATCAAAGCTCCTGGCCTGGCTCGCCGCGCTCGCAATCATCGGAGTTGGAATACATTACCTGAACTTCGAGACACGCAAAGCAGGCTCAGAAACCCTTGCAAGCGAGCGCATTGAATGGAGAGCTTTCGAAGGAGAACAAAGCCTCGAGCTCGCCGATCAAGGACACACACTGCTGCTCGACTTTACCGCAGACTGGTGTCCGACCTGCAAGGCCAACGAAGCGGTCGCCATCGAGACCGACGCCGTCGGCGAGCTCATCAGGGAGCTCGGTGTCATCCCGCTCAAAGCCGACATGACCGCCGACAACCCCGTCGCCTCACAATGGGTCGAGCACTATGGGCGCGTCGCCATCCCCCTCGTCGTCGTCATCCCCGCGGGACGACGCGCCGATGCCATCGTCTTGCCGGAAGTCATCACAGAGAGCATGATGCTCGATGCGCTCAGACAGGCTGGACCCAGCACCGCCCCCTGAGCGGCAGCAGCGATTCATTTCAAAAACGTTGGCGCTGAGCCTGTCTGAAAGCTGCAGTCGAGCGCGGGCTGCGACAGCAATCCAGCCAACACGAAGCCCTTCGGGCACCGAGGGAAGATGCACAACCTCGTCCCACGCCTGCACCCCGAGCTGAGGCTCCGCCCTCTCGAGGACCCTCACGAGGTGCTCTACCTCGTCGAACGCAAAGACAGCAGCAAGGCCATTCGCGTCGGGCCCGCGGCTGTGCTCGTGCTCTCTCTCTGCGACGCCGAGAGCAGCGTCTCGTGCATCGCGCTGCGCATGCAGAAACTCGGCCTCACGCTCCCTGAGGGCTACATCGAGGGGCTGCTCGATGCCCTGCTGCAGCTCGACTTCGCAGACGCAGTGCCCCTCGACGAGCTCCATCATCAGGTGCTGCCAGGAAGCCAACAAGAATGCACCGGCTGCGGTCGCTCCTGCCAAGGGCAACTCATCGGGCCCCTCGCCGACAGTGAGGTCGACCGCGTCGCAGAGCTCCTCGACGAGCTCGCCAGCACCAGGCCGTACCTGAAAGAGGGCGCCATTGCGCGCGTCCCCGGTCAGCTTGGGCTCTATTTCAACATGCGCCACGGTCAGTGCGTCTTCCTCGACGACGACGGCCTCTGCGCCATCCACCGGCACTTCGGACTGCTCGCCAAGCCTGCGATATGTATTAGTTTCCCCTTCCATCGCGTGCTCACCGAGCAGGGACATCGCGTCGGTGTCTCCATCACCTGCTTCCGTCAACACCTCAACTGGCGCTTCGAATCCGGCGACCCACTCCCCGCCAGCGCCATCCAGGCGATGCCGGCTTTCTCGGTCTACCACGCCCCCTTCGACGAGCTCGCCTGGGCCCCCCTCGACGCCAGCACGCGAGAGCGCCGTCAACGCTTCCTCGAGACCGAAAAGCGCGTCCTCGACGCCATGTGCCAAGCGCGCCCGCGACTCAGCAATGTCATCGCGTTGATGATGGGACAGAATACGGCAAAGGTGGACCATCCACTTCGGATTGAAGCGAAGACGCTCAAGTTGGCACAACGTATTCTTGCACGATTCCTCAAAGGGCTAGACACCAAGCGCTCGTTCCTGGGGTACATCTTGGAGCTCGACACGGCCATCGCCAGGAGCTACCAGCAGCTTCTTGCCGAGCTCCAACGCTTCGTCGACACCCCCATTCAAGCGCTGAGCATTGCACCACAACAAGAATTGCTCGCCATCGACCACTTGCGGCGGCTCTTTTGGTTGCGCGAGGTGCTTCGCCACCAGAGCCCACACAGCGCGAGCGCTTGTTACCTCTTGGGCTGGCTCGTCGCGGCCTGTATGCACCCCGCTGAAGAAGTGAGCGAAGCGAGGCACGAGCCAGCGTCTGTCGCGGGCGCATCCGATGCGCCTGCGCAGCGCTGCGAGGGTCTCGCGAGAGCGAGCGAATGCAATCAACTTGAGGGAACAGGCCAAGCGCCCAATCAACAAAATCAACAAGAACCTGGGGGAACAGGCCAAGCGCCCAATCAACAAGAAAACTGGGAGGGGTTTGGCGAGTGCATCGTTGCCTGGTGGAGATTCCTCAACGAGGACGAACGCTTCCGAGGCGTTCTCGAGTCCACTGAAGAGGCCCACACGCTGCTCCGCCAGCTCGCTGCTGCCCGAAGCTGCTGAGCCGTTGTCTGCCCATCGGCTCGCTAACGCGCGGTGACGAAGCCCTGATAGCCGTGCTCGTTGGCCAGGTTCTTCTTGGCCTTCTCGGCTTCTTCTCGAGAAGAATACGTGCCTACGCGCACCCGATACCACACGCCCTTGCCGGGGACCTCGTCGGCGCTGACCTGGGCCTGGTAGCCTTTTCGCTTCAGGCTTCGCGCGAGCCCATCGGCAACGGCTTGCTCCTGAAATGCGCTGACCTGCACGGCAAACGAAGAGCCCTCGGACTTGGCGGGCTGCTTCTTCTCGCTGTCTTCGGCGCGCTGCTTCTCGCTGCCTTCCGCGCGCTGCTTATCGCTGTCTTCCGCGCGCTTCTTCTCGCTGCCCTTGACGCTTTTCTTGTCGCCGCTGGCAACCAAGGCTGAAGCCATGACCAGCTCATCGACGGCGGCGTTCGAGCTCTTCTTTTCTTGCGCCTCTTTCTCAGCGCCGCTGCGCGGCTCGTCGCTCGCCTTCGTTTTGGCTGCCTTCTGCTCACTCTGGCTGGCCGCTTTCTGCTCTTTCGGCTTGTCCTCAGCGGGCTTGGCGCGCTTCTCGTTCTTGCTCTCGGCCTTGGCGAGCTTGGCCTCGGCGGCCCGCTTCTCGGCGATTTCCTCTTTGCGTTTGGGATCGAGGGCTGGGTTCATGGGCAAGGAGAGCTCAGGCAGCGCCCGGCGAGGTGCTGGCGCTTCGAGCAGCTCGAAGAAGGCGTAGTCGAGCTCGATGCCGGCCCGTTTTTCGTGCGGAGCAAAGCGGTGCTCGGCCTTCACCTCAGGTGGCAGGGATGGCGCGCTCCATAGGCGCTTCCCGAAGTGAATGCCGACGAGAAACACCAAGCCCACGATGAACACCCCACCAATGACGGTACAGATGATCTGTTTGGCATCGAAACGATGGCTTGCCACACCACACCTCCCTGTGTGCAAGACGGCAGGCCAGCGAGCTGGCATGCCTCGACTGGAAGGGAGTATGCGGTGCTGGTAGAGAAGAGCAATCTTTTGAGGATCTTGGCCACCGCTGTGGCTGCAGGCACGCGGCGAGGCTCTCAGGGCGAAAAGACCTGGAAGAGGTCGAGGCAAGCCGGTTCTTCGAGCTCTGGGCTGGTGTGGTAGGCCGCCAAGACGCCGAGGTGGTATTCGGAGCCCTCGAAATAGCTTCGGATTGGGGCGCCGTCGTCATCGAAGGGGAGCTCGCTGCTGAGCCTGGGGTAGTCGATCTGTAGGGCATCGACGAGCCGCCGCAGGGCGTCGAGCTGCTCTGGGCTCGGCGGCACGCCAAGCACTGATTGGGTGCCAAGCGTACAGCTGGTCAAGGCACGCTCCTCGAGCTTGGGGATGTCATGCGCGGGGAGGCTGTCCTTGCTCAGCCCAGCAGGCAAGGCCAAAAGACCCAAGGTCGAAACCCTCATCGCCTCGACCATCAGTGGAGGAAGGTACTCGTCGGCGCGAGGCGGCTCGACGAGCGCAACATAGATGGCGTAGTTGGCGTTGGCCTCGGGCGCGATGGCTGCATGGACCGGATCGAGGACCTCGAAGACGGCACCATCGCGATCGATGACGAAGTGCGTGCTCCTCGCCTCGCTCAGCAAAGCGTCGAGGGCGCGGCGCGCATCCAGCCCTGGTGCACGCTGCACGACCACCTGTCGAACGACATTCTTGGCCTCCTCGCCGTTGCCGAAGCAGGGCTCCGTCAGCGCACGCCCAATCTCGTCCTTGGCGCCAGCCTGAGGAGGCTTTCGAAACGCGAAAGCGCGGCCGCCAGGCGAGTGCTCCATCCAGGTGTTGAGCTGGGATGCATCATGCCCAAAATCATAGAGGGACATCGCAAATGGCGGCTCATCCAAATAGCTGTGAACAAGCAGCTTCTCGTCAACAGGGCGGATGAGTCCGCAGGTCAGAATATGGGAGGGAAGCTTCCCTCCAGCATACTCGAGCCGCTCGATCTGCGGGTCGGCCAGGCGCAGCTCTGGCTCACCGGAACGAGGTGTCGACGAACAAGCGACCAAAACACAGAGCGCAAGCAAGAGGACCCAGGGACGCGGCATCTTCACTCCTCGCTTTCGATGTTTTTTGTCGATGGGGCACTCGGCCTGTTCCCCCACTTCTTGTCGATGGGGCACTCGGCCTTGTCGATGGGGCACTCGGCCTGTTCCCCCACTTCTTGTCGATGGGGCACTCGGCCTTGTCGATGGGGCACTCGGCCGACTGAGCTCTCGCTGTTGGCTCAATTCACGGAGCCACGCTCCTTGATCTCCACGCCGGCACACCCTTGATTGTAAATGCTCTCCAGAACCCAAGAAACGACGCTGTAGTCGGTCTTGCTGTCCACCAGGAGCATGGGCTGAGGCTGGCACAGCGCCTTTCCACGCTTCTCGGCAAAGCGCTGGAATTCGCTCTGAGACATCGCGACGCTGTTGACGCGGAGCACACTGTTCTTGTCGATTTCGAGCAAGACCTGCTGATCTTCGCTGCCCTGCTCGAAGCTCTCACTCACCGTCGGGCCGAGCTGAGCGACGACTTTGGCTTCCAGCGCAGAGGTCCGCGCCTTGAGTGCGGCAGCTTTGTCTTCGAGCGCGCCGAGCTTGTCATCGATCGAGACCACCTCTGCGGAGCTCTCGAGCTTGGCCTTGACGGCCTGCTCGCCGACGCCGTCATCCTTGTGCGCAGGCGCCCCACAGCCGACGAAGAAGCTCGCCAACAGCACGCAGTTCAAAGCACAGCTCAGCGCAGAGAGAGAGGACAAGCAGTGTTGGCGCTTCATCTCGAAGCTCCTCGCATGGAAAAGGGGGTTCCCGTGTTCTTTGCAGATTCAGCGCAGACTTGTGGCTTGGTAGCCTTGCGTAGCGCCATCGCCGATGCCAGTGTAGCGCGCGACGCGAGCGCATCCAAGGGACACGCAAACAGCGTTCCCACGCGCTCTTCGCCAAGAAGCTGCTGACACGTTCTCGGCAAGTTTCTTGTTTTTCTAGTCATTTCGGGATGTTTCCGAGAGAGTCAGGGCAAGCGTCTTGCTGAGCATCGTGTCCAATGGCTTGAACCGCGTGCGCACCTTTCGTGACGAGGTGTTGCATCTGCATCAGCAAAGCTCTGGGGGCCAGGCACCTCGGCTTGCGCTGAGAGAGTCGGTGGTCTTGATTGGCGCCGCAGCGCTGCTGGTGGTCTACCACTACTATGGCAAAGCGTACTACTTCGACGAGCACTTTTTTCTCCCGCTGCTCGAATCGGGCTACCTCGATGGTCTCGACGCGGAA
>JAVFAO010000453.1:0-5420 GCA_034002465.1 Myxococcota bacterium
ACTCGCTCTCGCGCTCTGCGCTTCGCTCCTGCTCTTCGCCTGCAGCGAAGGCCAGGTCGCTCCCATCGACCAGAGTGAGGGCATCTCCGAAACGGGTGATGACGACGGCGGCGGCGATACCCAGCTTGACAACGATATCCCCAACGATATCATCGACATCAACGACACCGACCAGTCCGACCAGGTCGACCTGCTCGACTCGGACAGCAGCGAGCTCGACACCGACGATGACCAGCTCTGCATCAATGGTCGCACGCGCTGTGTCGGCTCCGCCTACGAGGTCTGCGTCAACGGGATCTGGAAACCCACCTTGTGCAACGGCACCTGCCAAAACAACGAGTGCGTCGAACAGTTCCCCGCTGGCACCTGCGAGACGCCCCTCACCCTCGCCGTTCCTGACATCGTGCGCGGAAGCACTGACGCCGACACCGGTTTCATCGAGTGGTCCGGCGTCTGCGGTCGAACCGTCGGGCCCAGCGCACCCAAAACCCTCGGGCCCGAGTCGGTCTACCGACTCCAGCTCGACAAGACCTCGGTCGTCAAGTTCACCCTCACTCCCATCGACCCCAAGTACTTCGGCCTCTACCTGCGCACCGACTGCTACGCACTCGGCACCGACCTCTTCTCGGACTGCGGCTCCAACAAGAACCCCAGCTCCCCTTACGAGCAAGTCTCCATCCTCAGCGCTGGTGAGTACTTCGTGGTCGTCGACGACTTCGGCTACGAAGAAGGCGGCGGCGAGTTCCAACTGGAAACTGAAGAACTCAACAAAAACGCACTGCCTGCCTGCCACGACCTGCGCCCCATCCTGCTCGACCTCTCTACAGGACAAGACACCCGGACCGGCAACCTCTCCCTCGAAGGCTCAACTTTCGAATACTGGCTCGGCACCGAGTGTGACGCCTACTCTGCCTTCGATCCCTTCGGCCCAGAGATGGTCTACGTCTTCGCCCTGCGCACCCCTGGCAGCGTCACCATCGAAGCCACCCCCACCAACCCGGCCAGCGATCGCCTCTACCTCTATGTGCGCACCGAATGCGAGCGTCAGGGCAGCCAAATTGGCTGTCACGCCACCGGCGGCAACGCACCCTCTCGGCTCACCCTCGAGAACCTCTCCGCTGGCACCTACTACGTCTACGTCGACTCCTACAACCAGAGCGAAGCACCTCAGTTCACGCTCACGGTCCGCCTGAACTGAGCAGGAACGAGGGACGAGGCAGAGCAGACTGTCGAGCCGGCACCACCAGGCTTGTTCACGCTTGTTCCGTGCTGCTCGGCGCAAGTGGTGGAGTCTAGCCGGGGCCCGAAACCCGAAACCCGAAACCTGAAACCTCAACAGCCCTTGTCAGAAGCCCCCAGTCAGGGTACTACGCGAACGCCACGCGCAGGCCTGTGGTCGCAGACCATGACCTGACCCGACGCGACGGGAGCTCTGCCCCCTCTTGCCTCCTCACTCCGTCGACATCTTTGGCGAAATCCTCCTCGATATGCTGCCCGACGTCCCAGGCCGCCTGCGCGACGTGCGCCAGTTCGCCAAGACCTTGGGAGGCGCCCCTGCCAACGTTGCAGTCGGCCTCGCTCGGCTCGGTCGCAGCGTGCGCATCCTCAGCAAGCTCAGCGACGACGAGTTTGGCGCGTTCCTCGCCCAGCAACTCCGCCTCGAAGGCGTCGACACCTCGGCCACCAGCATCGCTCCGGGTACCAAGACGCCCATCGTCTTCGTCGGCCTGCAAGAGAACGGCGAACGTAGCTTCGCCTTCTTCTGCGAGAAACCCGCCGACGAGGCCATAGAAGCCGATGACTGGAATACACTCGAGCTCGCGCCCATCCTGCATTTGGGCAGCAATCTGATGCCCCACGCCGTCGGCCTCGACGCCACACTTCGCCTGATGCGTCGAGCTCGAGAAGAGCGTCGACTGGTTGCCTTCGACATGAACTTGAGGCTCAACCTCTGGCCTTCCATAGGGCACGCACGCGAAACCATCGTCCAGGCCCTGCGCTACTGCGATCTGCTCAAGCTCAGCGAGGATGAGGCGAGCTTCCTGCTTGGCCGAGAGCGCTTCGAGCCGCGCGAGCTGCAAGAGCTGCTCTCGCCCCTCGGCGTCAGGTGGCTGGTGCTCACCTATGGCCCTGGCGGCAGTCGGCTGCTTGGTCCTTCCCTGGATCTGCGAGCAGCAGGTGAGCAGATCTGCGCCGTCGACACCACTGGCGCTGGTGACGCATTTTGGGCAGGCTTGCTCTACGGCGTCGAAGCCTCCCTCAGCACCCGCGACGGTGACCCCTGCGATTGGCCACTGCGCCTGAGCGAAGACGATTGGCGGCGCAGCCTGGCCCTCGCCAACCACCTCGGCGCGCGCGTCTGCACGGAGCGCGGCGCGACCACCGCCCTGCCCCACCAGCAGGAGGTTCCATGGACGCGTTTGGGTTGGGCCTGAGCGCTAGCGCCTGGTCTTCGCAGCGCGACGAGGAGCACGCTGCGTGAGACCCCTCTTCGAAGAATGGCTCGAGAGCGGGCTGGGTGTGGAGCTTCCTGGCTTTCTCTTCCCCAACCAAGCCATGATGGTGGGCTTGGGATTTCTGCTCGCCGCGCTCGTCGCCGTCCTCCTTGGCCGACGCGCAGGCTTGAGCGTTCGGCAGATGACGCTGGGCTTGGCCGTCTGTTTCAGCGGCGCGCTGTTGGGCAGCCGTGTGCTGGGGTGGGCCCTGAGAATCCCTGCCGCCGTCGACAATCCCTCAATTTTACTCAACATCCAAAACGTCGGCTCGGGTAGCTTTGGTGCCTTCGCTGGCGGCTCACTCGCCTACCTCGCCTTCATGCGCTGGCGCAAGCTCGACATCTGGGCGCACGCCGACGCAATGCTGCCCGCGGCTGCCCTGGGTATGGGCATCTCTCGTCTGGGCTGTCTGCTGCACGGCTGCGATTACGGGAGGATGAGCAGCGCTTTCTTCGCCATTCGCTTTCCTGCGGGCAGTCCACCGTACCAGATGCAGCTCCACGAGGGTTTCATCGGACCCTACCAGAGCCTCAGCCTGCCCGTACTGCCGCTGCAGGTGATGCTCTCGAGCTTCGATTTTGCGCTCTTTGCGCTCTTCGCGCTGCGCCCAAAGCTGGGAGCCAGCGTAACGGGCCAGAGGGCGTTGCTGCTCGCCTCGTCCTATTTCATCGGGCGCTTTCTGATTGAGTTTGCGCGCTCTCCCCACAGCGCCCCCTTCTTTGGCTTCCTCAACCTGCCGCAGTGGATGAGCGTGGTGGGTACGGCTTGGATGCTGGCCCTGCTGCGACGGCGGCGCCGGGCTTCACAGCTCCACACCTCAGCACAAGAGAGAGACTACGCATGAGTATCCTGGCTCGTTCAGAAATCCTTGAAGAGATCCAGAACGGAAACATCCGCATCACGCCTTTCGACGAGACGATGGTCGGACCCGCTTCGATCGACCTGCGCCTGAGCAACGCGTTCCGCATCTTCGTGGACCTGCCCTGCGAGCTCGAAGTGACGGAAAAGACAGACTTCCGAGAGGCGACGAAGGGCTATCGGGTGCCAGCGGGTGGCTATCTCACCCTCCAGCCAGGGCAAACGGTGCTGGGCATCACCACGGAGAAAGTGGAGACAGCGGCCAACATCTGCGGATGGCTCGAGGGACGCAGCCGCTTTGCGCGGGTCGGATTGCTTGTGCATGTCTCCTCGAGCTTCATGCAGCCTGGTCTGGCCAACCATCAGGTACTCGAGATGAGCAACTTCGGGCCCATCCCACTGCGGGTCTATCCCGGCACCCCAGTCTGCCAGTTCATCTTCCAACGCATCGCCGGTTCTGCCCGCTACTCGGGCTCCTTCCAAGGCCAGACCCCGGAGGACTTCGTTCGGGGCTAGGCCCTTCCTGGGTTCTGGAGGGAATACAGGCAAGGGCTGAGCTTTGCACCGAACCGAGCTCGACTGCAGCCGCGCAAACCGTGGCAAGCATCACGAACGGCAAGGCTGCCGTTGACAGCGCCTCGCGCAAGCTTCTAATGAGGACGACACGGCAGACGGCACGAGCTACGTGCAGAGCTGCCATGAACGCTGTGCGGGGTGTCTTCCGGCTGCTTGCTGCTGTCTTCTACTGAGGACTGCGCAAGCAAGTTCACATCATTGTTGATCACTTCGACATTGCTCGCGCTCTGCGAGTGGCTCGAGCATTCGCTTGTTTGCTCTTCGTGGGGCGCTGCCCCACACCTCGCCAAAGGGCTAGCCCTTTGGAATCCCTTCTGTTTTTCGTAGTCCTACGTGAACACCATGCGCGCCATCAGCCATCGAGATCTCGCCTATTGCGGTGTGTTTGGAGCGCTGGCGCTGCTGATGCCCGTCGTCTTCCACTTGGTGCGGCTGGGTCATGTCTTCATGCCGATGTACCTGCCGCTGATGGCGCTGGCTTGCTTCGTGCGACCAATGCCCGCGGCGAGCACGGCCTTGTTCGTGCCGCTCATCTCGGCGGCGATGACCGGAATGCCACCGTTCTATCCGCCGGTCGCCTTGGGAATGGCGACAGAGCTTGCCATGATGGCAGCGCTCTTTGCGGCGGCGCGGCAGCGCTGGCCCAAGCACCCCGTGCTGGCGCATTTGCTGCCGGTGCTGCTACTGGGACGCGCTTATTACGTCGCTTTCATGTATGCAGCAGCGCAGCTCATCGACTTGCCGGCAGCGTTTGTTGCCGGCCTCTCGCTGCTCTCCGGATGGCCTGGTATCATACTCATGGTGGTGATTATCCCCGCCTTGCATCGTATTCGCCGACCAATCGCAGTCCCCATCTCGGAGGCATCATGACCGGCACTCGGGCCAAGCTCGCCTTTTTCGACGACCTCGCTGGGCGCTGGGACGCCATGGAAAAGTCTGATATCCTTGAGCAAATTAATAGCGTCCTGAGCACCTGGTCGCTTGAACCGAGCGAACAGGTGCTGGATGCTGGCTGTGGCACTGGCAACTCGACGAAGGCGCTGCTGGCGTTGCTTGGGCCCGAGGGGCGAGTTCACGCGCTGGATCCTTCCTCAGAGATGTTGGCACGGGCACGAGAGAAGAACCCAGATCCTCGGGTGAGCTGGCACCAGGCTTGGCTCGAGCGAATGCCGCTACGCGATGGCAGCATCGACAGGGCCTCGTGTATGTCCATGTGGCCTCATGTGGATGACGTCTCGGCGGCCTTGCGGGAGCTTCGGCGCGTGCTCCGACCTGGTGGTCGTTTGCACATCTGGCATCTGCTCTCTCGGGAGCGGATCAACGCGATTCACGCACACGCAGGTGAAGCGGTGCGCGGCGATGTGCTGCCTGAGGCGACGGTGTTGGCGGCGCAGCTGCAGCGTGAGGGTTGGCAGCTCGAGTTGGTGCAGGACGAGCAGCGCTACCAGCTCATCGCGCGCCGGCCGGACTGATGCTCGAAGCGGCCTCGCC
>JAVFAO010000454.1:0-5411 GCA_034002465.1 Myxococcota bacterium
CGACATTCCGAAGGAACTCGGAGCCAGGAGGCGGAGAGTCGCTGCGAAGCAAGCCCGAAGGGTGCCCGCCAAGGAAGGCGGGCGACAATTGCTGCTGTCGAGAGGTCGGTGCCCTCGAGCGAACGAAAGCGAATGAGGAACGAGGAACGAGGGAGGACCGAGCAGGAGCAGGAACGAGGAACGACGGGCGAGGAACGAGAGACGGGTGAGCAGCAGGCTTGGTCGCGGGTGCAGCGTTGGCTGGAGACGGAGCTGGGGCCGATGGGCGTCATCTATGAGGACGAGGTGATGTTGGTGGTGGACAAGCCTGCGGGCTTGCCGAGCCAGGGCACTTTGGATCGGCGCAGAGATCATGTCTTGGCGGCGGTGCGGCGCGACCAGGGGCTTCGGCGAGGGGCGCAGGCCTATGTGGCGTTGCATCACCGGCTCGACGCGGGCACCTCTGGGGTGCTGGTCATGAGTTTGAGCAAGGCGGCGAACAAGGGTTTGGCGCAGCAGTTTGCGCGCCACAGCCTGGAGAAGTGTTATCGGGCGGTGACCTGGAGTGAGGAGCAGTTGCTGCCGCAGCGTTGGGAGGTGGACAACCACCTTGGTCACCTGGGCGGTGGAAGCTGGGGGGCGGTGCACAGTGGCGGTGCGCGGGCGCAGACCCGTTTCGAGCTGGCGGCTCAGCGAGCAGATGCTGCTGGGGTGCTTGCGGACTGGCAGGCGTGGCCGAAGACGGGGCGCACGCATCAGGTGCGGGTGCATTTGGCGCAAGCGGGGCGTCCGATCGTGGGTGATGGGCGCTATGGGGGCAGGGCAGGGGAGCGTTTGATGCTGCATGCCTGGCGGCTGCGGATGCGTCATCCCTTGTCGCGCTGGGGCTTGGTCTTCGAGGCGGCGCTGCCCTCGTCGTGGCCGCTGCAGGGGCCAGCGCTCGAGACGTCATGAAGGGGCTGGCTGACGACCACTATGGTTTTCGGCGCTGGCGATGGCCGCGCTCAGGTCTTTGACCAGTGCCTCGGGGACCGCGACGCGTCGGTGTGGGGCGAGTGCAAGCTTGGCATCGGCCAGCGTTGTAGTCGCCGAAGCTGGCGCAGCGCCTCCCTCGACCCACGCCACGTCCACGTTTCTCGCGTGTGCGGCTTGACCATGGCGATGCGGTCTGGTAACGATACCGCGCTCGTCATGCCTGAATCCTCAGGCGAAGTGGCCCGAGCTTGGCTAGCGGACGAAAAACGCGTTGTGGAGAGATGAGATGAGCGAGCCGAGAGAGAGGCAAAAGACGCGGCGGGGAAAGAGCTCCCTGCTGTGCTGCGCTCTCGGCGGCGACGCGTCTGCGACGTTTAGCCCAGCCCAGGAGGTGTTGTAGATGAATGGCATGCTCAACTTCTTGCTGCCGATCGCGTTGATCTTCGCGGTGTTCTACTTCTTCGTGATCCGTCCCGAGAAGAAGCGCATGCGGGCGCGAGAGCAGATGCTCTCCGAGATCAAGACGGGCGACAAGATCGTGACCAACTCGGGTATTCTCGGGACGGTCAGCGGGATGAAAGGCGACGTGATGACCTTGTTGGTTTCGGACAAGGTCCGCGTTCGCATGCTGAAGACGCAGATTGCTGGGCTCGAGCGTGACATCGTCAAGGGCGAGGTGACGGCCGAGGCTTCGAGCGAGAAGAAGTGAGCGATGCGCCTGCGCAGCGCTGCGAGGGTCTCGCGAGAGCGAATGCAAGGAAGTCATCGAGAGAGGAAACGAGCGTGGGTCGGTGCTCCGTTGGAGCACGCGACGAGTCGAAAGGTTGATGTGAAGGGGACGTTGGCTTTGGCGCTGGCGACACTGTTTCCAGGGCGAGGAGCCGACGAACTCGCGTTTTGAGTGGGGCCATCGCCCAGAAGCGGACCCCAGGATCAGGAGAGTGACCGAGATGCCGAAGAGTTGGTGGTTACGGTCTGGCTTCGTGCTGTTCTTGCTCGTCGCGTCGGTGCTGATGTTGGTGCCGACGGTGGTCGAGATGGTCATGTACCCGGAAGAGCTCGATACGGCGGAGAGTACCGGCGGTGACGATGTGCGCACCCCGCCTCTGCCGGATTGGTACATCTGGTACAGGGATCACGTCGCGGAGCGTTCGTTGGCGTTGGGTTTGGACCTCCAGGGAGGCCTGCTGCTGCGCTATTCCGTCGATATCGACACGGCCATCGACGACAAGCTGACTCAGTTTGGCGCGGACATGGTCTCGCGGCTGGCCGAGGCTGGTGTGTCGGTGAGCGAGGACATCCTGCGCGACGAGGACCAGCTCAGGCTGACCTTCGCCGACGAGGACGACGCGGACAAAGCGCAGGAGGACGAGTTTCTGCGTGATTTCCCCGTGCTCACGGTGGTAGGCAGCTCTGGCAACGAGGTGACTTTCGGCTTGCGTGAAGGCTACTTGACCGAGACCGAGGAGTTTGCCGTCAAGCAGGCCGTCGAGATCATCCGCGAGCGCGTGGACTCAGTGGGTGTGGCTGCGCCGTCGATTCGCGTCGAGGGGAGCCGCAACATCGTGGTCGAGCTGCCTGGTCTGTCGAGTCGTCGAGCGGCGGCGACCGAACGTCTGATCAGCACCACCGCGGTGCTCACCTTCAAGCTCGTGGCTGACGCCGAGGAGGCCGTGGCGGCGTTCCAGAAGTTCTCCGAGCAGCTGTCGGCCGATGGCCAGGTGAAGTTCGAAGGCTCGACCCTCGTCGCCGCCGACGTGCTCAACAAAGACGGCGGTATCGAGCGACAGGGCAAGGAGTATCTGCGCGACTTCGTGGTGCAGCACGAGAAGCTCATCCCCATGGCGCGCCAGGTGGTCTATGAAAAGATCGAGCAGGAGGAGGGAGCCAGGGGGCCGCAGCAGTGGCGGACCCGGCTCGTGCGCATCGACCTGCCCGTGCTCACTGGCGACAATGTGGTGGACGCCTACCCGGCGGCCAACCCCAACACCAACATCCCTTACGTCTCCCTCAAGCTCGATCGCCAAGGTGGTGACACTTTCTTCGAGATCACCAAGGAGCACGTGGGTGATCAGCTCGCCATCTTGATGGACGACACCCTGATTTCGGACCCGGTCATCCGCAGCCAAATCCCTGGTGGCAACGTCTCGATCGAGATGGGTGGCAAGGACCGCAACCAGATCCGCGAGGACGTGCAGAACCTGGTCGTGGCGCTGCGCTCCGGCGCGCTGCCTGCCCCAATCCGTCAGGAGTTCAGGACCCTGGTGGGCCCTGCTCTGGGTCGCGACTCCATCGAGAAGGGCACCTGGGCGATGCTCATCGGCTTGCTCTTGGTCGTGGTCAGCATGCTGGTCTACTACCGCTTTGGCGGTGTGGTGGCCAACATCGCGTTGGTCATCAACGTCACCTTCATCCTCGCGGTCCTGGCAGGACTTGGCAGCACGCTGACCTTGCCTGGTTTGGCGGGAATGGTGCTCACCATCGGTATGGCCGTCGACGCCAACGTGCTCATTTATGAGCGCATTCGCGAGGAGCTGCGGGCAGGCGAGACCATTCGCAAGGCGGTTCAGCTCGGCTACGAGCGCGCCTTCTGGACGATCCTCGACTCTCAGCTCACCACCGCCATCGCCGCGGTCGTGCTCACGCAGTTTGGCTCTGGTCCGGTCCGCGGTTTTGCCGTCACCTTGCTCATTGGTATCGTCTGCTCGGTGTTTACGGCCATCTTCGTGACTCGGCTCGTCTTCGATTGGTATCTGTCCCGCGAGAAAGTCCAGAGCCTCTCGCTCTGAGTTCGAACAGGATGTAGCGTCAACCACCTTCCCCAGTGGATGGTTCGCCCATGCAGATCGTATCTCCAAACATCAATCTCCCTTTCATCGAAAAGCGTCGGCCTTTCATCATCGCCAGCGTGATCATGGTGGTGGCCGCGTTGATCTTGCCCTTCGTCTTGCCGCCGAACTGGGGAACCAGCTTCCGCGGCGGCTCCACCATGCTCATCCACTTCGAAGAAGAGGTGAGCATCGAGGAGGTGCGAACGGCCTTCACCAGCATCCCCGAGCTCTCTGACGCGGCGGTGCAGGCGGTCAGCGCGCAAGGTGGCAAGCCTTCGGCCTACATGATCAAGACCGCGCACACCACCACCTTGGGCTGTGAGCGTCTCGAGTCTTTCAAAAAGCAGTTGCCCGTCTTGCTGGCCGAGAGCGGCGCCACCGACGTGGTCATCGACGCCTGGCCCGCCTGCAAGGACGAGGGCGTGCGGGGTGACTTCTTCATTCGCTTCGCTGCGCGAGAGAACGTTGCACCGGCCGAGCCCCCTGCAGACTTCGACAGCATCTCCGGCGTCGACGGTTCGCAGCTTCAGCAGGCTGCGGCGACCTTCGGTCTGGACTCCACGGTGACCTTCGAGCCCGTCTCCCGGCGCTTCGTGGTCAAGCCGCTCGGCCTGCAGGCTGACGTGACCAAAATGCTCGTCCAGCGCTTCGGCGACCGCTTCGATGCAGAAACCGGCTTCGACGAGGTCGTGACCGTCGGCGCCGACGTCGGTGAGAAGTTCCGCAGTGACGGCATCGTCTCCCTGCTCTTCGCCATCGGCCTCATCATGATCTACGTGGCCATCCGCTTCGACATGCGCTACTCCCCCGGTGGTGTCGTCGCCCTCACCCACGATGCCATCATCACCTTTGGCTTCATCGTCCTGTCGCGGCTCGAGATCACCCTGGAGACCGTGGCCGCCATCCTGGCCATCGTCGGCTACTCCATCAACGACACGATCGTCATCTTCGACCGTATTCGTGAGATCGTTCGCTCTGGCTGCAAAGATTCCATCGAGGTCTGCGCGAACCGGGGCATCAACGCCACCCTCAGCCGCACAGTGTTGACCTCCGGCACCACTATCCTCGCCATGTTGCCCCTGGTCTTCATCGCTCAGGGCGTCATCCGCGACTTCGCTATCGTCATGGTCTTCGGTATTCTCATCGGTACCTGGTCCTCCCTCTTCGTGGCCACCCCGTCCATGCTCTATCTCGACGCCTTCTTCGCCAAGCGCAAAGAGCGCCTCGCCGTGCAGCGACGGCTCGACGAAGCCAGCGCCTCTTCGTCCAGCGAGGGCTAGGCGAGAACCCTGCCCCAAAGTGCACCTTGCACACTTGGCGTGCTGCGCTATTCTGCCTGGGATCGTGACGGCGTCGAACGGCGCGCTGCGGTGCCCGTTCGAATCTGCCTCTCGCACCATCCCCGGACTCTAACGCATGTATCGAACTGGGCCGAAGGTCTGGAGCGTGCTCGAACCCAGAGCTGAGCTCGTCAACGCGCTGATCGAGGGCCTGCCAACAGACCCCCTCATCGCTCGCCTCCACGTCAATCGCGGCGTCAAAGATGTTGACTCCGCGCGGCGCTATCTACATCCTTCGTTTGATGACCTGCACGATCCCTTCCTGCTCGCCACCATGGAGCAGGCG
>JAVFAO010000455.1:0-5395 GCA_034002465.1 Myxococcota bacterium
ACCATTTGCTGCGGCTCACCCTCGAGGGCTTCTTTGGTGATCCTCGTCATGGGGGCAATCGCTACGGTTTGGCCTGGGAGCTGATTGGCTTCGAGCCGTGCTGGTGGGCGCCACACGGGGCGGAGCATGGGCACGCGCATGAGTAGGTGGATTGTGCCCACTCGATATGTATCGAGCTGACGGGTTTCCATTCGCCCCAGCCAGGGCCTCGTGGATGACCATATGGTGTGGTTCGCCGTCGTTGCAGAGGGGCGAAAGATTTTTCGCCCCTACAAATGCCTCGTGGATGACCATAGGGTGTGTAGCTGTAGGGGCGAATAATCATTCGCCCCAACCAGGGTATGACCACCGATCGGAGACGGCATGTGGCTGTCAATGCGAGGCAGAATGCGGGTACGACGCGAATACAAAGGAGCTTCTGTTCGTAGCCGCGCACAACCGGAATGCGACGCGATACGTATCGAGTGGATTGTGGGGCTCTGCCCCACGCCCCGCCAAAGGGCTGCGCCCTTTGGAATCCCTTTTATTTCATGTTGTTGCTAATGTTCCATCCATACTATCTCTTCATGCCTTTCGGCGGCTCGTTCGCCAGATTCAGCGATACTCCCATCTCACCTCGAAGCGCCCTGACGATGATGCTCATGCTGGCGCTGTCGGCCTGCTCCTGTGCGCCTTCGCCTGAGGCCTGTGAGCCCTGTGAGCGGGGAGCGCTGCAGGGAGAGGCAGCGCGCGAGCAGAGCGCGCGGGACGCTGTGGATGTTGAAGCCGAGCTCGAGGAGGCAGAGGGCCTTTCCGAAGCGGAGCCTGTGGCGGCGCCAGCGCCGTTGCGCTTGGGGGTGGAGGTGCTGCTCGAGGAGCGCATCGACCTGCTCGAGGGCAAGCGCGTGGGGCTCTTGACCAACGCTTCAGGAGTGGACCGCCAAGGGCGCTCGACCCTGGAGCGCTTCGCCGAGGATGAGCGCTTCGACTTGGTGCAGCTCTATGCGCCCGAGCATGGTCTGCGCGGCACCGCGCCAGCGGGTGCGTCCTTGGAGGATGAGCTCGACCCGCGCACGGGGGTGCCTGTCGAGGCGCTCTACGGCCAGCGTTCGGCGCCGTCGGCGCAGACGCTGGCTGGCCTGGATGTTTTGGTCTTCGACATCCAGGACGTGGGCTCCCGCACCTACACCTACATCACCACCTTGGGCAAGGCCATGCAGGCCGCTGCCAAGGCGGGGGTGGTGGTCGTGGTGCTGGACCGCCCCAATCCGCTGGGGGGTGAACTCATCGAAGGACCGATTCGGGAGGCGCGCTACCAGAGCTTCGTGGGTTGGGCGCCCATCCCGGTGGTGCATGGCATGACCATCGGTGAGCTGGCCCGTTTCTACAACGGCGAGATGGCGCTGGGGACCAAGCTCGAGGTGGTGCCGATGCAGGGCTGGCGCCGCTCGATGCGTTGGGACGACACTGGTCTCGACTGGCGCCCCACCTCGCCCAACATCCCGCACGCCCGAAACGCCTTGCTGTACGTGGCCACAGGCATGGTGGCGGGGGTGTCGAAGAACGTGAACGAAGGCTGCGGTTACACCATGCCCTTCGAGACCATCGCCGCCGACTTCATCGATGCTGCAGACTTTGCCCAGTTCCTTCGGCAGCGCCAGATTCCGGGTGTCCGTTTTCTGCCCATTGCCTATCGTCCGTTCTCGGGTGCGTTTCGCAAGAAGGACCTCTCTGGCGTGCAGCTCTTTCCCGAAGAAGGAATGCGGCCTCTGCATACGGCGCTGCAGCTCTTAGTGAGCATCGAGCGCCTCTATCCTGGCGTGTTCGAGCCGACGAGTCGCAAGCACTTTGGGCGCATCTGGGGCAACGACAAGGTGCTCGAGATGATTCGGGACGGCGCCGAGGTGGAGGCCATCGAGGCGAGCTGGCAAGCGGAGCTCGAGGGCTTTGCAGCGCGCCGGGCAGCGTATTTGTTGTACGAGTAGGGCTTGGCAGGTCTGTCTCGCGATGTTCTGCCGTTGTATTCTGGTTGGCGCGGGAAGCCTCACCCCACAACCCCCTCTCCATCGAGAGGGTGTTGAAAAAGGGGGTCGACACAGCAAAACCGTTGTGAGATCTTGGTTTGGGCGTTGTGGGAGAGCGCAATGGCAGACAGAAAGCCGACTTCACGATCACAGCATCTGGGCAACTCGGGACAGATGAGCCTTGGACTCGACGTTCTTGCTAACGTCGATACTTTTGTACCTGAGGACAGAATTCTTAAGTTCATCGACCCAAATCCAAGTTGCATTCTTGTTGGCGATCGTACCCTCGCGAGTGGGTACGCCAAAAAAGCGACCTCAGAAACTTACAACACGCCAAAGTGAATTGACGAGAAGGACAAGCAAGATCTGCGATGATGGAGCTGGTGAGGCTGCTACATCCGCAGGTTCTGCGCCCGAAAAGAGGGTTTTGCAACAACCTCTCGATGGAGAGGGGGAGTTGAGGCTGATGCGGTATTCCATGGGGTTGGTCCGCACTCCGCCTGGCGCCGATACGAGCGGGCGCGATGATGCGCGCCCGTACCGGGTGGGGTGGCCAGGGTGAAACTTGTGGGCGCGATGAATCGCTCCCGTTCGAGAGTAGGGGCGACATTCATGGCGCCCGACCTGTGTGTCCGCCCTCCTTGGATTCTGCATACACTCGGGAACGTGGATTGTCTCATGCGGGTTCCCCGCCAGGCGGGGAACGCCGCTGCGCTTCATCGTTGTAGGGCCACGGCAGGCCGTGGCCGAGTCTGCGCGCTCACGCCCAGAGCACGGTGAGCTCCACGCCGTCATGCTGGTGCTGCTCGAAGCGACCGCGCTCTTCCCAGGGCGAGCCCACGCGGTTGTCGAAGATGACCAAGTAGCCATGGTCTCGACCAAGGCGCTTGGCGTAGCGCGCGACCTGCTGTTTGCCGTCTTCGAGGGTGTACTTGTCCCGAAGAAGCTTGAGCTCGAGGACGTCGTCACGGCCACCGAAGCTGATGACGAGGTCGGCGCGCCCCGTGCCCACGGCAAACTCGCGCAGAATGTGGCCACCTCCGTTGACGACGCGCTGCAGGTAGGCCATCAGCACCAGGTGTGGCGCCGCCTCCTGGTAGGGCATCCCGCGCAGCAGCACTTCGCCGTTGCGGTGCCAGAACTGCACGAAGCCCTCGAGCAGCTTCATCAGGTCGAGCGTGCCGTCCTCGGCGATATACCAGGCGGGCTCGAGCGGTATGGAGGACTGGAGCTGGTAGGTGAGCACGCGCGGGATGATTTCCTGGTAGATGGGGTTGGCGATGACCCGCTGCCCCTTGTCCAGCCTGACGAGACCTAGGTCTCGGACATAGCTGAAGTCGTCGTCGGAGGTGGCCGAATCGAGCTTCAACTCTCCGGTGAGGATGGGCTCGATGATGCGGCGCACCCGGTCCTCGCGCAGACGCGCGACGAGGCTGTCGAGGTGGGTGTCGCGGCGCTCGATGAGGATTTCTCGGGCCTCGAGCACGTGCTGGCGAGTGACGTTTTGGCTTCGGTCGGGGACGAGGGGCGCTCTATGGGTGCAGAGCAGATGAGCGAGTGCGTTGCAGAGCCAGGGCTGACCCTGGGTCTGTTCGAAGATTTCGGTGGCGGCGTCGGCGTCGAAGCGCTGTCCGGTGGCTTCGGTGTGTTGTTCGAGCAGGGCGCGCACCTCGTCGGCGTCGAAATTGCTGAGCCTCAGCGATTCTGACTTGATATTGAACGGGCTCGCCGAGCCGATGCTGCCGCCCTCGTCGCGGACCTGGCCGCGGTAGTCTCGCACGTCTCTCATGCCGACGAGGGCGACGCTGTAGGGGAAGGGCGCCGGGCGCGAGCAGTAGCCATCGCGCAGTTGTCGCAACAGCGAGATGAGGACCTCGCCTTGGAGGGCGTCGACCTCGTCGAAGAAGATGACGAGGGGGCGAGGACAGAGGCTGGCCCAGGTGGAGAGGTATTGGGTGAGTCCGACATGGGGCTCGGCTCCGAGGGCTTCGCTCGGGGGGGCTTGTAGCTCGCTTGGCCACTGCCTGAGCGCATCGTGCTGACACTTGGAGGGGAACTGAGGCCACATGGTGGCGACGTCATTGCCGATGAACACCTCGAGTGAGATGGTGATGGCGGCGTATCGACCCTCTTGGGTGAGCTGACGCGAGAGGTTGCGCAGCAGGGTAGTCTTGCCGCTCTGCCGCGGCGCGTGGATGACGAAGTAGGCCGCAGAGTCGATGAGCCCGCGGATGTCCAAAACGCGCTGCTCCGGGGGCAGCATGTAGTGCTCCTCGGGTCGACAGGGGCCGGCGGTGTTGAAGAAGCGAGGGAAATGGGGATGCATGGGCGCTCCTGAGTGCCGCAGCGGCGCAGCAGGCTGAGGATAGCAGCGGGCGAGGGCTTGGAGCAAGGGGGATGGGCGCTGACGGGCTTGCTGACCCCAGGGCTCCGCGTGTTTCTCGTCGGTTGGGCGCTTGGCCTGTTCCCCCAAGTTGTTGCGCACCGTCCAGGGCGCGCACCCTTCGGGCTTGCTCGCCCTGCAAGCGCAGCAACGGCGGTACTTCTAGAAGCTTCGGTGGCGAGCACCAAGCTCAGGGCAGCGCACAAAGGAAGCGGTTGCACGGCATGCGCAATATCGATGGGAATCGCAGCCGAAGGGGCGAACGGCCGTTCGCCCTGATAGCGCAGCAAGCTCAGGGCAGCGCACAGAGGAAGCGGTTGCACGGCATGCGCAATATCGATGGGAATCGCAGCCGTAGGGGCGAACGGCCGTTCGCCCGGTTCAAAACGCCTGATGACCATCCGTAGCATCTGCAGGCCTGGCGCCAGCAAGCCTTGAACTGCGCTTCAGCCAAGGCCACAATGCCAGCGGCGCTCGGAGGAGGTGCAGGATGCGCAATACGGCTTGGTCGTTGGGTTTGGTGGTGGTGGCAGCGCTGTGCGTGCTGCCGAGTTTGGCCTCGGCAGAGAGCGAGAACGTCTTTCTGCTCTTTGGTGGCAGTGAGAAAGAGCAAAAGGCGCTGGAGGCCGAGGCCAACTACTTTCGCTCTGCGATGCTGAAGCACGCGGACTACGTCTTCGTAGCGGACCAGGAGCGGATGGTGGTGATGGCGCAGTGTCGCGAGGAGATGGGGGTGAGCCTCGACGAGGAGCGGGCCTGCCAGCTTCGGGCGACGAAGCGGCTGATGGCGCAGCGGGTCTTCGAGCTTCGGGCGCGCCAGCAGAAGGGGCGGGTGGAGCTGACGCTGACGGTGTTGAACGACGATGGCGGCACCATCTACGAGACGATCATGGAGTACGAGGGAGACGAGCTCTCGACGGCTGCTCGGCGGCTGTTTCCGTCGCTGGCGCTGGCTTATCTGTGCGACTCGGAGAAGCTGACGAGCGCCTGTAGCGGCAGCGGCGATGCA
>JAVFAO010000456.1:0-5374 GCA_034002465.1 Myxococcota bacterium
AGTTGCTCATTGAGGTAGTGTGCAGCCGCACCTAAGCCGATGAGACCAGCGATGTTCGGCGTACCCACCTCGAATCGTCGCCAGGCAGGTTCCTGTGCGACGACGAAGCCGTCCGGACCGAGCGCGTCGATGGCTCCCCCGCCAACCATGCTCGGTTCGAGACGCTCCAACAGCTCCGCTCGCATCCAGAGCGCGCCTGTACCGGTTGGACCGAAACTCTTGTGTCCAGACCAGACGAGAGCGTCGCAGCCCAATAATTGAACGTCTGCAAGACCGTGTCCCACACTCTGTGCCGCGTCGACGACGCTGACGGCGCCTGCATCTCGAGCGAGGCGACAGAGCTCGGCAATCGGCTGTTCGGAGCCCAGTACGTTAGAGACCTGGGTGAGCGCGAGCAACGCGACCTTGCCTGCAGAGAGCAAGTCCTGTGCCTGAGCTAGCTCTAGGACACCATTCTCGTCCGGCTCGAGAAAGAGCAGCTCTCCTTCGCACCGTTGTGCCAAGCGCATCCAAGGGAGCAAGTTCGAGTGGTGTTCGAGCAGGGAGCTCACGATTCTGCTGCCGGTGGGGAGCTGTAGACCCGAGGCAAGCTGGTTGATGGCGTGCGTGGCATTCTGACAGAACACCAGATGCTCTGCGCTGGCATTCACGGTGGAAGCAACGGCGCGACGCGCCTCCTCGACCAGCTCGGTGCACTGCACGGCGCGTCGATGCAAGCCACGTAGGACATTCGCGTCCAAGCTCTGGTAGTATTCGTTCATGACCGCGACGACTGCATGTGGGGTCAGTGTCTTGGCCGCGCTGTCTGCGTAACAACGCGGCCGGACAGATGGGAAGTCGTCGCGAATGCTCATTGTGCTTGACGCTTGGCTATCGCAATGGATGCCGGCCGAGAATACTAACGGCGATCACAGCAGGTCAAAGAGTTGCTCCACTTTCTTGACCACGAACTTGCAGTAGGGATCGCCCTTGGCGGCGCACATGACCTCGGTCGCCTCGTAGTCGTGCACGTGCTCGCCGAGGAGTAGGTCCATGTTGCCGGCGGCGACGCCAGTCCACATGTAGCAGCGAGGACGATCCGAGACGCCGTAGTGGCGAAGGTAGTTGTCGACGTAGTAGGAGTGCTCGACGATCACTTCGTAGGACTTGTTGGCCTCGTCGAAGTGGTAGCTGCTGATTTTCCCCCAGCCCATGCAGTTCTGGATGGCATGAAGTGCCTCGAGCTGGTCCCGCTTCGAGTTGATCATGGGTGAGCAGACAGCTTCCCATTCGGGCGATTTCATCATTCCGCCGAAGGTGGCGACATCACACCATTGGGCCGCATCGATCAGGCTGGTTTCCACCATCTCCAAGGCATTGGGGTACTTGCGCAAGAACTCCAGCTCTCGATCGACCAAGTAGTCGACGGAGTTGATGGCCAAAATGACCCCAAACTTTCGCAGTAGGCCTGTCGTCTCGTCGCCGCGCAAGCCCATCCCCAAGACCGCGTTCATGATATGATTGGCATCGACAGTCATGCTTGGACCTCCACGGTGAATTCGCAACGCTCGCCATTCTTGTAGGCTCGACACAGGGTCTCAGTGCAGTGGAAGCTCCCCAGAGGGCGTCCGGTGCAGATGCACATCGCGGCCGCGAGGTGACCGCGCAGATCGTGGCAGGCCGGGCCCATTCGCTCGTCGAGGTTCCAGCGCTTCTTGTTTTCCAACCATCCTTCGGCGAGATAGGAGTGGCTCGACACCACCTTCGCTTGGGTAGGAGAGAGCTCGACGATTTCGATGGCACCGTAGGCAAGCAGCTTGAAGTATTCGGTGATGGCCTCGAGCTTGCCGCGCAGGTCGAGGGCTGCGAAAGCGGCTGCGTTCTCTCCCTCTACCAAGGCCCGGTTCAGTGCGGCATAGGTTGTCGACGCCGCCATGTCACAGAGCAGCTTGCCGCCGTCCTCATATCCCATCACATCTTCGAAATTCTTGAGAATACGTGTGTTGAACTTGTCGCAGTGGAAAGCGACGCGATCGCCACTCAGGCTCAGCGCCGAGCGAGCCGCATCAAAGGAGAGCGCAGCTCCACTGGCTCCAAAGTATCGCTCCAACATCTCAGTCCTCCTTCTTCGCAACGCGGGATGCGTTCAGCTGTCCTTCACAACGGGCTCCAGGAGCAAACTGAATCATCGTGTAGGGCTGACGCGTCTTGCAGAGCTTCGTCGCACACGCTGAGTAGGTCTCCATTCTCAAGCAAGGGACCGTTGCCTTGTTGAAGTCTCCTCGAGCGAGCAACGCGGCGAGGGTCTTGTTGCACAGAGGGCCGTAGGGGCAATCGGTGAACACGATGCGGGTATTGCCCTCGTCGGTCGGGGAAATCGTGACGTCTTTCTCTTCGCAGAGGTTGCTGGCGCTCTCGAGCTTGCGATACTGCTCGAGCGCGTCGACGACGTTGTTCGTGGGGGAGACTTTCGTGCCGTTCTGCTCACCCTCTCTCGCAAGTTGGTCGACGAAGGCGAGACTCATCGCCCTCGTCATGACTTTGACTTGCCGAGCTCCAACGATCTTGATGGGCGCGTAAATCGCCCCCGTCAGCCACCGCATGACCAGGCCTGCGTAGGTATCCTTCTGAATCTCTGCCATCAGTTGCCTCCCTTCCCTGCTCGTGGATGCGCACGATTCATACGCATGCAGCGCTGGCATGAAGCGCCAGACGTCGAAGCAGTGCTGTTTGCAACCCCTGCGCCAGTCTGCGGCTGTTTTGAAAATGTTTTGATATTGATAGGTTATGCGTGTTCATGAGTTGCTGCTGGCCAGTCCTGCGGAAAATTGCCGCTGAAGAATCCAACACCTGCGCACTTTTAACGCGAGGCGAGGAGGCGGCTGAGGATAGCTGCCGAGCGTGAGGCGTTCGATTGCATTCGTTCTCTCGCGAGACCCTCGCAGCGCTGCGCAGGCGCATCGGATGCGCCCGCGACAGACGCTGACTCGTGCCTCGCTTCGCTCAATTCTTGTCCATTGGGCACTTGGTCTGTTCGCCCCAAGTTGTTGGCCTTCGCTCGCTCTCGAGCACCGACCTCTCGACAGCAGCAATTCCTTCGGAATGTCGAGAGGATGCGTGCCCTTCGCTCACCTGCGATTGCCGACAGCTTTGGATGAGCCACCGGCCGCAGCGGACACCGTGCGTGCAGGCACGGTTGCCGTCGTGGCTCAACAGGAGCGAGGACAGGCTCCGGCGGTCGCGCCGTTGCGTCCTGCGTTGGGCTCGAGCTTACGGCGAAGCTCTTGGTTTTCCTTCATCGCCGAGTCGAGGGCAGAGCACAGCTGCGCCTTGTGCTCGAGCTGTGTTTCGATCTCGAGCTCTGTTTGAGCGATGGCATCCTGCAGAGCTGCGTTGTCGCTGCGCAGGGATTCGAGCTCTCTGGCGTGCTTGGTGGCCTGCTGTGCGTACTCCTGCCTCAGATCGATGAGCGTAGCCTTGAGTTCGATGATCTCGGCGAGAAGAGGGTGTGGGGCGGCAAAGGCAGGGGTGCTCTCTTGCTCGCGGCGGGCCTGCAGGGCCTTGTCGCGCTCGTGCTGCAACAGCTCTTCGAGCTCGAGGATTCGCTCGCGGTGGGCGGCGACTTCAACGTTCTTGAGCGCAATCGCGTCTTGCAGCCTCTCGAGTTCGCTGCGTTGGGCTTTGAGCTCACGACGAAGTCTCTCGACGCGGGCTTTTTCAGCGCTTGGGGATGACTGGGCTGCTGCCTGCTGACGAAGGCTCTCTGCGGCGCGATGTGCCAAGGCGAGGTCTTGCACGAGTCCCTGGACGCGGCTGTTGAGCAAGCGTTCTTGCTGCTCAGTCGCAGCGAGCTTGTCGCGCAGGTCCGCGTTGGACTGCTGCTGTTGAGCGAGCTCTTCTCGAGCGCGCTCGCAGAGTTGGCGGTCTTGCGCGTGTGCCGCGAGGGTCTCGTTGTGCTGCGCCTCGAGTGCAGTCGTGAGCTGGGTTTGGGACTGGAGTTGGAGCTGCAACTGTTCGCGTTGCAGCACGAGTTCTTGGCGATGGGCGGAGAGCTCTGCCGCCTCTGCGAGACTGAGCTCATGTTGGGCGCGAAGCGCGCTCAGCTCGGTACGCAGGAGAGCAAGCTGCTCTTCTCGTTCCTCGATGGCGGCATTGCTTTGCCGGAGCTGCTCATCGAGAGCCTGTTGTTCGTCGTGTCGCTTCTGTGTGAGCGCCTCACATTCGGCGCGTGCACGAGAGAGCTGGTCCTTGGTCTCGGTCAGTGTCTGGGTGAAACTGTGCTCCTTGGATTGGGCTTCTTCTCGTGCCACCTGGAGCTGCTGCTGCAGTGTTTCGAGCTCGTCTAGCTTGGGAGCCTGCTGCGCGAGCTGTGCGTTGAGCTCCTGCACTTGGAGCTTGGCGGCAGAGAGCTGCTCGTCCAAGCGCTGTTGTTCGAGGCTGTGTTGCTTGGCGAGGCGCTCAGTCTCGCTGTGCAGGTGTGCGAGCTGGCTCCTGGCTTGAGCGAGCTGCGTTTCGAGGCTTTCGTTGGCTTTGGTGAGTGCAAGCTTGTGCTGAAGTGCCTGGCTGGGGTGAGCACGGAGAGAACGCAACCGAAAGTGTCCGAGAGCGAACGAATGCAAACGAGTGGGGTTTCGATGGAATGGGGCTGACGGACGGGTGTGCAGTCGAGCGCGTGCTTGCTCACTTTGCTCGAGTAGCTGTCTGAGTTCGGAGCGAGCCGCGAGGAGTGCGTCCTGTGCGGCGAGAACCGCTTGGAGCAGGGGGTGGGTGGGAGCGTTGGGCGGGGGGGAAAGGGGTGCAAAATCGTGCTGTGTCCATCCAGCGAGTTGGGTCTCCAGGGTCGTGAGCAGCTGCCGTTGAGCGTGAATTTCCTCTTTGAGTTGTCTGCTCTCCTGTTCTTTCTCCTCGACGAGCTGCAGCCAGAGCCGTTTGAGTTCCTGTTTGGTCTGCTCTTCCTTGAGTCGCATTCGCGCGAGCTCGATCTGGGCGGCATCTCCGATTTCTACGCGCTTCTCGAGTGTCGCGAGCCGTGCCAGCAGGGAATCGGTGGACCGCTCGGCTGGATGTTGATTGCTTGACATCGGGTCCTCATCGGGAGCGGAGTCGGGGAGAATCCATGGGCTGTACCACGCTGAGGAGCAGCTCGCCGTGGCAGCTGCAGGCAGGTCGAGCGATGCACGACTCCGCCGCAGCGCGCCAGAGCGAAAGCACAGGCAGCAAAGGGCGGGCCATGGCGGGCTGGCGCGGACATTGGGCAGAGTCAGTTCGAGAAAGCAGAATCTCTGCGATGTGTTGGGTGTCTCGTAGAGGTGGCGATCCTGGTGCAACTTGCGCGCTGATGAGGTCGAGCTGACGAGTGATGCGTGCGTTGGACGCGGGAAAAGGACGCATGCGT
>JAVFAO010000457.1:0-5345 GCA_034002465.1 Myxococcota bacterium
GACCCCCATGGCTCTCAATCAGAGAGGCTTTGACCTCGAGAGCAGGAACGCCGAAGGTGCACTCGTCCGTCGAATCGAAGTGAAAGGCCGAAGCGGTCCTTGGGCGAACGGCGAGCTCGTCACCATGACACGTGCCGAGTTTACCGACGCCTGGAACAGGGCCGATGATGGCCAAGCCATCACACAGGATTTCGATTACTGGCTCTACGTCGTCGTTGGCAATGTCACTGGTGCCCATTTCCAGCTCTACACCCTCCGCAACCCTGTGGCGCGAGCTGGGGGCTTCGAGTTTAGAGCAGCAACCTGGGCTCTGGAGGGGATTCTTGACGAAGGCCCCATCACCATTCAACTCGACGGGGACGAGGATGATATCACCATGCCGTTCTGAGCTCCCCTTCGAAACAAGAAAGCCAAACGGGGATGACTCCAATGCGAATTCGCTCCGTCCAGATCAACGATTTCGGCCCATTTCGGAACGCGATGCTCGAGCTCGAAGACGACCTAACGGTTCTCACAGGCGCCAACGATTCGGGCAAGACGAGCATTCTCCGTTTTCTTCGTCTAGCTGGTGGCGACGGAAGCCTGGAACAGACGCAGATTCAAGACACCAGCGCGCGAGTGACGCGAGGTCCATGGCAAAACCATCCGACAGTTGGTGGTGTATTCTCTGGAACGCTCACAGCCAGCATCAAGCTCCCGGACGGCGTGCTCGCCGCAAATACTTGGGTTGACGTGGAGCGTCGACTGGCCCCCAGAGTCAAATCACGCCGTCTCGTCAACGAGCAATCGGACTTCCCGCAAGCACTGTTTCAAGTTGTGGATCTTGATGCAATTCAACCGTTTCCATCTGAAATCAAGCTCGATCAGCCCGGTCCAGCCAAATCACTCCTTCGCGTCGCCGATTTCGACCTGCTGCAGTACCGTGAGGCCAGCACCATTCGCAGAGATGAGCTTCTCCGTGTCGCGAATACCGGCTTGGCCAGTTGGTTTTCGGGCCTATTCCCACTCGCCCCATACTCTCTCATGCTACAGGCGCTGTCATCGGATGCTGGCAGCTTGGCCATTCGGCTCGTGGATCGGTTTGGTGGCGAACAGACCATAGAGCAGCGCGGCCAGGGAGTTCGCAAGCTGGTGGCGGTGCTCGTCAAGCTCGCCGCGCTGAGATCCCGCGGGCAAAGCGATATCCTGATTCTGGCGGACGAACCAGAGAACCACCTGCACCCCGGTTTCCAGCACCAGTACTGTAGGATTCTACAGGAGCTGGCCTCCGAGCCTTGGATACAGTGTGTGTACGCCACGCACTCACCGAGCATGTTGCCACTGCCGGATACCCGCCACCTCCGCCTCGTTCAACAGACAGAGGATGTCAATGGGGCAGTGTCAGAGATCATCAACCGTCCAGTGATCGACGATCTATCGCTCCTCCGCACTGCGCTCGGCGTGTGTCCGTTTGACGCGCTCGCCCTCGCGCCAATCACCCTCATCGTCGAAGGTCAAACCGAAACCGAGTGTCTGCCGCAGCTACTGGAAAAGCTTGCCAAAGCCGAGCAGGACCCCTTCACGTCCTACCTCGCCCAGCGGCCTCAGATTTCCCTCGTCGGGGCGTCTCGCAAAGGCTTTGAGACGACCTATAAGGTCGTCGAAGCGCTGGGCTCTCATGCCATTGTCATGGTTGACGCTGACAAGAGGCAGGAGCTGACCAACTCCAAGGTCATCCCAAACGATCACTGGTTCGCGCTCGAGGGCGAGTTCGAGGAACTCGTCACGACCCAGGTCTACTTTCAAGCATTGGAGAGGCACTATCCCCAAGAGACTCAGGAAGGTGAAGAGGCGTTGCACGCGTTTCTGGCACAACGTCCACCTGGGTCTTCGTATACCGCAGGCATTGAAGGCTGGCTCAAGAAGAATGGAGCCAAAGGACTCTCCAAACCACGGGTCATGTCCAGCGCCATCGAACTCGCAAGGATTGAAGACCTCCAACCCTCCTCACTCGCACCATTGGTGACGATGCTCAACCGCGCCTTGGACCGTTTTGTTTGAGCTGCCAGGGCGCTGAACACCCTGCGCTGCTCTCGCTGGGAGGATTCCGCCGACGCCGCTGTCACATCCCGCCCCCCAGGCCAGTTCCTCAGCACGAACCCGCCTGCGTGAGGGATGAGCCATGTCACGACCGCTGGTCCTCTTTCAAGCCCCTGGTACCTGGCGCCAGTTCACGCGCTCGCGATCCTGCTATCCACCGCTCGGGCTCTGCCAGCTCGCCGCGCAAGCCCCCGACGACACCATCATCGTCGATGCCGACGCCGAAGAGCTCAGCAACGAGGAAGCCTTCGCCAGGGTAATGGCGCTCGAACCCGCCATGATCGGGATGACCGTCACCGTCGCGACGCTCGAGCTGCTCGCCCTGTGGTCAGAGCGCTTCGCTCGAGCTGGGGTGCGCACCATAGCCAGGGCCGCAGGCGACCCTGCAACCTCTCGAAGTACTTCAACAATGTCCAGCCGTCAGCGCAGTGGTCCGAGGAGACGGCGAGCTGGTGATCTGCGGGCTCGTCGAAGCCCTGCGTCGTACCAGCGAGCTGGACCAGCTCCCAGGTGTCGTGCTGCGAAGCAGCGCGCGACTTGGGGGAACAGGCCAAGTGCCCAATCCACAACACCTTGGGGGAACAGGCCAAGCGCCCAATCCACAACAACTTGGGGGAACAGGCCAAGCGCCCAATCCACAACAACTTGGGGAAACAGGCCAAGCGCCTAATCAACAAGAAGGCTGCTTGCACCGCTGCGCTTTCTGCGCGAGCCACGCGCTCTATGGCCGACTTCGCTTCTTCACCGTGCCCTCCGTGGTCGATGAGCTCGAGCGGCTGGTCCGGCAGCTCGGCGTGAGGGAGCTCTCCTTCGTCGACGATGCCTTCACGCTCGACCGGGAGCGCAGTCTGCACTTGTGTCAGGAGATGCTCCGCCGCCAGCTCGAGCTGAGCTGGTTTTGCAACGCCAGAGCCGACGAGCTGGACGACGAGCTCGTGCAGAACATGGCCGAGGCCGGCTGTCATCAGGTCTACCTGGGATTCGAAGCAGGCTCGCAGCGCATCCTCGACAGTGTCGGGAAGGGACTGAAGGTCGAGCAGCTCGTCCGCGCCGCCGAGCTCCTCGCGCGCCACGGCATCGCCCGCAGCGTTGGCTTCATCGTCGGTCTGCCCGGCGAGGACGATGCGTCCGTCGCAGAGACCATCGGCCTCGCCCAGCGCGTCTCACCCGAGCGGCTGCAGTTCACACGCTTCTGCCCTCTTCCGGGAAGCAAGCTCGCCTCCGACAGAAGCCCAGCTCGCTTCCACGACCAGGGCGAGGATCGAATCGGCCAGTGGATTCAGCGCTGCTACCGCGAAAGCAGCCCCGAACGGCAGCGCGATGCTGCATGAGACGATGTGAGAAGCGCACGCATCGTCCCGACGAGCTGAGGGCTTTGCAGCTCGCGGAGGGTTGGTGGATGAGACCGACTGTACTCATTTCTCACGAAAGTGAATCCTGCTCGCGGCAAGCCCAATACTGTCCACCTCCTCGCTGGCCCCATTTCTTCTGCGCTGCAACGGTGCTAACCTGTCCGGGCCGCTGGCCGAGCGCCCACATCCATTACCCGGGTGCTCGCCTGACGAGCGCGAAACATGCACACTTGGCGCTTGGATCCCAGACATCTCGACGAATCACTCGACACTTTTCGCTGGCTCGACGAACAGCTCCCAAACTTCACCTTGGGCGTGCGACACTCAGACGCAACCCATACGCTCCTCTTTGGCCCGAGCCGCTTTGCTCCACACGACTGCGCATGCGCAAACATCAGCCATCTCTACTTCGCTGACCTGGTCTTGGACGTCTCCGCCTTCGAGCAAACGACGTTCGAGCTCCGACTGCAACGCTCGGCCGACCTCGATGGCGCCGTCCTGCTCGTCAACGACCAGCCCAGGATGGGCGTCGCCACTGCAGGCGCCAGCCTAATCCCGCAAGGCGTCGAGTATCTGCGCTGGGCGCCGCCAGCCACCCTGCCACGGCTACCGGGGTTGGACGGGCTCGTTTCACTGCTGCTCTGCAACCCAGTCCTCATCGATATCTCTGCGCTCGCCGAATGCGAGACCCTACAATCGCTGGAGCTGAGTGAGTGCTGGTTGGTCCACGAGCTCTCACCGCTCTCCAACTTGACGTCATTGCAGAGCCTGGCCCTCCCCGACCTCCTCCGCCTCACCGAGCTTGCTCCCCTCAGCGGCCTGCACTCGCTGACAGCCCTTGACCTGAGCGGCTGCAGACAGCTCGAGGAGCTCGCGCCTCTGGCCAACTTGGCTCAACTCGACTGGCTCGAGCTCGGCTATTGCTGCCCAGACTCCATCGCACCACTGGCTGCGTTGGTAGCGCTCGAGCACCTGTCCCTGGAAGACTGCTATCAGGTGAAGGACTTCGGCCCCTTGCGAAGGCTCGTCAAGCTACGCAGTCTCGAGCTCTCGGGCTGTTACCTCGACGACGAGCTCGCTGCGCTCATGGAGCTCGACCAGCTCGAGCAGCTCTCTCTCCGCAACTGCAAGGAACTGAGCCAGGTCACAGCGCTGAGCGCCTTCAACTCCCTGCAAACGCTCTCGCTGTGTGACTGCATGCAGCTCAGCGACTTCAGCCCACTCGCCAGGCTCGGCTCGCTCCGAGAGCTCAACCTCGGCAGTACCCAAGTCGGCGACCTGGAGTGGGTCGCGGACTTGCCTTCCCTGCAAAGCCTCGACCTCAGCTACTGTCCGAAGCTTCGCCACCTCGGGCCGCTCACGGCCTTGCCTTCGCTACGCTCATTGCGCTTGTGCGATGACACGAAGCTCGAGGACCTCTCACGCCTCGCCGAGCTGAGAACACTGCGCTCCCTCGACCTCCATGGATGTACCCAGCTCACCGAGCTCGACCCGCTTGCACCTCTTACTGAACTCGAATACCTGAGCCTGAATGGCTGCAACAGGTTGGCCGACCTCAGCCCGCTCGCCTCGCTGTGCAAGCTGCGAACGCTCGACCTTGGCGCGTGCACCTCTCTGACCGATATCTCGGCGGTGCGGCACCTGAGCAAGCTTCAGAAGCTCACGCTCTTGGGGGTCGAGCGCTTGCGGCATCTGGAGCTCGCTGACCTGCAGGAGCTGGGCACCATCCTTTTCGGTGCCACACCTGCACTTCAGAGCCTCGAGCTCACCGGACTCAGCTCGCTGAGAGCGCTCCGCCTGAGCCACGCCCCGGCGTTACACACCCTCGAACTGCACGGTCTTGCCGGCCTGGTAGAGCTCGAACTCAACAGGTGCCGCGTCAAGCGCCTGTCCCTGAGCGGCCTGGACGAGCTG
>JAVFAO010000458.1:0-5321 GCA_034002465.1 Myxococcota bacterium
GTGGTCACCCATCGATACGAACAAGAGAAGGGATTCCAAAGGGCTAGCCCTTTGGCGGGGGGTGGGGCAGCGCCCCACGACAAGAGGCGAGTCGCTCGTAGAGCGCGAGCCACATCACAACCAGCGAGTCGCTGGTAGAGCGCGAGCAATGAGGGTAGGGAGTATGAGCGCACCGACTGAGCCTGTGGCGTACGCAAACTGGGTTCGAGAACATCACTGGAGGCCATCCAACTGCGTCTGGGAGATTACTCTGGCGTGCAATTTGGATTGTGTGCACTGCGGCTCGCGCGCGGGGCAGGCGCGCGCTGACGAGCTGAGCACCGAGGAGGCGTTGCGGGTCGTGCGGCAGCTCGCCGCGATGGGTTGTGAGCGCTTGACGCTCTCGGGTGGCGAGCCGACGATGCGTGCAGACTGGGCACAGCTTGCTGCAGAGGCCACGGCACATGGTGTCTACTGCAATATGATCAGCAATGGTGCCTACTCGGCGTCGCGGGCCGTTGAGGTTGCGCGTAAGGCATTGGCCTCGGGCATGGGCAATATTGGTGTGTCCATCGATGGCACCAAGGATACCCACGATGCCCTGCGGGGCCGCAACAGCTTCGACCTCGTGATTTCGAGCGCCAAGACCTTCATGGAACAGGGACTCAAGGTGGCGGTGCTCACGTCGGTGAGCAAGCCCAACCTCGCTGAGCTCGACGCGATCCATGATTTGCTGGCGGAGCTTGGCGTCTCGATTTGGAGATTGCAGCTCACGGTTCCGATGGGGAACATGAGCGCGCATCGTGACCTGCTCTTGGAACCGCGTCAGATCTTGGATTTGATGCCGAAGCTGGCTGGGATTCAGAAGCGCAGCCGCATGCATGTCATGTTGAGTGATTCGGTGGGCTACTACGGGCCCTATGATGCGGCGCTTCGGGGGACCAAGCAGAAGCGTGGCAAGACCTGTTGGCAGGGTTGCCAGGCGGGAATGCGAGTGCTCGGAATCGAGGCCGATGGCGATGTGAAGGGCTGTTTGTCGTTGCAGGCCGATGGCGCCGAGCGTTGGGTCGAGGGCAACCTGCGAACGCAGAGCTTGGAGGAAATCTGGAACCGTCCGGGGGCTTTCGCCTACAACCGGGAGTTCGAGCTCGAGGACCTGACAGGGGCCTGCAGCGCTTGCCGTTATGCAGCGATGTGCAAGGGGGGCTCGCGTTGCACCTCTGCGGCGGTGCTCGGGGTCATGACCGAGGATCCGTTCTGCTATCATGCGCAGGATGAGCTTCGGCGGCGACGGCATGGGTTCAGGCCTGCAGCAACTGCTGCCGCTGCCGCTGCGCTGCTGATGGCGGCTGCTCCATTGGGTTGCGACTCGGACTCGGAGGTCAAGTACGGGCTGCCCCAGGACGATGTCGAGCTCAGTGACGTGGCTGACACCGACGCCGAGCAAGACCAGCAGGTCGATGTGCAGCCCCCCTATGGTCTCCCCGACGATTTCGGGGATTCTCAGCAGAAATATGGGGTGCCTGAGGATTTCGAGGACGTGCAGCCCCCCTACTCGGTGCCCGATGAGTATGAGGACGTGGAGCCACCGTACTCTCTGCCGCCGGACGAAGACCCTGAGGTCGACGAGCGATATGGTCTGCCTCCAGATCCTTGAGCTCTTTTCAGAGTCGGGGTCAGGAACAGGCGCGAACTCGAGACGCGCTTCGCCCGCTTTCCTCGCCCAAGCGTTCGGAATTTGCAATCTCTTCTCAGAGTGGCTTCGCGAACGCATGAAAATGCGATACGATATGCCCGGGTTCGCGCCGTTAGGGGATGGGCATGTCCGGCGTAGAGCAGAACCGTACGCTCAACAAATCCTTCGGGAAGTACACGCTGATCGAACGTATCGGCGTGGGCGGTATGGCCGAAATTTGGCGCGGGAAGATCCAGGGTGCACACGGCTTCGAGAAGGAAGTCGCGATCAAGAAAATCCTGCCCAACCTCAGTGAGGATGAGGAGTTCCTCAACATGTTCATTGACGAGGCCAAGATCATGGTCGGCCTCGTTCATGCCAACATCGTGCAGGTCTCGGATCTGGATGAAATCGATGGCCAGTGGTTCATTGGCATGGAGTACGTCTATGGGAAGGACTTGCTCGACGTGCTCGCTCGCTGCGCCGAGATGCAGCTCAAGATCCCGCTCAAGCTGGCTATTTTCGTGCAGCTCGAGCTGCTCAAGGGGCTCGACTACGCCCACAAGTATGCCGACATCGACGGCAATGCCCTCAACATCATCCACCGCGACGTCAGCCCCTCCAACGTGCTCGTCTCCTATGCCGGAGACGTCAAGGTTGGAGACTTTGGCGTGGCCAAGGCCACCTCACAGCGCTCCAAGACCGAGATCGGCACGCTCAAAGGCAAAGTCGGCTACATGAGCCCCGAGCAGGTCAAAGGCGACAGCATCGACCGGCGCTCGGACATCTTTGCATCGGGCATCATCCTTTACGAGATGCTCAACATGCGTCGCCTCTTCACGGGCGGCTCCGACCTCGACATCATGCTAAGGGTGCGCGACGTCAGCGCTGACAAGGAGCTCGCTCAGGGCATTTCCTTGCCTGAGGACCTCGCCGCCATCGTTCGCAAGGCGCTCGCGCGTAACCCTGACGAGCGCTACCAAAGCTGCGGCGATTTCCACGACGATCTGCTCGAGTTTCTGTACCGCAATCGGCTACGGGTCACCAGTAGCGACCTCGGGCGCTTCATGGAGCGACTCTTTCAGAAGGACATCGAGCAAGACAAGATCAGGCGTCAAAAGCTGCGGGATCAGGTCGAAGCCACTGCCACAGAGCAAGCCAAGAGCCTCGCTGCTCCGAGTTCTCCCAGGCTCAACGAGGTCTCGAAGCAAACCCGCTTCCGCTACCGTGACCGCTCGGGCCTGGTCTACGGCCCGATGAGCTTCGATACCCTCACCCATCTGCTCGCCAAGAGTGAGTTTCAACCTTCGGACCAGATCGCCCGAGACAGTGGTGACTGGCGTCCGATTGGTGAGCTGCCCTCGGTGCTCGAAGCGGTGGCCGTCGCCAAGCGAAACAGCTCCAAGCTGCCCCCTGTCGAAGACAGGCCGCGCACGCCTTCAAAACCTTCGGTCCTTCCTCGCACCGGCAGCCTCGATGAGTCGCCCGTGGCGCGCTTGCTCTTCGACCTCAAAGTGGCGCGTGCGGGGGGATGCCTCACCATTCGTCAGGGGGACTCCTTCAAGAGCCTCTTTTTGGCCAATGGTGCCCCCATCGCCGTCAACAGCAACGTCGACTCCGAACTGCTCGGCAACTTCCTGGTGCGCGAGGGGCTGCTCAACCAGGCACAGATCGATCAAGCGCTGCAGCGCGCCAAGGCCTTTGGTGGTCGTCTCGGTGATGCCTTGGTGGCCGATCGACTCATCCAGAGTCATGTGCTCTTCGAATACTTGCATAAACAGGCCAAGAGCAAGCTCTTCGATCTCTTTTCTTGGAACACCGGAACCTACGAATACGATTCGAGGCTCCAACAGGGCGTTCCATCCTTCCCCTTGGGGATCGATCTGCTCGACATCGTCATCGAGGGCATCAATCAGCACACGCCTGTCGACTACCTTCGCGGCTATTTCACCGGAAGGGAGTTCGTGCCGCTCACCTTCGAAACGACGACGCACGTGCAACTCGATGATCTCCGACTGAGCGCAAAGCAGCTGCGCATCGCAGGGGCAATTCGAGGCTTCGCCACGCTCGACAGCCTCGAAAGAACGCTGACCGCTGGCCAGAAGCTGAGCCTCGAGGATATTCATCGCCTCGTCTACCTCTTGCTCAATGTACGCAGCCTCAGCTTTCGGCTCTAAACGCCAGAGCAGCTCAGGACTCAGGCTTCGAGAGCTCCACCTCCTCGAGCAACGCCGAGAACCGCCCCTGGATCAGCGCCGACGCTTCCTCGATCAATTCGTCCGCTGACCAGGCATGGATCTGGGCACCATGGACCAGGTGCAGTTGGCTTCGATCGAGCACCGCGCGGACCGCTGTGACCAAGGCGAACAAGCGCAGCTGCAGCTTCGAGTCTGCCACACGGCTGCTGCGATTGGTCATTCCCTCGGCAATGTTCTGCGCGATCCGCTGATCCATCTCGATTTCAATGGCTTGTAACGCCAGACTGGTCTTGCTTGCCATGCGGATCTGAAGCCCACCCGGCGTCTGCATCACCACCTCCACGAGCTTGCTCAGCACGCTGCGCAGGACAGAGGGACTAAGGACCGCATGTTCCTGGTAGGTTTCGCGAATCAGCGCCTCGATGCGCGCGTTGAGCGCATGGGCAAGCGCATGTAAAACCGCTTCTCGATTGGGGAAATAGCGGTACACGTTGCGCACGTGGAGGCCCAGACGCTCGGCGATGGCGCTCGTCGAAAGCGCCTCCAGACCTTGCGTCTCGAGCAGTGCTGCCGCGGCGTCGAGGATGGCCTGCACAGTGCGCTTGGCCCGCTCTTGCGTAGGGGTGGTTCGGAGTTTCAGAGTAGGTTCGCGTTTCAAGCCGTCGCTCGCTATCGCCGCTGTGCCGCAGCTCTGCGTGTCGCCACGTTCGGCGCAAAAGGGAGGATAGCTCCTTTTTGACTCGACGGCGAGATTCGCCTGAGCTATGGTGAGATAGAAAAGGGAGCGAGGCTCCCTTTTCTCGTTCCCAGCCTCCGAGCTGACTGTGCGTTTCGGCCCAAGCATCAGGCGAGGACTCACCGGGGCGGAGAGAGATGAATACAAGCTTTGGGATTGCTCGGCGTCCAGCAATGGCTCTGCAGTTTCAGTGCGTCGCCGTGGCGCTGGTCCTCGGCCTGTTTTCACCTGCGTCGCTTTGGGCGGCCGATGGCGAACGCACGGTCGTCCTGCTCTTTGATGGCCCATCGGAATACAACGACGCGCTCTCTTCTCTGTTTCGGGAGGAGCTCGAGTCGCATGCCGGGGCAAACCATGCGCTGCGCTTTGAGGCCTCACTGTGCGCAGATTGGACGGCCGAGGGTATCGAGCAGATGGTGCAGGACGCGGTGGCTTCCAAAGCTGGCTTGATCATCGCCTTGGGTGTCGGCGCATCTCAGCAGCTCAGCGCAGAGCGCGGCGACGGCCGCACGCTGCGTTTTGCGCCATTCTTCATCGATGCGAGCTGGCAGGAGCTGCACAACGCCTCGCGATTGGCGACACTTGCTTGGCCATTCTCCATCCCGACTGCGCTGCAAAGCTTCATAGAATTGGGGGGAACGGGCCAAGCGCCCAATCTACAAGAAGTAGGGGGAACGGGCCAAGCGCCCAATCGACAAGAAGTAGGGGGAACGGGCCAAGCGCCCAATCGACA
>JAVFAO010000459.1:0-5309 GCA_034002465.1 Myxococcota bacterium
CTCCGTCATGAGCGCATTGTCCCGTGAGGCCCAGTTCATCGATAGCCACGGCTGGAAGCTGGATCTCGAGCGCACCGTCGACCTAGAGGCATTTCGCGACGAGCTACGGCCAATCCTGCTCATCCCCGGCTTCGCGATGAACAAGTTCATCCTTGGCTTCCACCCTGGAGGACGGTCCATGATTTCGGAGCTCGCTCGGGCGGGCTTCGAGGTGTGGGCGCTGGATATGCGGGGGCAGGGGCCATCCCATGCCATCGAGGACCGAGCGCTCGAGCCGGGGATCTGGGCCTACGCACAGCTCGACATCCAGTCGGGCATCGATTTCGTCCTCGAGCACACCGCCTCCAAGCAGAACCGGGTCGACCTCATCGGCTCGAGCCTCGGCGGCAGCCTCGTGTATGCTCACCTGGCCTTGCATCCTAGAATACATCGGGTGGGGGCTGTCGTTACCCTGGGCGCACCCTTGGTTTGGGACCAGTGTCATCCCATTCTGAAGACGCTGTCTCGATTTTCGAGATTGATGGACGCCGTCGATCTGCGTGGAAGCGAAGCGCTGGTTCGCCGCATTCTGCCTTATTTCGCCAGCCTGCCAGTGCTCAAACTCTACGTCAACCGCGCCCACTTCGCTCTGGACGATGCACCTAAGTTGCTTCAGACGCTCACCTTTTCTGCGCCATCTCTGAACCGCGAGATGGCGGCTTGGGTGCGCTCCCGCAGACTGCTGCTCAACGGCTTGGATATCGCCGAGTCGCTTCGCGACCTGCAACTCCCGCTGCTCGCCTTCATCGCCAACCGCGACGGATTGGTGCCGCCTGCGGCGGTGCGCTCGGTGGCGCGCTACTGGGGAACGGCTGCCCAGCAGAGCGAGGGCGAGCAGCGCCTCCAGTTCATTGAGGTTGGCGACGACGACGACTGGTATGCCCACGCCGACATGTTCATCGCGCCGCAGGCGCCTCGCCTCGTTTTCGAGCCGATGGCCAAGTGGCTCGAGGGGCAGAGCATTGGCTGAGCGACGCATTCGAGCCTTGCAAACCACTTGGGGGAACAGGCCAAGCGCCCAATCAACAAGAACTTGGGGGAACAGGCCAAGTGCCCAATCAACAAGAACTTGGGGGAACAGGCCAAGTGCCCAATCAACAAGAACTTGGGGGAACAGGCCAAGCGCCCAATCAACAAGAAGTGAGCGAAGCGAGGCACGAATCAGCGTCTGTCGCGGGCGCATCCGATGCACCTGAGCAGCGCTGCGAGGGGCTTGCGAGAGCGAGCGAATGCAATCGAGCCGGTTGGCAGCTCCTGGAAGAAAGCGATCTTCGAGCTCAAGGGCACTCTCATCTACCTGAAGATGTGTGGGAAACCCTGCTTTCTGGGGAATGGGGTCGCCGCCAAAAAGGTGCCCGAAGCCAGATGCCGGGCTTGCATCCTTTGCGCAGCGCAGTATAACGCGCAACCGAAGCTGCGCCCGACCCACAGCGGGCGGCCAACGGCTCGACAGAAAGGAGACAATCATGAAGCAAGCCACTTTCCAGACCAAGGTTGGGCTCGCCGAGATGCTCAAGGGCGGCGTCATCATGGACGTGGTCAACGCAGAGCAAGCCAAGATCGCCGAAGACGCAGGCGCCTGCGCGGTCATGGCGCTCGAGCGGGTACCCGCAGACATCCGACGCGATGGTGGCGTTGCGCGCGCGAGCGATCCCGAGATGATCATCGACATCAAGCGCGTGGTCAGTATCCCTGTCATGGCCAAGTGCCGTATCGGTCACTTCATGGAGGCGCGCGTTTTGGAGGCGCTCGAGGTGGACTTCATCGATGAGAGTGAGGTGCTCACTCCCGCCGATGACGAGAACCACATCGCCAAACACGACTTCGCAGTGCCCTTCGTCTGCGGTTGCCGTGACCTCAGTGAAGCGCTGCGCCGCATCGGCGAAGGTGCGGCGATGATCCGGACCAAGGGCGAAGCAGGCACGGGCAACATCGTCGAAGGTGTGCGGCATCTTCGCACGGTGGGCCGGCAGATTCGCGAGCTCGGCATCGCTGACCCGGCCGAGCTGATGTCCATCGCCAAGCGCATGGGCGCCCCGTATGAGCTGGTGCAGCAGGTCGCCCGTGAAGGCAAGCTGCCAGTGCCCAACTTCGCGGCGGGCGGCATCGCGACCCCGGCTGACGCGGCGCTGTGCATGGCACTGGGGGCGGAGGCGGTTTTCGTGGGTTCCGGCATTTTCAAGAGTGACGACCCCGCCAAGCGCGCTCGGGCCATTGTCGAGGCGACCACCCACTGGCGCGACGCCAAGAAAGTGCTCGAGGTCAGCCGAGGTCTGGGAATGGCCATGCCGGGCCTGGAGATGGGGACGCTCTCCGAGACCGAGCGGCTCTCGACGCGGGGCTGGTGATGCGCATCGGCGTCTTGGCGCTGCAGGGCGCCTTCGAGGCGCATGCAAAGGTCTTGCGTGCGCTTGGGCACGACACCGTCGAGCTCCGTAATCCCGGCCAGCTCGATGGATTGGAGGGCGTGGTGTTGCCTGGCGGTGAGAGCAGCACCCAGCTCAAGCTGCTCGAGAGCACCGGGCTAGAGCGCCCGCTGGATGCCTTCGTGAGGGCGGGACACCCGTTGCTGGCCACCTGTGCGGGCCTCATCTTGGCTGCTCGGCATGTCACCCAGCCCGTCCAATCGAGCTTTGGCTGGCTCGACGTCAGCGTCGCCCGAAATGCCTGGGGCGCCCAGGTCTACAGCTTCGAGGCCGTCGCGGACGAAAACCGCCCACCCTTCGCAGCGCTCCCGTTGATCTTCATCCGAGCGCCTCGCATCATCGAGGTGGGCAAAGGCGTGGAGGTTCTCGCGCGTTTCCGTGGTGAGCCGGTGATGCTTCGCCAAGGCCGGGTGCTGGCGGCGAGCTTTCACCCCGAGCTCAGTGGCGATGACCGGGTACACCGCGCGGTGTTCGGCCCCTAGTCTGCGCCAGACCCCAACTGGAAGTGCAGCGCAATGTCCTCGTCGCTCAGCGCTCGCGCATAGATGGCGACGAGAAAAAGCTCGCCACGCCAGTCGGAGCCGTAGATGGCCGCTCCGAAGCAGAGGGGGTGGGAGTTGGACCAGGAGCTCGGCCCGCCGAAGCTCTGGGACTCGATACGTCCGCCGTCGAGCCACAGTTCCATGTTCGAAGTGCCTTGGCGAATGACGATATGATGCAGCGCACCGTCGAAGGCTGTGATGGGGCCGGCATCGTGGGTCTGGCCATCGGCTCCACGCCAGCGCAAGCCCAATTCGGCATTGAACTGAGTGACTTCGATGTTGAACTCGTTCTGCCGCCATCCAGTGGCATTGCTCACGAAGCGAGCGGGATGGTCTCCTGCTCGGACGTCATTTTGCGAGCGTAGCCACAGCTCCAAGGTGAAGGCGTTGCTCTGTTGGATGGCCTCGATGAAGTGACTGGGCTGGTCCTGATTGCAGACTCTTTGTCCGCCGCTCCCGTCGAAGCGAATCCCTTGCTCAGGCAGCCACTCGAAGTCTTGCTCGCTCTCGAGTGCGAGCGTTCCGGGGCTGACTTCATTCTCGACGACTCGCCCGCTGCCGTTGCGGAAAGAGTAGAGGGCGAGCAAGCCCTCTCGGCTACGCTGCGGCGTCACTTCCTCATCGCTCGTGTCGACGGGGTCGTGCTTGTCTTCTTCATCCAGCTCGTGCTGGACCTCGTCCAGCTCAGAGTCCTCGGATACATCGGAGAGCTCGGCGGTGCTGTCGAGGCTGACGTCCCGGGCGCGAATCCCGTCGACATCGTAGCTTGCCATGCAGGCGCTGAGCAGCGCGCCGAGGATAACGAGGAGGCTGGAGTAGCGAAGGGGATGTGGCAGGGACACGGCTTGCTCCAAGGTTGACTGGAGCGCGGTGGCGCTCTCCTCAGCATGGCGGAGTGTGCGTCAGCATTCAAGCTTGGGAAGCGGATTAGAGCGAGGGCACGGGTGCGACGGTCAGCAGACCCTTCAGATCGGTGTCGTTGAAGCTGAAGCCGATGCCACCGAAGTAGTCGAAGGTGCCTGTATTGAAGGGGTCGTCGATGCCGGCTGAGAAGTACAAGTGGCTCGCCCAATCCCAAGGGAGGAAGAGATCGAGGAAGACGAGCCCGTAGGTGCGCAGCCGCGGTGCAGGGCCGAAGTCGAAGTCGAAGAGATCTGCGGCGAGCTCGATGTTGTCGTCGAAGAAGTAGAGGTTGGCGCCGATGCCGCCAGTGCTCTCAATCAGGCCGAAGCGTCCTGCAATGAATTCCCAGCGTCCTGCGAACTCGAAGCTGACCTTGATGGCGGAGGTGGTTTCGGTGATTTCCTCGTAGACGGGCTCTGTGCCAGTGCCATCGCGGGTGCGCCTGACGGTGTTGGTCTTTCCGCGCGGATCCATGATCAGCTCGAGCAGGTACCACTTGTGTTGGTTGGGTTGGAGCTTGAGCGAGAGCACGTTCTTGAAGGCGTTGTAGCCGACCATGTAGTCGGTGCGCAGGTCGATGATGGTGTCGATGCGACCTACTGTGTCGATGATGCCGCCAGCGGCTTCGACGGCCTCTGTGGCGGTGGCGACCAGGGTTCGGGTCTCGCCCAGCAATGACTCGGCTTCTCGGGCGATAGTGTCATCCTTGAGAATACGTCCGACCGAGCCTTCTCCGGCGGCGACGCCTTGGGTGACCTGCTCGACGTGGGCCAGAGAGCGGTCGAGCTTGTCGAGGGCTTGTTGGGTGGTGGCGACGGCTTGATCGACCTTTCCAAAGGTGTTGTCGATGGAGTCGGAGGTGGAGTTCATGGTGCGCCTCAGCTCTGCAGAGGAGGCTTTGAGATCGGCGAGGATGGCGGAGACGTCGTCTCCGCCGGAGCGGAGGATGACGCGGGCATCGACGGAGAGGCGTTCGATGTTGTCGACGATGCGGTCGATGCGTTCGGTGTTACTGACAGTGACGTCGCGGATGCTTCTGCTGATGTCCTGCACGTCTTGAAAGATGGCGTCGAGTCGTTGGCGCCCATCCTCGCCGCCGAAGACGTCGGCGAGGGAGCTGGTTATTTTCGAAATATCCTTTGTGATTTTCTCAGCTTCGGCGAGGATGGCTTCTGGCCCACCACCTTGGATGACGTTCTTGATTTCGTCACCCTCTTGAAGAGTTGCGCCTTGCAGTCCTGGTGTGAGCTCGAGGTAGTAGTCGCCGAGGATACCTGAGAGCTTCTTAGAGATGGTGGCACCGTCTCGGTATACACCTGCGGTCTCTGGTACCCCTTCGAACATCTCGATGTCGCTACGGATACGAACGGTGATTCGAGCCCGGCTCTCGACCAGCTTG
>JAVFAO010000460.1:0-5306 GCA_034002465.1 Myxococcota bacterium
GGGCTCGGGAGGGCGTCGTCGCTGGCTCGGGAGGGCGTCGTCGATGGCTCGGGAGGGCGTCGTCCGCGGCTCGGGAGGGCGAGGTCGATGGCTCGGGAGGGCGAGGTCGCTGGCTCGGGAGGGCGTCGTCGATGGCTCGGGAGGGCGTCGTCGATGGCTCGGGAGGGCGTCGTCGATGGCTCGGGAGGGCGTCGTCTGTGGCTCGGGAGGGTGTGGTCTCTGGCTCGGGAGGGCGTCGTCGCTGCCTGGGGAGGGCCTCGTCGCTGCCTGGGGAGGGCCTCGTCGCTGCCTGGGGACGGCCTCGTCGCTGCCTGGGAGGGCGTCGTCTGTGCTTCGGGAGGGCGCCAGTCTGCTCGTGGATGAGCTCCAAGCGGGTTCCCCCGCAATGCGGGGAGGAGCTGGAGTGAGCGCAAGCGAACGACAGCTAGGGGTCAACCCGCTGCGCGAGGAGCCGGGCGCGATGAATCGCGCCCCTCCTCGAGGTTCATGCTCGCGTCGCATTTCGGGTATGTGCGGCTACGAGCAGAAGCACCTTCGGATTCGCGTCTTCCCCGCATTCTGCCTTGCATTGACAGCCACGTGCCGTCTCCGATCGGTGGTCATCCACGATACCCTGGTTGGGGCGAATGATGATTCGCCCCTACACAACCGCACCCTATGGTCATCCACAATGCATTTGTAGGGGCGAAAAATCTTTCGCCCCTCTGCAACGACGGGAATACACCCGGTGGTCATCCACGATGCGCCGGTGGAGGCGAATGGAAACCTGTCAGCTCGATACGTATCGAGTGGGCGCCAGCCCTCGTCCCCGTCCACAAGCGCACCCCATCTTCCACCCATTCTTCGTGCTCTTCGTGCTCTTCGTGGTGCATCTCAGTCAACGCCTCCCTCTTGGCACCTACCGAGTGCAAGCAAGAGCGCGCGGAACCTCGCATTCAGGATCAGGACGGGCGCGATGAATCGCGCCCCTACGGGGGCGACGTACCGGGATCGATTGCTCCGAGGCCGAGCCGGAGCTACCCTGAGCTCGGGCAGCAAATCAGCGGTGGATGGTGGGCAGCGCCATGAACGACCGAAGTCTTCTCTCTTGTCTTCCTTGCCTCTTGCTGCTGTCGAGCCTGGCGGCGTGCGATGACCACGTGCGGCCAAGCCAGGACTGGCCCGAAGCGCTCGAGGAGACAGAGCTCGTCGACACCGAGCTCAACGAGCTTGAGCTCGAGCTCATCGCCGACGAAGCGGAGGAAGAGCTGGCGTCGCTCTGTCCCAGGCCAAAGGACACAGGCGGCCGCTTCGAATACCGCGTCGGCGACTTCTCGAACGACTACTTTCTCGAAGCCCACTTCACCGAAACCTGTGTGGACTATCAAGTCACACTTCGCGTGTGGGACGAAAATGTCTATGATTGGTCTATGCAGGTAGATGTCTGCAACCGCTGCGAGCAGCCACTCTGGTTCGAGCACTACGAGCCCGACTCGGGTCATCCTCTCGATCTCGCTGCAGGGGTGCTGGATCTCACCGCCACCCTGGTCGACGCCAACGGCCTCACGTTCTTCTCTGAATGCGGAGAGTACAACTACGGGCTCTGCTACCCCGAGCTTTGGCGACAACGAACCAAGCTCGAGCCTGGGGAATCCAGGGCGCTCCGGCAGAAGTATAGCCTCCCCTTCGGCGGCGCGCGCTTTCTTCCAGAGTTCGCACACGACGGTCCGCTCGCCGTCGACGTCTACCTGCCACGGCTGTGGCCGGAGACCGTGCCCATAGAGCAGCGCTACCCCGAGCGGGCGCGCGCCATCCTCTGCGCCCTGAGCGGACAGGTGCCCTTCCCCACTTACCCCGAGTATCAGCCCTGCGTGAACACCTTGGAGCTCGAGCCGTGGTCCACAGAGCAGCTCACCGTCCGACGCCTACAGCTCGCCGAGCTGCCTGAGGCCATCCGCTGCAACTTGGATCCCGCATGTGAGGACTGAGGCTGCGCCTCGGATGGCACTTCCTGAGCCCACCCGGTCTCTGGGCGGCGATGCGAGTAGTGCTACCTTGTTGACCTGAACGGCGACAGGTGCTGGCGACTCGCGTCCATGCGTGCTCCGGAGTCTCGCTCTTCTTCCCGATAGGTGAATTTGAATTTGTATTCCGAAATGGTTCCCGTTAGGGTGTCGGGTGTGGGTGAGACGAACAGGAGCAGACATGTCTATCTCCGTCATTTTTCGAGTCTACCTCGGTGGCATTCGGCGAGCGCGATGGGCGGTTCACAATACCTGGCTCCCAATGCTGCTGCTGGCAGGACTCTGTGCGGCTTGCAGTGAGGCTGAGCCAACAGAGACGGTCTGTCCGGACTACGTGACGAGCTGCCCGGCCCATTGCCGAGCGTACAACGGCCCCGCCATCGACGAGGAACGAGATTGTCTACGTACCGAGCCAATGCTCTGTGTTCCCGATGAACCAGACGACCACGTGTCAACAGGAAAACTGTTCTGCCAGAAGCGCGTCGCAGACGGCGTGTTGTTCTGGGTAGGCGCCTCCGTGAACTCCCCATGGAACCCAGAGCGTTGGAGCAGTTGCTCCGAGGCGGAGCAAGAGCGCATCAGGCGCACACCGGCGTGCCCTGAGACGCTCCCCTGAGCTCGAGTGTGTTCCTGGACTTGCGCTTTCCCCGCCGCTTGCTACTGTCGCAGCGGCGCTGCTTGGTCGCGCATGGTCCTCGAGTGTATGCAGTATCCCGGAGGGCGCACACGCAGGAGCGCCCCTACCATCGATATTTCGCATGCATTTCAAGGACCTGGAGGTGATGCGCCTCGCTTCGCTCACTTCTTGTCCATTGGGCGCTTGACCTGTGTCCCCAAGTTCTTGTCCATTGGGCGCTTGGCCTGTTTCCAAGGAGGGCGGACACGCAGGTCCGCCCCTACTTGGCCTGTTCCCTCAAATTGCATTCGTTCGCTCTCGCGAATCCCTCGCAGCGCTGCGCAGACGCATCGGATGCGCCCGCGACAGACGCTGACGCGTGCCTCGCTTCGCTCACTTTTGATGGCAAGGAGCCAAAACCCATGCGCTCATTCGAGCAGCCCACCCGTCTCGTCATCGCGCAGGGAGCCCTCGCGCGCCTCGACACACTTCTCCCGGAACTGCCGAGACGCGCCGTCATCATCGGCGACGCGCAGGTGAGCGCCCTCTACGCCGATGCGCTGAGCGCCGCTCTACAGCGATCAGGCACCGCCGTCGACGTGCTGAGCTTCGCACCAGGTGAAGCCTCGAAATGCGTCGCCACCTGGGCGCGCCTGCTCGAGCAAATGGCAGCCCTGGAGCTCAATCGCGATGCGCTGGTGCTGGGCCTTGGAGGAGGTGTCAGCCTCGACTTGGCAGGCTTCGTCGCCGCCACCTACCTACGTGGTCTTCGCTTCGTCAGCGTGCCCAGCTCGTTGCTCGCCATGGTCGACGCCGCGCTCGGCGGCAAGAACGGTATCAACCTCGAGGCCGGAAAGAATCTGGCAGGCAGCTTCTACCCACCCAGCGACGTGCTCATCGATCCCGAGCTGCTTGCCACACTGCCAGCCGAAGAGCTTCGAGCGGGCCTGGCCGAGCTCATCAAACACGCCATCATCGGCGATGCAGCCCTCTTCGAACGCCTCGAGACGATGGGAGACAAGTTGGGGGAACAGGCCAAGCGCCCAATCGACAAAAAGTGGGGGGAGCAGGCCAAGAGCCCAATCGACAAGAAGTTGGGGGAACAGGCCAAGAGCCCAATCGACAAAAAGTGGGGGGAGCAGGCCAAGAGCCCAATCGACAAAAAGTTGCTGGAACCCGACGCCGCACTGATTGGCGCCGCCATCGCCGTCAAGCAGCGTGTCGTCGCCTGCGACCCGTACGAACACGGCATGCGCCGAGTGCTCAACTTCGGACACACCGTGGCCCACGCCCTCGAGAAGGTCACCCACTACGCCCTCTCTCATGGCTTCGCCGTCAGCGTGGGCATGGCCGTAGAGTCGTCGCTGGCAAAGGAGCTGTGCGGATTTCCTGAGGCCGAGCGATTGCGCCTACTGGCCCTGCTCGAACGCGCAGGGCTCCCCACCCAATGCCCCGTGCCGCTCGCCGACGCGCTGCCCTACCTGCGCTTGGACAAGAAAAACAGCGAGCACGAGATTCACTGCGCGCTACCGCGCGCCATTGGGCAGATGGCCGAGTTTGGAGGGCGATACAGCGTGACCATTCCGCTCGAGACGCTCGAACGAGCCTGGTCTGCATGCTCGCCCCCACCCGTCATCAGCATGCACGCGCCCACGTATCGCTGCCCAAGCTCCAAGAGCCTGAGCCAACGCGCCTTGATGATTGCAGCCTTGTGTGAGGAGCCCGTGGAGCTCGTCGAGCCACTCGACTGCGACGATTCGCGCCACCTGCGCAAGGCGCTGCTGCAGATGGGCGTCGACCTACAGGAGAACGACGACACCTCGCGCTGGCACGTTCGGGGCGGCGTCTCTCGCTGCGCGCTGCCCTCGACGCCCCTGCACTGCGGCAACGCGGGCACCACCTTGCGCTTTCTCGCCCCATGGTCGCTGCTGCTGCCAGGACGGTTGAGCCTCGACGGCGATGCGCACATGCGCAAGCGCCCCATCGGCGCCCTCGTCGACGCCTTGGCTCAGCTCGGCGTTCGGGTTCGGTACACGCAGCAAGTCGGCTGCCCGCCGCTCGAGCTCTGGCGAGAGGGACAGGTGTCGGCGCAAGAGCTGAGCGTCGACGCTTCGAAGAGCAGCCAGTTCGCGAGCGCCCTCATGATGGTGGCGCCGCTGCTCCCCAATGGCTTGCGCATTCGGCTGGAAGGGGAGCTGGTGTCGGCGCCCTACCTGACGCTCACCGCGCACGTGATGCAGGCCTTCGGCGTCGAGCCTACGCAGCTCGACGCGCGCCTCTGGCAGGTCCCGCCAGGCCGCTACCAGGGCCGAAGCCATCACATCGAGGGCGACTGGTCGGCGGCGGCCTTCGTGCTCGTCGCCGGCAGACTCGCGGGCGTGCCCTTGCGCTGTCCGAACTGCCCCGACGACTCGGCGCAGGCCGACCGTCGCATCGTCGACATCCTCGCCTCACTCGATAGTGATACAGAGCACCACATCAGCTTGCGCGACGCACCCGATCTGCTCCCTGCCGTCACCATCGCAGCGCTCTGTGCGCGCGGCCCTACCCGCATCTGCGACGTTCGGCACGCTCGCTTCAAGGAATGTGACCGCATCAAGGTGCTCGCCAGAGAGCTTCGAAAACTGGGCGCAATGCTCGAGGAGTTCGAGGACGGGCTGGGCATCGTTCCTGGTCCTCTGCAGCCA
>JAVFAO010000461.1:0-5294 GCA_034002465.1 Myxococcota bacterium
CGCAGAGCGCGAGCCAGTTGTTGGCGGGCCGCTCGCAGAGCGCGAGCCTGTTGTTGGCGGGCCGCTCGTAGAGCGCGAGCCTCTCTGTTGGCGGGCCGCTCGCAGAGCGCAAGCCAGAGGGCGGGCCGCTCGCAGAGCGCGAGCCTCTCTGTTGGCGAGCCGCTCGCAGAGCGCGAGCCTCTCCGTTGGCGGGCCGCTCGCCGAGCGCAAGCTTGTTGTTGGCGGGCCGCTCGCAGAGCGCAAGCCTCTCTGTTGGCGGGCCGCTCGTAGAGCGCGAGCCTCTCTGTTGGCGAGCCGCTCGGGGAGTGCAGGTATCCCAGGGAGGGCGGACACGCAGGTCCGCCCCTACATGGTGCATTCGAGGTCGAGCTTGGTGCATTCGTTCGAGCTTGTTGATTCTCGAGCCAGAAGCCGAGCTTCGGGTGCGGCTCCGGCCACGGCATGCCGTGGCCCTACGTGTGGGCTCCGAGGTGCCTGGCTTGGGCAGGACACAACGTGGGCTCGGCAGGCCGCCGAACCGATTGCCGGTTCGCAGCATCATCCTCTGCCTCGCTCCATTTGAGGCATGGTCGGCGACGCGTCTTCGACGGTCCGATAGGCCTGTTCTGGATGCGTTGGCTGAGAAGGATACTTCAAAGTCAACAGACCTGCTGCCAGCAATCCGGGAAGATAATGCGTGCGGAGAGTCTGTTCGCTCCTACCCAGGTGTTGGGCAATGGTCCGACAAGTACGGTACTGTCCAGTGGCAAACCGCAAAATTGCCTCTCGAGTTTCGTTTGCAGACGACCGTTTCGAGGAACGAGAGTCTGTTGCACTCGGGCCCGAGCTTGTTGCACTGGGCCCCGAGCTTGTTGCACTGGGCCCCGAGCTTGTTGCACTGGGCCCCGAGCCTGTTGATTTTTGGGGCGAGCTTGTTGATTTTTGGTCTTGTTGGGCCTTCTCCGAGCCTGTTGATTTTTGGCCCGAGCTTGTTGATTTTTGGTCTTGTTGGGCCTTCTCCGAGCCTGTTGATCTTTGGGGCGAGCTTGTTGATTTTTGGTCTTGTTGGGTGTTGGCCATCGCCGCATAGCTCTCCCAGAAGGACGCGGGCAGACGACCCTGGCCGTTTCGGCCCTCGGCGAGCTTGGCCTCGAAATCCCAGCCCTCGGTGAGCAGCATGAGCGTGTCGAGGTCCATTCGGCGTGCTTCGCTCACCTCGTCCTCCCTCAGTCTCCGAAGAGCTCTCGCTGCGTCTTCGGCGCGCGCGCCGCTTGCTCCAAGATCGCAGGCCAAGAGCTCACCAGCTCGTTGTAGGGTCGTGCCTGTTCGGCCCAGCCCTTGCGCTCGCAGAGCGTATACAGCCGATAGGCGAGCTGCCTGATGGCGTCGGAGAGCTGGCTCATCTTGGCGAGCAGCAGGCCTGCGTCGAGCTCTCCTGCCGAGCGCAGCGCCCGACAGAGCTGATGGCAGGCCTCCCACACCGGCAGCCGCGCGTCTTGGCCGGGATCCCATGGCGTGGGGTATTCGTCGATGCCGAGCAGCCGGACTTTGCCTTTGACCGCGCTGAGCACGCCTGCGTCGCGCACGCCCTCCACCGAGGTTCCCTTGGCTCGCGCCAGCACATCGCCCTCGCCGAAGGGGCCTTCGCCAAAGCCGTACTGCGTGAACCAGCCGATGCAGAAGCGGGTGTCGGCGTCGAGCTCGCCTTCGGCCTCGGAGAAGAAGTCGTCGATGGCCTTGTTGATGGTGACCAGCGCCGAGCGCACTGGCATGGCGTTGCCGTCGGCCTCGAGCACCGCGGCGTAGCGGGTGAAGATGGCCATTCCCGGACCGATGGCGGCCTGGGCCAGGTCCACCGGCGCCACCGCGGCCAGGGGATCCATGGTCATCTCGCGCAGGGCCCGGGGCAGCTCGCGGGCGAGCTCGCGCAGGAAGGCGCGGCGCGAGATGGTGGGGGCGTCGGCAGGGCGAGGCCGGCAGACCAGCACGATGGAGGAGGCCAGGGCGTTGGTGCCGATTTCATTGGTGCGCCCCGAGCGCTCGGTGCGCATCGGCCAGGTGCCCACCACTGCGAAACCAGCGCTGGCGCAGGCTTCGAGGAAGGTATCCCAGCCCGTCGAGGCCGTCGCGTCGTTCGCATCGGTCTCGGATTGCTTGAAAGCGTAGTAGATCGTTGCGGGTATGGTGGGGTGAGAGGAGGAAGCCAACACGCCCAAGGCCTGCGTCATCCCGTCGAGAAAGAACTGCTCGGCTCGGTCACGACCCCCGTGCCGATAGGGCGCAGCAATCAGCTCCTCCGCTTTGGGGGTGAGGATGGTTTCATAGAGGCTGGGCAGGACTGTTTGCAGTGTGCGGCGCTGCCAGACATAGAAGAAGTCCGAGAGGTCTGCGTAGCCGACATTGTCGTAGTATGGGGGATCTGTGGACCAAACTCGCATATTCGAAAGAGGATCGGTCAGCGCTGAGTGGAGTCGCACTTTCCCGGACGGTCCGGCAGGAAGGGCCGCTAGTCCGATACTGATTCCGGATAGGGACACATGCAGATCACCTGCTGCTGAAGCGAACGGATTGACCTCACAATAGTCCCACATCATTGGAAGTGCCTGTCGCCCAAAAGTGTTTCTTGCTTGTCCTCGGCTCGTGCTCCAACTCACCAAGGCACTGTTGTAGTCGGACAACTTGCTCACACCCATCGCCAGATACACCGCCAACGCGTCGGCATACGCCGCCGCGCCGCGCCCACCCTCCTCCAAAGACTGCAGCTCCGGGTGACCGGACTCCAGCGCCGTCTCCTCCAGTCCCAAGGCCGCCAGTCCATCCTGTCGGGCCTTGGCGCGGGCTTCCCCGACCAGCTCCGAGAAGGTGCCCAGGGCCACCAGCTGGCGGGCGGTGAAGTAGTCGCCGAAGGTGCGAAAGCCATAGATACGGCCTTGGGCATTGCCTGCAAACGTTCCGCGACAGGGCTCCGACGGCACCATCGCGGGGCGGAGGAGCTCCCGTGCACCCTCGAATGCGAGGCTCTCATGAGCCTGTGTGGCATTGACGTAAATGCGCTCTCGTTCTCCCTCGAGGACTATCGCGAGCAGCTTCTGCTGCATCCTGCCCGCGCTCGCTTCGTTGTCGATGTACTCTCCAGGAATGGGCGTGTTCGTCAGAACGCAGGAGAACACCGCTCGTCCAGCTTTGGTCCCGTTCTCGACGCCTTTGGGCATGCTGTCGCCATTGGCGGCGCTACACACCTCGAAGCGGTAGCCGCCGTTCTCGAGCACGGGCAGCACCCAGGACTCCTTGCCTTTCTTCTTGGACAGCAGCCACGACGAGACCAGCGGCACCTGGGCGCCGCGGGCGGCTGGGTTGGGGCTGGGCACGGTGCGCGCCCAGAGCCAAGCGATGACCGTCAGCGCGCGCCCTTCGTAGCGCTTAAGGTCCTTACGGCTCGCCGTCAGCTCGGGCGTGATGGTGACAGTGGGATAGAGATGGCCAATGCGCTCGAGGGCGCGCTCGCGCATCCAGGCGCCGTAGCGGCGCACGTCTTCGGCCAGGCCCGAGGCGCCGGGCCAGTCGCTGCTGCCGGCGAGCTTGTGCTGCTTTTGGTCGTGGGGGAGGGGACCGAGGGGCGCACGGCCAGCGAACTTGGGCGGAATCTCGAGCATCGCCTTGTTGATCAGCACGGCCACTGGGTTGAGGTCGCTGGCGTGGGCCTCGAGACCCAGGCGCTGGGCTTCGAGGGGGATGGAGCCGCCGCCGGCGAAGGGGTCGTGGAAGGGGGGCAGGCGCTTGGGGTCGAAGAGCCGCGCTGCGTCGGGGTGGTCTTGGTTGGCTTGGCAGGTCTCGCGCCAGGAGCGGCGGATTTCCTCGCGGGCGCGCTCGAGCAGCGCTTGGTTGTTGCTGTTCTCCCACTGCACCAGCTCGACGATGAGGGCGAAGAGCTCGTTGCGCTTGCGGGTGATGGCGCTGCGGATTTGGGGCTTGGCCAGCTCGGCTTCGTCGTACTTCCAGGCGGGGTCGTTGACGAGCTGCGCGAAGAGCACCGCCCGAGCGGCCGCCAGCGGTCGCCGGGCCCACCACAGGTGCAGTGTGGACGGGTGGCCATGGCGGATGGACTTCTCCCGCGCCGAGGCCTTGTTGATCTCGTCCAAGGGCAGGGCGACCTCGATGAGCTTCTTGGGGGCGATGATGGTGGTCATGTGGTCTTTGGGCTGGAGGCGGTGCGAGCGGCCGCAGGACACGAACGCGCGCCAGCCAGGATAGCGCAGGCCTCGCCGCTTGGGAACACGCGGCGGGATGATGGAGCTGCGCTGTTGGACAGATTGTGGTCGTGTGCGCTGAGCGCGCCCTCTCGGTCGGTCTCCGCAGTTCCGCGGTCATGGCATGCAGCCCGAAGGGTGCGTGCCAGGAAGGCACGCTACCAGGTCTGTTGGCAGAATCCGCGCTCAGCGCTATGTTGCTTTAGGAGCGAGGACGCTCGAGAACCCCGGGCGTTTCCTCGTCTCGGCGCTGAAGCGTTGCTCGAGGCGCAGGAAGGCTGGAGGCCTCGGCACAGCGAAGCATCGCCAAGGTGGAGGAGCTGGGTGACCGAATCCGTCGACTCAATCGAAGAGCGCTTTCGGGCGAATCTGAATCGTGTGACCAAGCTGGTCGAGCTCTTCAAGGAGCATGCGAGCGGGAGAGGACGGGCTGCGGTGGCCGAAACTGACGTCCTTCGGGCCGCCGTCGTGTTGCTGCACGCCGCCCTCGAGGATCTTCTACGCTCTATCGAGGAGATCCTCTTGCCTACGATGCCGCCAGAGACCTTCGACGGCTGGAAACTTTCGTTGCCGTCGACGCCGCGGTCACAGAAGGAGAGGTTCACGCTCAAGGAACTGCTGGAGTTCAGGGAAAAGACCGTCGATGAGGTGCTTGTCCTCGCGATTCAGCAGTATCTGGCCCACTCCAACTACAACAGCTTTGGTGAGCTTGCTGCCGCAGTGAAAAGGGTAGGGCTGAACGTGACCCCGTTGCGCCCCCATCAACCCGACCTCGATGCGATGATGCAGCGGCGCCACTGGATTGCTCACCGCGCCGACCGGAATGTGCGAGCGGGTCGTGGCCAGCACGCGGCCCAGCATCTCGCTGACTCCACCGTCGCCAAATGGGCGAAGGCTGTCGAGGACGCGGGCTTCACGCTACTGCAACAGCTTCGAATGGGAGTCTGAGACATGCTGTCCACTGAGCGCTTGCTCGAATTGCTGAAGGGCATTGGCCTGCGGGACGCCCGGGTTGAGGTCGAAGGTCCGCCTGGGCACCTCGTCGCCAACATCGTGTCTCCAGAATTC
>JAVFAO010000462.1:0-5292 GCA_034002465.1 Myxococcota bacterium
GCGCTGCTCGCGCCACATGATGGCGGTGCTCAAGGCGAGCACGCCGAGCGCGGGCAGGGTGGAGCCAAGGACGCAGGAGAGCTCGGTCTCGGCGATGAGCTGCAGGTTCTTGCGTTCCAAGGCCAAGACCAAGACGGCCATCGCCGCAAAAGCCGCGCTGCCCAGCAGCCAACGCCAGCGCAAGTGCCGGCGACGGAGGGCGAAGTAGCCCGAGACCAAGCCAAGCCAGATGAAGAGGGCGATATAGGCCTGGCTGAGGGGACCATAGGGCCACTTGATGACCATCTGTCCGAAAGCCAAAACCGAGACAGCGAAGAAGAGCCAGGCCGCGCCTTTCTGCAGGGCCTCGGCGTGAGGGCCCTTGTACTTCATGAGGAAGCGCGCCGTGAGGACGATGAGCCCGCTGATGCCAAGCAGATAGAGCAGCGCCCTGCCGATGTTCCACCAGCTATCGGTGGCCTGTCCCAGGACCGCGACGATGCGAAAGAGCCAATGGTCGAAGATCAGGGGCAGAGACACCAACAGCAACCAGAGCAGAGCCGTGCCGACGAGCACCAACTTGGAAGCCGCGGGTTTGTTGGGCTCTCGTTGCAAACCAAGGGGAAAGAGCAACACCAGAGCGATGATGTTGAGGGCGAGCCCCAGTGCGACGCCCAGCCCGAAGAGGTAGCGGCGGTGTTGTCGCAGCTCGAAGAGGAAAGCGTTGGCCTCCTGAATGGCTTCGCTGGGGTCCTCGCTCTGCCAGATGGCGGCTTGCTCGACGCCCAAGGCGAGGCGCACACCATCGACGAACTCTCTGCGTCGCTGAGCGTGGGCGAAGAGCACAGCGCTCTGCTCTTCCTCAGTCAGCTCGAGCAGGCTGAGGGCAGCGGGTTGCTCGGCGGTACGGGGAACGGGAACGCCGAGCAAGGTGGAGAAGGTCGCAGCCCAGGCGTTGAGGCTGATGAAGGCGGGCTCGGTGTCTGGGGGGGCGAGCTTGACGCCGCGCCCGACCAAGGCGAAAGGTGCGCGCCGCGCGACCTCGTCGCCGCCGCCGTGATTGCCATCGTCGGTCATGCCGTGGTCGGCGGTGAAGAGCCAGGTGTCGCCGTCATGGTAGTGGCGGTCGAAGAGCGCCCCTACGAGGGCATCGGTTTCTTTGGCGGTTTGGCCGTAGAGGGTGAGCGCGCCCTGCTCGTCGCGGGTGAGGGCGCCCGCCTTGTGTCCGGCGTGGTCGGTGCTGGTGACGTGCAGTACGATGACGTCGAAGGCGTCGGGATCGGCGAGGGCTTCGTCTGCGGCGGCGATCGCTTGGCGATCGTGGACGGAGAGCAGGCCATCTTCTTCGGCATACATGCCCTCGTCAGAGAAGGTGAGCTCTTGTTGGGCGTAGCGGCCGTAGAGCTGCGCCCAAGCGGCGTCGCCGAAGAAGGCGGTCTTGAGTCCGTGGGCATGCGTCCAGTAGAAGACCGACTCGTCACGGAAGCTCTCTGCTTCGAAGTTGTGCACGGACCAGCCCAGTCCGGGCGTCTGGCCGGTGCCGAAGTTGACGACCGAGAGCAGGGTCATGGTGACGGTCTGGGTCATGGACACGCCTTTGCGCCCCTTCTCGGCGATCCTGACCATGTTGGGCATGGCCTCGGGGTCTGAGAAGATGTCTTCGCGGATGGCGTCGAGCACGACGATGACGAGGCGCTCGGCGCGGGCGTCGATGGGGGCGCCCAGTGGCGGTGGCGAGCTCGGAGGAGAGGAGGGGTAGAGCTCGTCGAGGTAGAAGACGAAGCCGAGGTAGCCGATGGCGAAGATGCCGAGCAGAAAGGCGAGGCCAACGAGCAGCAGGCGCCAGGGGCTTGGCGCAGGCTCGTGGGTGGGGTTGAGGGTCATGGCGCACCTGTTGCGTACCGAGACGACAAGAGAAGGGATTCCAAAGGGCTTGCCCTTTGGCGGGGTGTGGGGCAGCGCCCCACAAAGCCAACGCAGAGCCGCGCGCAGCGCGAGCAAAGTCGTTGTTCTCAGACCTGATGGCTCGGAACGACGCAGCCGCTCGGCACCATCATCTGGGGCATACGCCAATCGGCGCGCTGGGGCAAGGGCGAGGAACGAGGAACGACTCACCGCAGACATCGCCCACGTCAACCAGAGCATCGCCCACGTCAACCGGAGCATCGCCCACGTCAACCGGAGCATCGCCCACGTCAACCGGAGCATCGCACCAGTCCACCGGAGCATCGCCCACGTCAACCAGAGCATCGCCCACGTCAACCAGAGCATCGCCCACGTCAACCGGAGCATCGCCCACGTCGAGCGGGGCATCGCAACAGCCGACCGGGCGCATCGCAACAGCCGACCGGAGCATCGCCCACGTCAACCGGAGCATCGCAACAGCCGACCGGGGCATCGCAACAGCCGACCGGGGCATCGCCCACGTCAACCGGAGCATCGCCCACGTCGACCGGGGCATCGCAACAGCCGACCGGGGCATCGCAACAGCCGACCGGAGCATCGCCCACGTCAACCAGAGCATCGCCCACGTCAACCGGGGCATCGCAACAGCCGACCGGGGCATCGCAACAGCCGACCGGGGTATCCTGTTGGTCACGAAGGGACCGTCCCAGCCGCGGACGCTGACGTTAGTTGATGGTCAGCAGGTTGAGGCCGCCGGGATAGGCGTAAGAGACGTTCTGGTTGTAGCCATAGGTCTGCACACCGAAGGCACCGTTGCTGCTGAGGGAGTGCACGCCATCGGCGACGGGCAGACGGTACACGTCCCAGTCGTTGCCGAGCGGCACTGGCGCGTACTGGTTCCAGGGCGGATCGGAGACGAGCTGCGCGTCGATGGTGAAGAGGCGCCCGCGTGGCGTGATGACGTTCAGGTAGTCGCGCTCGTAGCCAGGTGGTGTCAGCACGATGTAGTCCTGGCGATACTGGGCGCTGGGCACGAGCAAGGTGAAGGCAGGGTCACCGACGCCGGTGTAGAAGGCGCAGTAGTTGTTGGAGGAGCAGATGCCATCGTAACTGGAGCAGGTGGAGCCACACTCGAGCACACACCCCTGGGGAATACACTTCCCACCGTAAGCCCAGGTGCAGGTCAAGGGATCACAGGGCAGAGTTTCATCAATAATGGCAGGAATTTCCGTGTCGAGCGGAACACCTGGGTACTCAGAGCCCACCATGAACTGACCGACGAGGAGCTTGCCGCTACCGGTGACCACGAAGTCGCCCTTGGAGCGAAATTCCCGGACCTCGCCTTTGTCGAGGGTGAAAGAAGCGAGTGGCCCTTGGGCGGGGTCGAGGGCGACGGTGGTGTTGTCCTGAGCTGCGATGATGCGCCAGACGTCGTCCTCGGTACCACGCGGGAAGAACTTGGTGGCGTGGTAAACCTTGCCCCAGGTCTCTACTGGGAAGAGCTGCATCTCGATGTGATCACAGTAGGGAGTGCCATTGGGGATGTTGGCGCAACGGGTACCCGAGAATACGCCCACAGGCGCGCTGGCGACGATCTCCATCCCGCTGATGTCGTGACCCTGGGTGGAGGAGCTGAGCAGATGCAGGAGCTGCCCCTTGTTCAAGGTGTAGTTGGTGGGGGTGTTGGCGGGCAAGGCCCCGAAGCCACCCGTGGCAGGGAGGGCGACCGGGCTGGTGATGGTCAAGGAGGTGTTGTTCTCGGTGCCCACGATGTCGATGTAGGTGTTGGGGTCGAAGGTCTGGGTGACTGGGTAGTTGAGGGCCATGTACTGCAAGCCATAGGCGTTGATGGGCAGCAGCAGCGTTGCGTCGTTGGAGTAGACGTTGTTGCCATTGAGGGGGTTGAACTGGTGCGCCGTAACGGGGATGCTGCTCTGAATGTAGAAGACCGAATTGTTATAGAAACCGCCGGTCTCCGCGTCGAGCGGGTAGGTCAGCTCGAAGACCTCGAGCTCGCCTGGGAGCACGTTGCGAGACATGCTCTTGGGGGTGCTGCCCTCTTGCCAGTTGACGACCACAGTAGCGCTGAGCTGAGGGTGGGGGTTACTCACGGTGATGGCAAAGGTCATGTCATCGGTGGCCAGCTCCCCTTCCTGTGAAGCCTTGGCGTTGTCCATGTCCACCGCGTAATACTCACAACCCAAGAAACTCGCCGTCTTGGCGTTCACCTCGCAGAGCTCCAGGCACTGCTCGCCACCGCAGAGGGTGGTTCCGGTGCAGGTCTCAACCACCGCCCACAGCGCCCCGAACTCGTCGCACTCCTCGATTTCCGTGGCTGTTTTGCACCGACGTTGGCCAGGATAGCAGATCTGGTTGACACACTGCCCCCCCACACACTTGAGCCCCTCTTCGCAATCTCGCGTGGTGTAGCTGAGCTGATCGCTCTCGCAGACCCGCTCTACCGTCTCGCTCTCGCATTGGAACGCAAGACCAGGGACAGGGCAGATAGGCTGCTGACAGCGGCTCTCGGCCTCGTTGCAGACCGTACCAGAGAGGCAGAGCTGCTCTTCCCACTGCCCAGCAACGCAAACCGAAAGCACCTTGGTGTCGGTGCAGCGCGCTTCCCCTGCGTCGCAACCCTCATCGGGCTCCTCGACCTTGTCCTCGACCTCGACCTTGTCGGGCCCAGGATCTGGCTGATCGGCATCCGAAATCTCAGCGTCGTCGTCCAACGTGTCGTCGCCGGGGGTAGTGTTGACGGGATCGCTGCAGGCGAAGAGCAGCGCAAGGAGCAATGGCCAGCCGGCGGCCAGTCGCTTGGAAAAAGATTGCACGTGCATCAGTACACCTCTGGTGCTGGTTTGCGTTCGCTCGAGCTTCGAGCCGTCCCAGGCTCGTTTATCATATCCTAGCCGGACTCAGACACAAGACCGGGCGCTATGTAGGTGAAACGGACGCCAAAATTTGGTCGCTGGGCGCGAGTGCTGACTACGTCGGGTCGGCGAAACGCTGCGCGAGACGTCGTGCCAGACGCGAGAGGGCGAGCAGATGGCGCATCTCGAACCTTGTGTCGACGGCTATCTCTTTGGGGCGCTCCCTGACACTCCCCTCCATCCCCCCCTCCGCCGCCTTCGCATGCTCTGCAGTACCCGCGTGCTGATGGGGTAGCTTTGGCTCACTTTGGGCTGAGACCTTCTTGTCGATTGGGCGCTTGGCCAATTCCCCCAACTTCCTGTCGGCCTGTTCCCCCAGCTCGTTGCAACCCATCCCTGTCACGCACCCTTCGGACTGCCTTCGCAGCGAGTCTCCGCCTCCTGGCTTCGACTTCTTGTCGATTGGGCGCTTGGCCTGTTCCAACTTGTTGAACAGCTCAATGGCCCCATACACCGTGCCGTCATCGAGAATGGG
>JAVFAO010000463.1:0-5268 GCA_034002465.1 Myxococcota bacterium
CCAGCTCAGCGTCATACCCGACACCGGCAAGCGCTCGAGTCGATCCCTGCTGTCCCAACTCAGGCTGGCAAATCCATCCTGCGGCGTCTGCACCGACGACAAACCCGGACCCGAGGGATAGCGCGTCGCCGACCACAACGCCGTATTCCCAGACGACTGCTCCAGCAAAGTCCCGTTCGGGCTGCGAGACCAGGCGCTCTCCACCCCGCCAGACGGCAGCGCGTCCCCCGAACCCTCCATCCACGCCACGAAGCCCTGCCGCGCCACGGCATCGGCACCCGTCCACGCGTGGCTCCAGCTCAGACGCCCTGCGCCATCGTACGACGTCAACTGCAGCGTACTCACGTCCTGCAGCGTCCGCTCCACACCCACCCGACGATCGTCCAGGCCATACCACACCCGCTCCGCGCCCAGCTCCGCAGCCTGCGCCCACCAACGCCGCTGCACCGCGCGACCCGCAAGATCGTGCCCGCTCTCGGTCTGCAACCACGAAGCATCGCCCAGCCACTGCTCACTCTGCACCAGCAACGGCCCATCCCAGCTCAGCTCCGTCGTCACCGCTGGCAAGCCGCTCGAGCGCGCCGCCGACAGCGTCTCCACACGTAATCCCGACCACGACAGCGACAGCGACAACGCGTCCGCGCCACCGCCGCTCGCCAAGACTCCCGTCCAGCGCCCCTGCGCGTCATACGACAACAACGCCTCATGCGCATGCTGCCCCCACTGGGTCGACTCGCTGAGCAACGCTCCACGACCGTCATAGCTCCTCGTGGTATACACCGTCCCGAAGCTGTCGCCCCTCCAGGCCTCTTCGACACGGTTGAAGTCGTCGTAAGCATATGACAGACCACCCCCAGTCGAGTAGGATACACTCGAGAGCAGCGTGCTGCCCCATGCATAGACCCGGCTCTCATGCTCGCCTTGCTCGCTCAGCTCGCTCAGACGACCAAGACCATCATAGCTCATCGTCCGCAGCAGCCCGGCGCCCAGAGCGTTGGGACGCAGCCACCCCAACACCCGCCCCGCCCCGTCGTACTGCCACTGGCTCGTGCGGCCTTCCGGATCCTCCAGCTCGATGAGCAGCCCATCACGATCATAGACATAGGCCGTCACCAGGTCCGCCAAGCTCGTGCCCTTGCTCGAGCTGCCAGCAGACAAGACCAGACGGCCCAGCGCATCGTATTCGTAAACGCTCAGCGTGCCCCACTCATCAGCCTGCGAAGCGAGACGGCCCCAGGCATCGTAAGCATACGACTGAGTCGCGAGCTCCTCGCTCCCCAAATGGCGCTCCGCAGCAATCAACCGGTGCCCCCAGTCGTGCTCGAAGTACTCGGCCTGCTCCACCTCCGCGCCGCGCCGCGTCAGCCGCCAGCCCCGACGCTCCCCAGGCTCGTAGGCCCCATACTCACCCTCCAACCACTCCAGGTTCGCCGTCTCACAGAGCTGCGTCAGGTCCCCAGGCGAGGCCACAGGCTCACCTTGCCACCACTCCTCCCAAGCCTGGCTGCCGTCGCTGTGCCAACCCAGTAACTGACGACGACCATCGGCGTGCAGCACACACACCGGGCGGCCAGACTGCGAGCGCGCTATCTGCTGGGTCGTCGTCTGCAGGCTCGAAGCGACGCTCCAACGCTGCTCCAACGAAGACACGAAGCCAGCCGCGTCCCGATGCGCCACCACGCCCTGCTCGAATACCCCCTGCTTCGACGCGGTCCACGCCTCGGACAGCGCACCATCGCTCGCGTAACGCCAACGGCGCAGGCCGCCGTTCTCGTCTCGAGACCCCACCATCCGGCCGAAGCCATCGTAGCCAAAACCGCGCGCCAACACCTCGTTGCTCGACGGCGACTGCAGCCGCTCGAACAAGAGCAGACCGCTCGCGTCGCGCTCGAAACGCTGCTCCACATAGCCATCAGAAGAAGGCTGAATACGAGACTGCAGCGCGCCACCCGCGTCGTAGCTCCACTCCACCCAGCGTCCTTCCCCAGACACCTCACGAAGCAGCCGGTTCTCTCCGTCTCGCTCCACGCTCCGAAGAATGAAACTGGTATCACCCGAGGCACGGCGCTGCTCGAGCTCCCAGAGCGGCGCAGAACACGGGCTCGACCAGCACTGCGCGCATCCACCCTGAACGCCAGCCCCCTCACAGCGCGCCATCAGCTCTCCCTCGGCAGAGTAGAACTGTCGCGTATACAAGGGCAAGCCAAAGCCACCTGCACTCGAGGACCAGAGCAGCGCGTTCGCGCCGTCGTAGCCAAAGCTGCGGACCAAGCCGTCCGGGTTCGTGCTCGCCACCAAACGACCGTGTCCGTCATACGAAAATGTGCTGTAGGACTGCGTCTCTGCCTGATGCTCGATGGCCAAGAGCTGACCGTCCCAAGGCGAACGCAGGTAGCGAAGCTGTGCCTGACCCTCGACGCTGAAGCCCGAGGGATAGCTGCCAACGCTCTGCTCCTGCTGCTCGAGCAAGGGGCCGCCCTCCTCGGCGTCCGCCCGCTCGGGCAAGACCGTCACGCGGCTCACCGGGGCGAAACCAGCGCTCAGCGCTTCTCGGGAGGCCTGATCGCTGCTCAGGTCGTAGCGCGGAGAATACGACAGCGTCAGACGCTGACCCGACTCGTCCACCGTCGAGACGAGCTGCGACGCCGTGTTGTAGACCAGCTCGCGCCAACGGGGCTGCGCATGGCCTTCAGGCGAGCTCCACTCCTCGCGGACCACCAAGGCCCGACCCAAAGAGCGCTGCCCATCGCCATTCAGATCCTGCATCGGCGGCGTCAAGTCCACCGTCGCCGTCGGCGCAAACCACTGCAACGAGCCCAGCGCCCGACGATACGCCTGGACCCCCTCCTCGTATTCGAAATAGCGTCGGTGAACCTGGCCGTTGGGGCTCTGCTCCCAGGCCACCTGGTTCGTCAGCGGCTCATAGGCAAACTGCCAAATCAACGGCGCCGCCATCGACCCCTGCACCAACTCGGCCGCCCCCCGCGCGCTGCCAGGACGCCGCTCGAGGCGCAGCACGTTGCCCCGCTCCAGCCGATGACCCGAGGCATAGCTCAGCAAGGTCGAGCCCGCATCCGCAACTCCGGACTCCACCCCGTCCTGCCACTCCAGCACCTGGCCATAGTCGTCGTAGCGATAGGCCCGCGCCCGCCAGCCCTGCGCTGAATCGGGGTTCTGACGAAGCTCCACCAGCACCTGACCAAGGTAGTTCAGACCATGGTACGACACCGTCCCGCTGCGCTCCTGAGTCCGCACCACCTCACAGAGCGAGCGCATCGCGCGCCTGTGCGCCAACAGCCGCTCGGCATCTGCATAGCTACAGCTCTGGGAGTCCCGACAGCCATCACTGGCATACAGGGACGTCGACCAGCGCAGGTCCTGGCAACCAGCAGGCCGACGCGCAATCGTCGCCAACGCATGGCCATCCGCAGCCAAAACGCTCGCCGTCGCGCTCATCAACTGCCCGGCGCCACCCGACCAGAAGTCGTCGTCATTCACTAGACCATAGGCGAAGGAATACTGCGGCAGCAGGCTCGACCAGTCGGCGTCCCCTGGGCTCGGCGCGCTCGTCGTCACCGACAGGTCACTCGAACCGTGCCGCTGCGCCGACACCCGCCCAAAGCCTGCAGACCTCGGGTTCCAGTCGTAGCGCGTCTCTAGCTCAGTCAGCCAGTACTCAGCGCCATCTTGCCGAATCGCAGAGCTCGAAGAGAGCGGCCCGGTCGGCCCAAGCTCCTCCGGCGTCAGCAGCCGCTCGACCCGCACCAGCTTGCCAAGCAGGCCATTGAGCTCCCGCTCGCCTCGCAGCGTGCGCACCGAAGACGCCTCGGAGCACGCCGCGATGGTGCCGCCCAGGCTGTCCACCAGGTCGCGGAACCAATTGCCCCGCGCCTGCGAGAGCTCGAGCTGGAAGTCCAGCTCGAAAGGACGCTCCGAATACTGGTAGCGGCTCGCCAATTGGGCGCTGCCACTGCCAGGCCGAGGAACGAAGCGCGCCTCCCGCAGCACCGCCAGCGAACGCAGCAGCTCTAGTCGGCTCTGCTTCACCGAGCCCGCGTAGTGGTAGGCCATCTCCAGAGGCGCCGGAATGTCCTCCCAGTATACAGACTGCCGCTGCAGATAGCTGCGGATGCGAGACGCTGCGTGTGGTACCGCGCCAAAGCGAACGATCGCCGAGAGCTCATCGAAGCTTGGTAGCGCCGCAGTCGGCCGGAAACAGCGCTCCGACGCGTCGAGGCCCAAGTAGGCGAGCAAGCCGTCGAGGTCGTCTGCAAACTCGCCGTAGCGCGGAAGCAGCGCCAAGTCGTAGCAAAACTCCACACGCCGACCGCTGGCACCCGGCAACACGACGTCTTCCACCGCTGTCAGCAGCCCCCAGAGCCCGTATTCGAAGCGAAAGCCGTGACCACGGTCGTCAAGCACCCGCAGCAAGGCCGCATCGGCCTCCTCTGACTCGTATTCGTAGACGAGCTCGTGCCCCTGCTGATCGAGCTTGCGACGCAACCGTCCATGAGCATCGAACTCGCTCAGCTCGCCTGTGGGCAGCCGCAAGGCATAGGCCCAGCTCTGCTGCTCGCCAGCATCCCGACGTATACGGGCGCGCAGGATCCCGAGCCCGCTCCAGTCGGAGATGAAGGTGTTGGGCGCCCCCACACCGCTGGTGTCGAGCAGGTAGAGGTTGCCGCCGCCGTCCCCACGGTGGTGGTAGATGCAGTGCACCCAAGGCAACCAATCGTAGCAACGTTGTGGAAACGCGTTGTTGCGAAAGTCGTTGTCCACCACCTCGAGGCGCTCTTCGAAGACATGCTGCCAGTTGCGCCCCAGACGACTGCTCTGCACGCCCGCCGAGCGATAGTTGCGCTCGAAGCGGATCGGGTACTCGCTCGACGGAAGGGCAAGATCGATCGTCGAGTGCACGAGCTCGCCACTCGAGAGCTGCACCGGATCACCCAGCTTTCCAGCGGCCGCTGCGGCCGCACTCGCACCGGCTTTGGTCGCCGCTGCGAGGAGCGCGAGTGGCGGAGTCTTGGCGGGAAGCGGCACGTTCTCCTGTTTGGGGTCGCCAGTCGAGCCGCTGTCATCGGTCTGCAACTGCGCTGGCGTGCCCAATCCCACACAACTGTACGTGTCACCCTCTAGGGTGCAGTCGTCGTAGATCACGTCCTCGACGATGCAGACAAACCACCCAGCAAGGGACGACGAGACCTGCCAACAGCCCTGGGTCTCCAATTCGTTGAAGACAAAGGAGCTCTGCTCGGAGCTCTGGTG